>RDYF01000125.1 GCA_004293285.1 Verrucomicrobiota bacterium | reverse complement strand
GCACCCGATAGCAAAAGGTTACGTAGCGCATCGTTTGGGCATGAAAACCCAGCGCGAGGCGCGATGTGGGGCGCGGATTCTCAACATTTTGTGCTTTCGTGCAAGCACCAATTTCAAATTTTTTGAGATTTCTCGAAAATCATTGATTTCTCAAGCTTTTCGCGGGATGAAAAATCTCCAAGCAGAGTCTTCCCTATGAGCTTTTGACAAAAAAATCGCAAAATTCCCCGCCATTTCTGCAAATTTTTTCACGAAATCACAATTTTTTTATGATCTACGCCCTCATCCCTCCGTGATTCCGGTCGATGAATCCGCCAACAGGTAGTGGAAATCGTCGATCGATAAGGCGCGGGCAAAATTTTCTTCGCCCAGGATGTCTTGCGCCATTTCCGATTTCTTCTGCTGGAGTTGGCGAATTTTTTCCTCTACGGTGTCTTTTGCGACAAATCGATACGCGATGACGGTCGATTTTTGTCCGATCCGGTGTGTGCGGTCGATCGCCTGGGCTTCCACCGCCGGGTTCCACCAGGGATCGAACAACACCACGTAGCTTGCAGCCGTCAGATTCAAGCCTGCACCGCCCGCTTTGAGACTGATTAAGAACACCGCTGCTCCTTCGTGCCGTTGAAATGCCTCGACCAAATCGCCGCGATGATCGGTCTGGCCTGTGAGGTAGAAATGCTTCCATGAGCGCTGATTGAGCTCTTCTTGGATCAAATCGAGCATGCCGACGAATTGCGAGAAGACCAAAACCTTTTGTCCTTCTTCCATGAGGGGCTCCAGTAGGTCCATCAGAGCATCGAGCTTCGCACTCTCTGTGGGAGCGACCTCCTTCTGCGTCAGTTTTTTGGCACGCTTGCGAGGTGAGCTCGTCGAGGGCTCCGACTCCGACGCGCCGAGCAATGCGGGATGGCAGCAAATTTGCCGCAGTCGTAGCAGGCTGGACAGTAGGTGAAACCGCATTTGATCCAGCTGCCCCGGCAATTTGGCCTTGAGCAAGTGCGCGCGCGCGCGTTTCAACTCCGCTTGATACAACTTCGCCTGCACGCCATCGAGCGTCACGCTCATGTCTTCCTCAATCCGGTCGGGCAGATCCTGTGCCACTTCTTTCTTGGTGCGACGCATCAAAAAGGGCCGAGTCAAGGCCGACAAGCGTTTGCGCGCGTGCGGATCTTTGCTCTGATCAAAGCGCTTGGCAAATGCGGCCCGCGAGCCCAGCACGCCGGGCATGGCGAAGGAAAAAATCGACCACAGATCCATCAAGCGATTTTCAATCGGTGTGCCAGTCAAGGCGAGTCGATGCTCCGCAGTCAATCCGCGCACCGCCTGAGTGCTCTGGGAGGACGGGTTCTTGATGTTCTGCGCTTCATCCACGATCACCGCTTGCCAGGCGATGGCTTTCAATTCATCGCTCCAATGGCGCAACTGCGTGTAGTTCATGATGAGGACATCAAACAGCTCGGGCTGCAATTGTTCCTCGGCATCGCCCGTGCGCCAAACCTTACTGCGCAGCGAAGAGCAAAAGCGCTGCGTTTCCGTTCGCCAATTTTCCTGAACCGACTTCGGCGCAATGACCAGCGAGGGTCGCGGCGACGATTTTTTCTCCACGCGATGCTTTTCTCGCAGCCATGCCAGCCAAGTGAGTGATTGTAGCGTTTTCCCAAGGCCCATATCGTCGGCCAGAACCCCGCCAAATTGATTGGTCGAAAGATAAGCTAAAAAATGAAACCCCTCTTCTTGGTAGGGGCGGAGCGTGGCGACAATGGTCGACGGCACAGCGGGCGTCACACGCGTCTGAATCTCATCGATGCGCCGACTCAAGCACTGTTGATCCTGCTCGACCAACAAAGGAGATTGCCGTTTTGCCAGTGCGCCAAGTTGCAGCGCATGCATCCTTTGCTTTTCTCCTTGCAGATCTTGGGGGCTGAGCCCGATCTCGGCAAGCTCTCGCTGCATTTCCTCGCTCAACTGATAGTCGAGTTTGCGCCACCCTTTTGCCTCAAGCTTGACCCACTTGCCCTTCGCGCGAAGAAGCAAAGCGATCTCTTCCTGCGTCAGTTCGGGATCGCTCACGTGTACCTGTGCTTTGATATCAAACCAATCGAGCCCGTTGCCGCTCTCTTCGATCGCGATCGAAACACTGCCGGAAACCGAACCATGGAGTAAGTCGTCCAACTGCTGATCCAACAGCAATTCGATCCCTGGCGGACGTCGACTCAACCAATCCGCGATTTGATCAGGGAAGGACTTTGTCACTCGCATTTCTCCGTAAGGGACATCAAGGTAGCGAACGGGTCGTAGGGGCAACTCACGCAGCCATGGTTCTGCGCTTTTCATCAGTGAGTCATCGGTCTCGATGATCAAATCTTGAGTTTGTTTCGCCGGACGCTCCCATTCCCACTTGCCCTCTCTCCACAGGTAACTCTCTTGCGTCTGCTTAATGAGGGCACGCGCTTGCACACGCATCGCATCATGTTGATAAACGCTGCTATGCACCGAGCACTTGACCACGACTTGAAAAGCATGGCGCTCGACTTTCGCGGCCATTGCGGACGGCACTGGCACTCCCATTTTTTTCACCAAGGTATAGCCGGCGTGACTCATCAGCGCGGCTTTGGGCACGAGCCATGGCAACGAGATCAAAGACAAGTTCTGTGGCCAAAACGGCACGCGATGAAATCCATCGTCTGCCAGCAGATAGGTTTTCTTACCAGGGATGACCATGCGAGCCTTTTCCACGACCTGCTCTTGAGCATCCACCAAATAAAATGCCATCTCGTCTGCGCCATCGTCGCGATGCCTCCAAGCCAGCGGCGCCTCGTGACAAGGCACGGGTTGACCATCTTCCCTGAACATCGTTTGCGCCAGCAAGCGAGAATCTTGCAGCAGGAAACGCAGGATTTTTTGCAAGCACGGATCGTCAAAAGACAAATGACGATCTGGTGACCCCAAGCCCAGATCGTTGAGAGTCCATAAGATCTGCGTCGTAACCACATCGTAGGCCTTGCCGTGGTAGCGCATCGACTCGATCATGCGCCGCAACTCCGCTTGTTTCAATAGGCGAAAAGGTTCCTCAGACGATGCCGAAATTTGCAAATGAACGCCATCGTCTTGAAGCAGCAAGCTGAGGCGCGGCAATTCGCTTCTCTCGCCATCCTCCATCACCGCATCTTGCAGTTTTTTCAACCATTGTTGTGCATGAATCGCACGCAACTCGATCTCGTGCTCAGCTTTTAGCGGAATGAAGGAGAGCATTTCTCGCATCTCGGGCACGAGATCGTCCTCTTGGATAGACAGAAAAAAACGAAAAGCCGATAGAAAATCGGCAAGACTGCGAGGTTGGCTTATCTTCACCTGATGATCAGGCAGGCGATACAATGCGTCGCGCCTGAAGAACAGGGACTTTTGCTCCCAAGTCAGGTAATTCGAGCGCCTGAGCACAACCCCCACGATTTCATCAAAAATCCGCGACTGCACGGGCGTCAGCACATCGGGGAAAATCGCTCGTATCTTAGGAATCTCTGCTCGGTTCATCGGGATTCGCGGGAATGTCGCGCATACGCTCATGCTAAGTCTTGTGGCAATTCCCACAATCGACAGCGGATGTTCGTTTTCGGGAAAACAACAAAGCGCATTATTCAACTCTGTGCAATGCAGAATACCAGCATACCACAAACCAGCCCATCACCCAGGGCGATCACCCTTCTCCGCAATGAGCATGCTCTGGCTCGACGCCGGTAGCCCCACCTCACGCAAGGTGAGCAAAATGAGTCCATGATGGCTGCAACTTGCATCTACTGATTTTGATACTTAGCAACTTTATTGCATTTATTCGATATGCAATTGCACTTCAATTACATCATGAAGAGCAAAACAAAAAAAAGTTTTAGGCAATTTGAATCAAGATTATGATCCTATTTCTTCGTCGCCAAGAAGAAGCGAAATCGCCCAATGCTCATAGAATAAGCGATTTTGCCATTTGCAATTGCATCACGAATGCATTTGCATGATTTTTATTATTACATTTATTGTATATTATTAAAGTTTTCACTATAGGAAAATCATTTTTTGGCACGCTTCACGCTTGATTCAGTTTAAGGACGAACTAAAGCACTTCAATCATTCGTGCGATAGGATTGTCTCAAACAACTGAATAAACAACGATGAAAAAAACAACTAGTCTACTATTTTTGACTTCCCTTCTCACAGCAGCAACAGCCATGGGAGAAGACGCCAAAGCCACCACAGCAGCAGCAGAAGCGGATCCATTGTTCACTGGCACCGCAACTGCGGGCTTTGAGAGCAGCTACTACTTCCGTGGCCTTTGGTTCTCCAACAACAACTTCTTTGGTGGCCTGAACCTGTCTGCCCCTCTTACCGATAAGTTGACACTCGGCCTCGGTGCTCTCTACACAGAAACCGCTTACACCAACCTCACTGGTACTGGTGACAATCTTCGCTACTCGGAATACGACCTCATCGGTTCGTTGAGCTACGCGACAGACTTTGCCACTTTCGGACTCGTCATGACGAATTACCACTTCCCTGATACGTTCTCCGGTGAGGTCAACAACGCCACCACTGGCACAGCGCATCCCGATGCAGCTGTGAAGAACGCTTTTGACATCGGTCTTACCGCCATGAAGACTCTCGGTTCTTTCAACCTCTACCTCGGTAGCTGGTTCGACACCAAAGTCGATAAACTTTCCTTGGTTCCTGTCGTGCAAATGGGCTATGCGATCGATTACTACACCTTTGATTCATCGGACAATGAAGGCCTCACACACATCCGTGCAGCCGTCAGCGCTCCTTACAAAGTGACCGACAGCCTGACTGTTTCCGCCTACGGTGCTTACAACATCCCATTGGAAACTCGTAAAGGCATCAACGTCAACGAAACGCGCAACGATCCTTATTGCGGTGTTTCGGCTACCTACGCTTTCTAAAGCCTTCCTCCCCCCAACATAAAGTTTAGTCCACTTTGTGAGTTGTTTGCATCCCTCATGGCAACATGAGGGATGTTTTATTTTTGAACGAGCAAGCTAGCCGGTGCATCCAGAGCCACCGCCGCTTGGTAATCGGCCAATGCCCGGTAGAAGGCAAAATACGCATCTACCTCTTGCAGTTGCGCATCGAACGTCGCCTGCTCACGAATTTGCAGCACCAACAGGTCGGTCGCGCCTTCTTGGAATCGGGCCGACTCGGCCTCTTCCAATTCGCGCGCCAATTTGACATTCTGACTGGTTTTTTCCAAGGCTTCAAAGGCAGTCTGCACTTCCTGAAAGGTGTTATCGGACTCTGCAACGATCTGTTCGCAAGCAAATTGCCGACGCTGCTTCAACTGCCGAATGCTGGCCAAGATCGCTTCCATCCGTCCCTTGGCTTCGTTCCGACCAATGGGCACGGAAAACCGCAAAAATCCGTTGATCTCGGTGTTTTCGATGTCCTTAGGCACATCGTTGCCGATGGCTTGGTTCAATTCCATCGCCAGATCGAGATTGGGCTTCAAATTGTTGTTCGCCAGTTTTTTGTCGATTTCCCCCTTTACTAGCAACAAATCAATTTCCCGCACTTCGGGTCGACGAAACTGCGCGCGCGCGCGATCGGAGATGAACTGCAGTTGATCCACAGCTTGTGGCGCGGGGAATGCACGAGGCAATTGCTTTCTCGAAGGCAAAATCGGCTCCGTGCTCTGACGATCGCGGTGAAAGAGCGAGAGCTCAATGCTCGCGGCATCGAAGCGACGCTGCGCAGTGAGAACCGCAATTTCGCGACTCACCACCAAGCGCTGGTTGTCGACCAACACAATCGGCGCAATGGCACCAGCTTCCGCTTGTTTTTTGAGAAATTCATCGCGCTGCTTCGCAATGCGCAGCACGTTTTCCGCTACATGCAATCGCTGGCCCGCAGCAATCCAGTTGTAGTAGGCAATCCGCGCCGCACGATGAAAGGTGATGTATTGACGCAAAATCAGCGGATCTGCCAGCTCACGGTCCACCGCTGCTTGTCCAAGATTGGCCCGACGAGCATCGATCGCCCGATCGCGCCATAAAGGAATTCTAGCACCAGCGACCGCTTCCCCCGAGGGAGAGGTCCGGTCTTTGCGCTCATAGCTGGCAAAAGTTCCGGTGCTGACGCGATACCCGGCATAGACACTGCCGCCCGACAACAAGGGCTGATCGACCAAGAAACTGACATTCGCCCCTTCGTAATAATCCAGCGGGCGGAAATTCAGAGTCGCCAGCAACGTCGGATCAAACGCACCCGCCGCTTGGCGCACACGACCACTCTGCACGTCCTGTTGCAACCACGCGGCCAATAGCGGTGGATACTGGGTTCTGACGGTCTGCAAAACCTCCTCTAGAGGCAAAATGGCCGCTTGGAGCGTCACGGGCAACACCCATGCCATTCCCCAAACGCATTGCATGATGGTTTTTCGCAGTATCACTTTTTCTTCATGGTTGCAGTTTCCTCTTTCAAGCCGGTTCCAATGGCAGGAAAACCATTGATCTGCCGCCATAGCTCAAACCACAAGGGAACTTCATCGAGCAAAATCCAGCCATTCGTCAACACTCCTTGGCGCAACCAGCGATCGCCCGCAGGCCAAGCCACTTTGACGGGGCCATTGCCATCCCGACGATCGACTACGTCTTCTTGCGGCGCGACCACCACCCGGAATTTGCCTTTGCCATCATCCGTGGCATCGACAAACAAAACCTCCCCACCAAAGGTGCCCACCGCCAACTGTGGCCAACCAATGGCTTGAATGGCCGGCCATCCTTCGAAAGTCAGGCGCACTGAGCTACCTGGTATGACCACTCCATTTTCCTCACGCCGCTGCTTGATGAGCGCGACGTCATTGCCATCGACCCATATCTCCGCAAATCGTTGCTCGGTTTCAGGAATCACCACGCAAATCAAATCTCCCGGCTTCAAGTAGCTGCCATCATTGACGGGAACATTCAGCACAATGCCATCGCGCGGTGCGGTAATGACTTGTCGCTGATTTTGGCTCAGTCGAATCTCAAAACTCGCCAGTTCCTCTGTGGCCTTCGCCATGTCACTGCGAGCCGATTGACGCGCCGCAGTGGTTGCCGAAATCAGCGCATTGAAGTCACTCTCCGTGCGCTTCAGCACCGCTTGCGACGACTTCAAAGAAGCTGCCGTGGAATCTCGACGCATGATCGCGGCCTCATACTCCCGGCGAGAACTAAGACCTTTTTGAAACAGGCTCTCAACACGCGTGAAATCGAGCATCGCCGTCTCCGCCGAAATTTGGTCCGCACTCACCTTTTGTCGAGCAGCATCCAACGCCTGCTCCTTGGCCATATTCTGCTGAACAATCTGCGCCTCCAGCGCCTCGACCCGAGTGTTCACAAGCTCGATCCGACTCTGCGCAGCCGATTTCTGTGAGCGGATGTTATCGAGCAAGTTCGGGTCGTTGTCCTGAATTTCCGCAAACCCGTCCGGAAACCATCGCTTCGACATTGATCCGACGCTCCAAAGGATCAAAGGCGATCACCCGACCATTCCCACGCACAAACTGTCTCCACGGAGCAGTTGCCACAAAAAGGACCACGACCGCAAAGCCGCCCAGCAGGGCACGACTGAAAATTTGCGGCAAACGATTCGAGCCCGTCAAGTTGATCGCCGGCAATCGGCGCTTATCGCTCGGTTGATTCTCTGCATTCGATGAAGCCATAATCACATGAGGTAAAAGTTCTGCGGCATTACAGTCGGATCCATAGGTCGCACATTTGACGAATTTCAGGCATCCGGGTCGCGATCAAAACCGTCCAAGGGCGCGCACGATCAAAGACAATCTCACTCAGGCGCTCGAGCGTTTGTTTGTCGAGCCCATCCAAAATTTCATCCATCATCAACAACCGCGGCTTCTGCACCAAGGCACGGGCGATCAGCAAACTCACCCGCTGACGTGTGGAAAAGGGCGCACCGCCCACTCGCATTATCGTATCCAATCCATCGGGATGCTTCAAGCAATCGTCCAGAATCCCCACGGTTTTGAGCGCGAAATGAATTTCGTCTAGGGTAATATCGGCACGACCCAAGCGCAGGTTATCAATCACCGTTCCGGAAACAAATTCATCGAAACGCAACAGATTCATCGAATTGCGCAGTGTTTCCAGATGCCATGCACGCATGTCCATGCCATCGAAGCGAATGTAGCCCTGATCGGTCTGGCGCAGCGCAAAGCACAGGTCCAACAATGTGCTCACCCCACTGCCCTGATCTCCACAAATGCAAGCGCGCGTTCCCGGTGCCAGAGTAAAACTCAGATTTTCCAACACCGGATGCTCGGGATGGTAGCCGAAGGTCATCGATTTGACCTCAACATGCATGCCCTCCGAGCAATTTTCCACAGCCACTGTCTCACCATCTTCGGTCTCGGTCTCCAAATCGAGCAAATGCCCCAACTTGTCGGTCGCGGCCAGGGTATCATACCAGGTCTCGAGTTTTTTGCCGAGCTTGATGATCGACGCCACAATGCTGCTCATGATCAGCTCGCTCGCCACCAACTGACCCAGTGTCAATTGCTGCTGCAAGACCAACACCACCCCGAGTATGAGCAAGGTCACACTGGCAATCACGGAAATCAACAACAAGCCCGAGAACTGTCGCAAGACCAAGCGGAAATGCTGGCGTCGGGCTAAGAGATACTGCGACGCCAGATCGTTGGTGCGCTGATAGGCCATTTCGTATCCACCCCTGCCTTTGAACATGTAGGGATACGTCGCCACCTGCTCGAACCAATCCACGAGATTGTATTTGCAGAGCGATTCATCAATCGCCGTTTTCACAGCGCGACGACTCAAGGGCCAAACTGCTAGGCAAACAAAAATCATCAATATGACCACAAAGATCATCAGGTAAAAGTGATACAACGCCAAAAGCACCAAGCCAATCAGTGTCGCCACCACCACGTTGATCCCATCCAGCAAGAAAAAGGCCGTGTTTTTTTGCAAAGTCACAGAATCGAGAAATCGGTTCACCAACTCAGGCGCATGCACGTTGTCGAAAGCCCGCGCCGCCACGCGCGGCAGACGATAGGACAAATCTCCCGCAATCCGCACGATGATACGCCTTTGAATCAGCTCACCCACGTAGTGCTGAAACCCTACAATCAAGGCCTGCAACAGCAAACACGCTGCCAAGATCTGACCAATCACCACCAGTGCCTGAAAAAACGGCTTGGTCTGGGAACCGAAAGCCAAATTGGTCACCACTGTATCGACCACCAAAGGCAGAGCTAGATAAAGAATGCTGGCGAAAACGGCGAAGACCAACAGCAGCACAATCTCGCGACGCTCCGGACGCAGGATTTTTAAAAAACGACGAAAGGGTGGCATGTGCGCGTGCTCATGTCCATGATCGTGACCATGATGCCCATGCTGCCCATGCGAGCCTTCTGTTTCCGCATGAATGCTGGCCAATTCCGACATCAACTTCGCGTGCACCAACCCGACCTCAGTAACTTCTTTGACGCTTTTCAGCCCCAGCATTTTCGCCAAGTCCGAGCGACTCACAACGAAACGCTGATCCACCGTGTCGCCTAACTTGATCAAACGCACCCGAAACGGGCCCGCCTGCAAGATCAAGAAAAAGCGCTTCTCCAAAGAACTCCATAGCACCACAGGAGCATCCATCTGCGCGTGCCAAACCGCCTCCGCCAAGGACATGTGGCTCGCCGTCAAGCGCAGGCCTTCCGAATCCAGTGCCGCAGCACAGCGTTCCATCGGATCTTGCAAACTCTCACCACCGAGGTCTTCTAGCGCTCGATAAATCCGACTGATGTAGTTTTCCACTAGTTCCATGTGTGTTCAGAGGCTCAGATGTTTCTCACGCTAGTTCGCACGGCGCAAGTGCGCAATTGTATAAACGCGTTTCACTGATATTGCAACTCGTTTGCATGTTTCATTCCCTGGTCGCGTTTTCGTCACAGCTACGTAACGACACCAAATCACAAAATCTGCTTTTCTCTCGATATTATTTATTTTTTTCATAGACGAATTCGAGCATCTCGAAAAGCCCGACCTCACGCGTTTCGGCTTTGCTTCCCCTGGCGAGACAGCGTAGTCTATCGCCGTGCAGCGAAACGATCATTCACCGGACTTTCATCATCTGCTGAGCTTCGATTTCGATGGCACTTTGCACTACCCAGGAGACGATCCTGCGGTTTCGCGTGCGTTTTTTTCTCAGCTCATTCGCATCCGTCGCGATTACCGCGCCGCTTGGGGCATCAATACCGGACGATCACTGGAACATTTGCTGGAAGGCATGGAAGAGAACCGCTTTCCGGTTGATCCCGATTTCATTGTCGCCCGTGAACGCGAGATCTATTTTGCCCAACCCGATGGCTCGTGGAGCCAAGATGCCGAATGGAATGCTCGCTGTGAAAGGGAAATCTCGACCCTTTTTCAAAAATGCGCCCCATTCCTCGCGGAGATTCGCGCGTTGATCGAAGAGCGCACGGGCGCACAATGGATCGAAATGCCCGGCGAACCCGCTGGACTCATTGCTCGGACGGACGAGGAAATGGATTGGATCGTCAGCGAGATCCTCCCGCGCGTGCCGCAGGGCTCTTCCCTCGGCTGGCAACGTAGCACGATTTATCTGCGCTTCGGCGATCGCGATTTCCAAAAGGGCAGCGCCCTCGCTCACATCGCCCGCGCATGGCAGATTCCTCGCTCGCACGTTTTTGCCATCGGCGATAGCCATAATGACATGGAAATGCTCACTTTGGACGTCGCCGCAATGATCGCCAGCCCGCGCAATGCCGTGCGCGATATCCACGAACACGTCCGACAACAAGGAGGATTTGCCTGCACCCAAGCGCACAGCCACGGCGTCGCCGAAGCACTGGCCCATTTCTTCCCAGAAACGCCAAGTCGCTAGATCTTTTGCCAAATCAAAGTGAATTCCTGCCGATTGTAGGTCAAATGCGTCTGCACAATGGCGCGCAAGCCGGCTTTTTGTGCTCTGCCCAGCAATCGCCGACGCAGGTGCATGATTTCCGCACAATTCTCGATCTGGGGCGTTTTCATGGTGAAAATGACCAACGCGCCGGCCTTCAGATCGCGCAAATGCCCTATCACCAGCTCCAGCGATTGCTCGGCCTCGCCATTCATGTCGCACAATAACGCGTCGAACTTCACCCCACTGGGCGCACGGAAGTCGCGGACATCGATGGCATGAAAGTCGAGCTGCGGATGCGCCGCGATGCGCGGATCCATCAAAGCCCGATCCACCGCCGTGACCCGATACCCACGCTCGAGCAATTCCGCCGTCATCCCGCCAGGGCTTGCGCCTAGCTCCAACCAATGCGCGCCGACCGCAGGAGCAGGTTGCCACAAGGGCAGCAAATGCAGCGCCTCGGCCACTTTCGCCCCAGCCCGACTGATGCTGTGCGCGGCCCGATGACTGATGAGCTTGCTGCCACCCGCATAGAACCCCCGACATTCCTGAGGTGTCGCCCGCGCCGCAAAAAGCCCTTCTTTGCCGATCAAAACAAACAAAGACTTTTCCTGAGCCTGCTGCGCTTCGACCTCCAACGTCGGATGGCGTGCCAGCTCCCGACGCAAGCGCTGCTGCAATTGCGCTGCCAGATTCTTGTAATAGCGATGCGGTGCACCGACCGACAACGGCGATACCATCACCTGCTGTGGTGGGGAGTCGGCAAATTTTTTCACCAAAGCCGTGACCGCCTTATCGACAAAGCCCTCAATTTTCGGCGGCACGCAAGGCCATGCGTGATCCACGGTCATCGACCAGCGCAAAAACATCGACGCCTCTGCGCTTCGATCCAGCGCCGTCTCCGCTGAAAACAGCCAATACTCCGTCCCCAGACGCTTCGCGCCGCGTGCCTGCCAGTGCTGCAACAACTCGGGATGAAACGAGGCAAATCCCTCAAAAATTCTCACCAATTGCTGCATCG
>RDYF01000015.1 GCA_004293285.1 Verrucomicrobiota bacterium | reverse complement strand
GGGTTTGGCGGCGCTGGGCGGAATTCGCGCAGCGTTGTGATCTCCGGACGCTTGAGTGCCGGGTCCATCCACAGCAAGGCCGCTTGACGGTAGCGGTCGTGAAAGGGCCACTGGGTCGTGTGGAGGGTGTGCCAGGATTTCTCGGGGCGAATCCATGCAGTCATGGGCACCATGTTGTAGGAGTCGGCATGGGGTTTGAGTAATGCATTTTTCGCCGAACCGGGTGCCAGCTCGACAGTCGAGCGTCCGACCTCAAATTTCGCTGCGAGCGGCGTGAGATTGGCGATCCATACCGTGCCGTAGTCAAATTCTTTGACAGTGGGCAAGAGGTAGGCTTGGTAGGGTTCCGGCTTTTGAGCGTTGGGCTCCTTCGGCAGCAAAATCACTGAGATTTCCTCGCGCTTGTCGGGCACGGTGATGGACCAATCGGGCACCCACAGCGGTTGTCCCTCCGTGCCTTTTCGATAAAAGACAATCTTACCCTCTTCCTCCAGCACCTTCACGGGCTCGGTGAAGCCGCCTTGGTAGAAGAGCAATTCGGTAGGGGTGGCATCGGCCTCGCTTTTGACAAAAACCGAGCGTTGGTCGTCGGCATATCGCAAGCAGCAGAGGTTGAGCTGAACGTTGCGTTTGGCCTGTGCCATGCCGACGATTGTCGTGGCCATTAAAATCAGTGCGATGAATCGAAACATGAGAAAGGTGGATTAAATCTCTTGCGCGGCAAGCCAGCGGAACGAGCGTATTTCAAAGCGACGACCCAGTGCTTGATTGATGGGATGCATGGTTGCGGTCGACGGTGTTTCCCATGGGTCATTGCCATTTTGCGATTTGCTGAGGAGAAATTCCGGAACGCGTTGCACCACGGCTTCGCACCAAGCACGGGCGATGACCTTGCCATTCGCATCGGTAGAATCGCCATAGGCGCGGATGCGGAACGTGTCCGAGCGGGCGCTGAGCGAGGCGCCGATTTGCGTCAGCACAGCGGCTTGGTCGAGCGCACCGCCGGCGCCCATGGCGTTGTTGCCCAAGGCGGCATTGGGGTTGACGTAGGGGATGCCTTGAATGTCTCTTTGGCCGATTTCTCTTGCCAGAGAAGCGAAAAAGTTCCGGCGGTTGGTTTGAGCGTTGGTGTTGAGATTGCCCAGTCCGGGGGCATCGTCAATGGCCGCTTGAATGGCTCCTTTGAGGCTCAGCGGTGAGACCGGAGCGACGCGGCGATTGACAAATTCTGCGAGTGAAAGAAAGGGTCCGCGGCGCTTGACTTCACGCACGATTCCTGCGGCTAGGGCCTCGAGCTCTTCTTGGGTCAGTTGACACCCGCCATTCCAAAAGTTGAAACGATCCGCTCCCCCCGCGCTCGCCGAGCCACCGCTGAGAAAAGGCATGCGCCGACGAGTGAGGAAAGGTCCTGTCGTGACCAAGCGGTTGTCATCGATCGACGTCAGCGTGCCATTCCATACCAGCGAAGAAAGGGTGGTGCGGTCAAGCCCCCCCAACAGGGCCATCCAGGCAGCCTGGGAGGTGGAGTTGACATTGAAAGCCCCATCCAGCATCTGCAGGGCGGCGGCTTTGAGGTAGGCATCGGCCTGCGGTTCGGTGGTCGAGCGGGCGAGGATGGGACTGATTTCTTCGGCGGTCCGACCGTTGCGACGGGGTCGCAGGCGGCTGTTCGGCAAGGTTGAGGTTTCTGAGACAAAATCTTGGATCACCTGCTGCAAGTTTTTGGTGGTCGGCCAGTAAGCCCGTTGGTTGGTGAGGGTAGAGGCATACCAGGAATCCCACAACCGATGATTGGCGAGCCAGCAGTGATCAACGGCATTGTTGGTTTGCACTTGATGGCTCGGGATCAAGGGCGAGGCCCAGGAATTTCCGACCGGGTGATCGACCGATCCGCGGAAGGCGGATGAGGCCAGACCGAAATGGCCAAGCTGGGCGAGCGACTGCACGGGTGTCAGTGGTAGTTCGCGGTGAATCAGGAAACTCGAGCCAAACAGAGGAGTCGAACCACCAAAGCCAAAACCGCGCTGCTGGGCATCGACTTTGGCATCGGTCGCCATGCCGTTGCGGTAGGGCATGAGCACGAGCTCATGGCTGTTCCATGCTTGATGATCGTCGCGCAACGACTGATACGAAAGCGGTCGCGCGGCATCGTTTTGAATCCACGGTTTCGAGGGGAAATCGTTTTCTGTGGTCGACTTCGCCTGAGCGCTCAGCACCATGAAAGGTCGAACGATCCAGTTGCGCAAAGGATCGGAGAATCCGACGCGAATGTTCGAAGATCTCTCCGGGTTGGAGAAATCCGACATCTTAAACGGGATGCGCGTGCCGACAGCGCTCGTCGAGGTGAGGGCAGTGGTCAACACGTTGGGATTCGCATGGAAGTCAAATTCGAGACGCGAGAGCACATTGCTTTGCGAGGTGGGGCTCGATGCTCCCGTTGCAGTAAGCAGAGAAATGGCGTAGCGACCGATCGACGTTTGATCTTTCTGTCGTGGCACTGCCAATCCGCATTCAACGTCCCAGACGTCGGTCAGTTGCGTGCCAATCACGCCAAGGTTGTACGCCGTGCCATTTCGCGGGCCATTGACGTAAGAGGGATCGCCCGTCAGCCAGTCGATATTGAATCCATACTGCGGCCCGCGCCAGCCGGGTGCGGCGCGGATTTGGGCGGCGTAATTGCTGCGGTCCGTCAGGTTGTTTTGCCAGTCGAAGACATTGACGAAATTCCAATTCGGATCGACAGCTGGGGAAAAGACGCGCACTTCTCCGGGTTGCAGTACGACGTCGCCCGAAGCCTGGCCATTGGAGGAAACTTGACCAAACAGCTCCATCACAAATTTTTTATCAAATTTTTCCGGACCATTGACGTACATTTCATCGACAGGCACCAAGCGGTTCGTGACCTCGCCTGTGCTGGATAGCACATTGCTTCTTTGGCGGATGAAGCGAAAAGCCACCGGCGGGTTGGCGAGTTCGATCACAGGTCTGCGCAGTCGCAGAACGATGTTGTAAGGATTCCACAATGTCACGATGGGCGTGTAAATGAGGTGAAGCATGTGGTTCCAAGCGCTCCCCGCGCTGCCGCCCCCGAAGGCATTCGACACTTCCCATTCCCACGGACTGTGTCCACGGGTTTCTTTGGCAAAAAAGGAAAACATCAATTCGGCTCGCAAAATCACAGGAGCCAGCGGCACATTGGGTTGAGCCGCACGTTGCATGAGCTGCCACGAACCTGTTTGTGGGTGATTGGTTCCTGGTCGGTAGCGACTCGGTAACGAGGATGAGATCAAGTGGCTGGGGGGCTGCTGGGCATTCGATACGCTCCAGCGGCGATGCGCATTCATTTGCTCATACAGCAAATTCCAAAAGGGATCCGGACTCCCGCCCATGAAGTTCGCAGTATTCGGAATCGAGAGCAGCGCTTGATCGGTGTCGGAATACAAACGACGATTCAGATAATTCGCCGGTATGGTGGGAAGTTCGGCAAAAAGGCTGAGGTCCTTGCGCAATCCGCCGCCAGTCACATCCGCCAGCACGCCCGTGGATTCGGTAGTGAAATCTTGAAAGTAGGCAGACAGATCGGGCAATCCCGACCGCAGCAAAGGCCCGCTGGCGAGAGTGATTGCTTTGGCCGCTTGCTCGCGCACAGCGAAGTAGTCTTGCAGATTTTGTCCCTGACCCGTCGACGATTGGCGTGCCAATTCAAAAGCGTGGCGGGCTGGCATCCCGGCTACAGACCGACTCCTTTCGACGGCAGACATGGTCGTGGGTGCGGCAAGATCGATTCGCGCCTTTACTCCCTCGTCGATTACGGCATAGGCACCGTGACCCGATGGATTGAGCGGGATTTTCCCTGCCCACAAATGATTCAGCGAGCCCTCCTGAGGATCGCGCGAGGTTCTTTTGCCGACCAAGCAAACGCCATTGTCGGTATTGCGGAAGGGACTAGTCCGCAACTGATCCATTTGATGTGGTGCAGTGGTGCTGAGCCCAGATACCAGCCATCGTCGGAACGCTGCGCGTTTGTCGTAATTGGGGATGCTTGGAGGGTTGTTGGGGTTTTGTTGGTGAGCGCTCCAGACACCTGCGACCAAGGGTTCGCCGACGTCCTGCACGGACTCCGTTTCGGCGACACTGTCCATGATCGACGCGGGTGCGGTAATGCGTTGATCAGGCCCGGCATGTCTTTGCAGCTCACCGATGGCGAGAAATAGTGCGCAGCGAGCATTGGCACGTGCCTGAGCTTGCCACAAAGAGCGCTCGGACGAGCGCAGAGCGATGCCCGACAGGGAAAGAGTTCCCAGAGCAATCATCATCAGCAAGACCAACAAGGCGACAGAGATCACAAGCGTGAATCCCCGGCGATGCTGTGGAACCATGGGTTTCGGCAAGGTCATGATCAGAAAGAGCTCAAAAACAAGTTGTTGGCAGGAGTGAAGAAAGCGCGAATCTCGTAGCGAGATAGGAAAGGAAGTTGGCAAAAACAGAGCATTCTAGGTTCAAGGGCACCTCGCGTCTACCCGCTAAAATGAACGGGTTAAGCAAACGATGCGCAAAGACCATACAGGGAAGGATTGTCCTTGATCGACATCAAATATGTCACCCGATTGGGTGAGTTCGATGTGCTGCATGAAGTTTGTGCCTAATCGGGTGAATGGTGGAAAAACAGCGCACTCAGCCTGTCACAAAAAAAGAGCGTATCCCAGAACTAGCTAGAGGCAAAATTTTTGTGCTCGGATTAGTTGCGACGACGGCGCAACAGACCCAAGATGCCCAGACCGCCGAGAAGAGCGGCAGAAGGCTCAGGAATGGCGCGTAAGGCGACATCATTCCCCCCGCTGAATGAGCTGGTGCTGGAATTTGCATCGTAGCTGATGACCCAGTCCCAACCTCCATACGTTGCGGCAACATCACCTTGGTTCAAGCCGAAGAAAGTGCCGCTCACGGCGTCGCTTTCGTCATTCAAGATCAGGAAAATGGTGTCGTTCAGAGCATAGCTTGTAAGACCAGAGAATTGGACATTGAGCTCACCACTCAAATTGACAGAGCCATTGACGATCAATTGATCGTGTTGCGTGCCAGCGTTGAGGCCTGTAATTTCTGCGACCAGAGAGCCTGCTTGGTTGTAGGCACCGTTGACAGTGAGAACGCCTGGGCTATTTCCAGGATTGACTGAGCCGCCAGCATTGACTGTAAGGCTACCCAGCGAACCCGAGCCGGAAAGGATGGCGCCGTTTTGCACCGTAGTAGTAGACGCATTGGCAATGCTACCATTGACCACCAGTTGCCCTTGCTGCACGATGGTATTGCCGGTGAAGAGATTGGCTCCGCTCAATTCGAGAGTGCCAGTACCTGCCTTGGTAATACCCACCGAACCAAAGTCTTGGGTGATGGCGGCGCTGATCAATAGGTCGGTTGCCGCAGAACCATCGGCGACGTTGAAAGTTTCGTTATTGTTGCCTCCATCGCCACGCAGGTTGATTCGGCCCGAAATGACAGCCATATCGGCGGAGGCGAGGGTGTTGAGAGTATTTTGAAACCACTCAATGCGCAAACCAGTCGAGCTGCTGACGCCATTGTTCACGCGCAGTTCACCTCCTGTCATGTTGACGGTAGCGCCCCAGAGGTGAGTCATGCTGCCTTCGGATTGAACTAGGCCATCATTGATGTTGATGGTGTTCAGTCTATTGCCGTCGTTGAAGCCAAAGCCCGTGCCATCGCCTCCGGTGTAGCGCAGTTCAGCGCCGGAATTGACATTGACCGTGCCGCGAATGAAGCTATTGCCACTATTGGAACCGTTGATGGTAAGCACGCCGGCATTGACCGTAGTGCCGCCTGTGTAGGTATTGTTCGCGCTGAGAGTCATGGTGCCCTCGCCTGTCTTGATCAGTCCTGCGGCGCTTTGCGAAACAAAATTGTTGGCGATGTTATTTCCTAAAACGGTCGAGACGTTGAGGTCCGATGCCGCACTGGAGGTGGCGTCGCTCACGTTGAAGGTGGTGAAGGTAGGGGTGTCGCTGACAGCATTGCCCAGGTTGATGAAAATACGACCAGAGCCATTAGTGCTGATGGTCGATGCGCTCGTGCCAGTGACTGTGACCGTATTAGAAATTTGGTAGCTACCAAAGACATCTTCGCTCACGCGGACGGATTCGAGCGTGCCGCCACTGAGAATGAGATTGTTGAAAGCGCCCCAAGTGTTCTCATTGGTTTGCGTGATCTTTCCCGTGCCGCCGATTGTGGTTGCGCTCAGACCATTGGGCAAGTTATTGGTTGTTAGAGTGATACTGCCGCTGGTGATAGTGATGCTATCACCGCCTGCGGGTAAGGTGCCATTCCAACCAGTTGCGGAAGTATCGGACCAATTGTGATCACCGCCACCCCAGATGAGGTCAGCAGCGTGAAGGGGAGACAAAGCGACTGCTAAGGCAATCGGAATGAGTGGTAGGGCCAGCTTGGATTTCATGATATTGTAGGTTTGGTTTCTTCGAAAAGCGACGTAAGGGAGTGGTGCTTACGTTCTTTCAATCGAGCCCATCATACGGGCAAATGAGTCATCCACGACGGGAAATTTGTCGCCTGATCGGGTGCTAGCTAGAGGCAAAATTTTTGTGCTCGGATTAGTTGCGACGACGGCGCAACAGACCCAAGATGCCCAGACCGCCGAGAAGAGCGGCAGAAGGCTCAGGCACTGTGTTTACGAATGCATAGTTGTGAATTCCGTTGTTGACCACATCACTAGTCACCGTAATGCTGAACGAGGTGCTTGCACCAGTGTTGTAAGCATATTTCAAGATCTTGTCGCCGGCTCCAGCCGACTGATCAATCGCAAACGAAGTAGCTCCCACATCGCTTCCGATGATGGATCCTGGGCGATTGGGATTGGTCCACTCGGGACTAAAGAAGTAGAATTCGTAGTTGGTGTTTGCGGTGAGACCAGTCAGCAGATACGTGATGGTTCCGCCAGCCAAGACATCGCCATCAAATGCAATGAGCCCGGTGCTAAGGGCGCTAGAAGCTGATCCACTCACGCCTGCCGATCCTTCAAAAGTGAAGGTGTTCAGAGGTGCGCTAGATGAGATTGTGAAGTTGCTGCCGGTGTAGGGTGATGTGAATGTACCAAAATCCTCGCCTGGCGTGATGTCGTTGATGGTGATGGTTTCAAAAGTAAAACCGTTGACAGTGGCAGCAGAACCAAAATCTGCGGAATGAGTTACATTGGTGCTTGTGATAAATGACAGCGAGCTATCATCGATCCAATCGAAGAGCCAGCTGCGGCAAGGATGAGGAGAGTGGAGGGTAGTGCTAGTTTGGATATCATTTTTTTGGATTTCATATTTTTCTTAGTGCTAGTGTATTTTGATTAGGGGACAATAAGAACTAGAGGCCCGTAGGAGAGGTGTCAAAAACTTGCCACACGATCCGCGTCGCAAACTTTCAACGCTCCCATCATACTCACGTGTCACTTAGGTTCGACATCGAATTTGTCGCCTAATTAGCCCGTCTTGGGTGGCTGAGCTTTCTTAGCGCAGCAACCCCAGAGTCATCGCTTTCATGGCAAGACTGGTGCGGTCGTGCACTTCCAGTTTTCCCATGATCCGTGCGATGTGGGTTTTGACGGTGTTTTCGGACAGTGCAAGCTCTGCTGCGATCTGCTTGTTGAGGAGACCGTTGGCAATCAGACGCAGCACGTCGATCTCTCGCTGGCTGAGACTTTTCGTGGCAGCGCGAACGGAGAGTCGACGTGCGAGTTCGGGTGAAAGAAAGCATTCGCCGTTGGCTACGGCATGGATTGCTGAAGTGATCCACTCTTTGTTTTGGGACTTCGCCACATAGCCTCGTGCCCCTGCCTCCATGGCGCGGTGAATGTCCTCCGCAGACTCATTGATCGAAACCAGAATGATGCGAGCGTCGGCGTCGCGCGCGAGAATTCGTCCAATCACTTCCACGCCATGCATGTCCGGAAGCATGCCATCCATGAGTGTAACATCGGGTCTGAGCCGCTCGTGCATTTCGATGGCTTCTTCACCATTTCTCGCTTCGCCCACAATTTGGATATCGCTCTGATCTGCGACAAGTGCCGCGAAGCCCAAGCGGATCATAACGTGGTCATCTACAATCAGGAGTCGAATGGGAGGATTCATGATTCAGTTACAAGGACAATTCAATGGAAACGATGCAACCAGCTTCCGGACGAGTGGTGAGTTCAAGACGTGCGCCGATTTTTTCCGCGCGCTCGCGCATGCCGATGAGACCAAAGTGGGGAACACTCATCGGGTTGACGACTTTTGCATCAAAGCCTACGCCATCGTCTTCGATCGAAAGGCGATGATGAGTCGCGGTGGTTTCTAACGAAATCAGAATTCGTTTTGCCTTGGCGTGCTTGAGCGCGTTGGTGAGTGCTTCTTGGGCGATGCGCAGCAATGGGTAGTCGTAATTGGTGGATACGGTAGAGGGATCGCCAATGATTCGCAGTTCGACCAGTGGTCCGCCATCGATGGCGGCGGAGTCTTTTAGGCTCTTGAGAGCTGCAGCCAAGCCGTGCGTTTCTAACAAGCGGTTGCGCAAATCCCAGACGGATCGTCGCGCTTCTTCCCGCGAGTGTTCGAGCATGCGTGTGGCCAGTGCGAGTCGCTCGGCTACGGCCGGCGATTTCTCATGGGAGGAGTGGGCAATGCTTTCCAGCTGCATGGATACTCCTGTCAATTGCTGCTCAAGAGTGTCGTGCAAGTCGCGCGCCATGCGATCTCGTTCTTCGCTGACGGCTTCGCTGCTCAATTTGGCGCCAATCACGCGAGCTTGCTGACTGACGACGCGACGGAAAAAGAGTGTGCCAAAGCCGCCGAGTAGGGCAAGTCCTGTCATGAGGCCCAAGGCATTGAGCAAGCGCTCGGTGGTCCACCAGGGAGACCGACGCAACACTACGACGGCATCTGGATTTTCCAAGCGAATGCGGAAGCCATCGACCCATTCCGTGCGCGGCATCGGATGCGTGGTGGTGAGCTCGCAAATCCCGGTTAAGCGGATGGTATCGCCGACCTGCCAATCAGGATGATCGGATTCGATGGGGAGAAGCGCTTCGAATTGCACTCCGTTAGAGGTGCATTGCAAAATGGTTTCTTGCCGCACCTTGCGGATATTGCCAAGCACAGCTTGCAAGGTCACTAGGGTGGTTTGGAAGCGTGTGACGTCTTTGGCGTGAAAGTTCATTTGCTCAGGCTGAGGCCGCGGGCCACGGGAGATTTCGTTCACGCGGATGGCGCGCAATATCGGTCGAAATGGGGCTAGCGATCCGTATCCTTCCACGCGGACTCTCGTGCCAAGAGGAAGGTGATCGGCTTTGACCCCTTGAATGAATGTTCCGGCGCTCTCATCCTTGAGATAAAACCCTTTCGCGTCGTGCTGCATGATCACTCCTTCAAGTCGCACCAAGTCGTTCACACTAGAGCTCGATTGCAGCAATTCGTTGATGCGGAGTGCTCGCGCTTTGTTGGCATCGACCGCCGGAGCGGAGGGCGTAAAACAGTCAAAAGAGGGAACAAAAAAATGCCGCCCGGTGAGCTGGCGATTCTCGTTGTAAATGGTCGCAAGGATCCCTCTCATTTTCACGGGACGCTGCAAAAGAGCCGTTGCGCGGGCATCGGCATCTTCGCTTTTGGGCAAATCGGCCTTGAAAGTTTGGCCAAAAACTTCGACCGCGACCGTGTATGCGAGGCCACCCTTTTCGAGACCCACTACCACGGCAGGGACTTCGACCCAAGCACTGTCAAATCGTGGTAAGAAAATCTCATCAGCAGAAATCCGATAGGGCTCAGGCAATTCGGAACGTCCGACGAAGTCCCATTTCATCACTTTCACGTTAGGGAAAAACCCATCGGCGCGGGTCTCTCCTGCAATCAGCAAACGATCGCCAACTCGTGGACGTTTCTCCACAGGAAGATCGCGTAGGTCAAAAATCACATAACACGCCGCGCTATGATCGAGAACGATCATGTCGTAGGCACCACGATCTACATAAACCACCGTGACTTCCATCTGCACGGGCAAGTTTTCTTTCGCCGTTTCTTGCGATAAAGCCCTCACCTCTGCCAGCGAGCGGATGGGCTCGATAGCGGGTAGCAGGTCGATCATCGAAAAGATGACGCAAAAAATGATAGGCAATGTTTTCAATCGATGTTCCATGAAGATGCGAAACCATTCCTAGAAGCAAGCAAAAAAATCATCATGCCGAGGTGGGGATGGGCAGTGATCAGTGATCAGTGGGCAGTGGGCAGTGGGCAGTGAGCAGTGAGCAGTGGGCAGTGAGCAGTGGGCAGTGGGCAGTGGGCAGTGGGCAGTGGGCAGTGGGCAGTGGGCAGTGATTGGGGTGTTTGCTTGGTGTCATGCTGCACCTCGCGTTATTTCCTCGTTGTTAGGGCTTGCAGATGATTTCACGCGTCCTGACGGGACGATTCCATTTTGAGCCCGCGATTTCAATCGTGGGATAGGCATTCGCCTCACCCATCCACGCGTCCTGACGGGACGATTCCATTTTTAGCCTGCGATTTTAATCGTGGGGAAGGCATTCGCCTCACCCATCCACGCGTCCTGACGGGATGGTTCCATTTTAGCTCGCGATTTCAATCGTGGGGAAGGCATCGCCTCACCCATCCACGCGTCCTGACGGGACGATTCCATTTTAGCCCGCGATTTTAATCGTGGGGAAGGCATTCGCCCACCCATCCACGCGTCCTGACGGGACGATTCCATTTTAGCCCGCGATTTTAATCGTGGGGAAGGCATCCCCCCACCCATCCACGCGTCCTGACGGGACGATTCCATTTTAGCCCGCGATTTTAATCGTGGGATAGGCAATCGCCCCATCCATCCACGCGTCCCGACGGGACGATTCCATTTTAGCCCGCGATTTCAATCGTGGGGAAGGCAATCGCCCCATCCATATTTGCGTCCTGAAGGGACGCTTCAACCTTTGGTTAGGGGACTTGCATCATGTGATAAAATCGAAGCATGGCTCAGTCACTCTCGAAAATGATTCTGCATTTGGTGTTTTCGACAAAAGAACGGCAGAAATTCATTACTCACCTGATTCGCCCGCGTTTGCACGGATACCTTGCACAGGTAGCGCGCGAAATGGGATGCCAGGTCCACGTCGTCGGCGGTGTTGCGGATCATGTTCATCTTGCAATCGACTTTCCGCGCACCATCACGGTCGCCGATTTGCTCAAAAAGCTTAAGGGAACAAGCTCAGTTTGGATGAAGGAGCAAGGTCGAGAGTTTTCTGATTTTGCGTGGCAAGGTGGTTATGGAGTTTTTTCCGTGAGTGCATCACATAAGCATCAATTGATCGAATATATCGCGCATCAAGAAGAACGCCATCGCGAGTTAACGTTTGAGCAGGAGTATCGTCAATTTTTGAAGCGCTATGACATCCAAGTGGACGAAAAATATCTGTGGGATTAAGAGCGAAAGAATTGAGGCGTCACGCTGTGACGCAAGATGCGAGTAGGGGGGCGTCTACCCACGATTGAAATCGTGGGCTCCGATTTGAGTCGTCGCGTTGCGACGGGAAAGCGGAGGAATGATGATGGTTTCGGTTGGGAGGTGATGAGGGATGAGGGATGAGTGATCAGTGATCAGTGATCAGTGATCAGTGAGCAGTGAGCAGTGAGCAGTGAGCAGTAATTGGGATGTTTGCTTGGTGTCATGCTGCACCTCGTGCTTTTTCATCGATGTAGGGGCTTGGAGATGATTTCACGCGTCCTGACGGGACGATTCCATTTTAGCCCTCGATTTCAATCGTGGGAAAGGCAATCGCCCATCCATCCACGCGTCTTGACGGGACGATTCAATTTTAGCCCGCGATTTTAATCGTGGGAAAGGCAATCGCCCATCCATATTTGCGTCCTGAAGGGACGCTTCAACGGGATGGGGAGGCTGATTTGCAGGATGGACGGAGGGGCTGTGGGAGATTCTGGGGTCTGATGATCGCAACTCGCGAGTAGGCTCCCACGGTTGATGAAAAAAAGAGCGCGTCCCAAGAAACCCTTAGTGGAACGCGCTCTTTAGGGATCGCTCACGAATGAGCAAAGCTGTCTTATGAATGGCTTGCGACCGCGGATTCGTCATCTGCATGGATCGCCAGAACCATCGCGATGTCGAATAGGGGCAACAATGTTGTTTTCATGTGAGGAATTCGGGGTGATTCTTTTTCGGGTAACTGGCTGCGTTGGAAAAGGCGGGAAAATGCTCAGCAAAAACGTTCGCACAGCGTCTACCTAGGAAAACTACTAGATTTTTTGCGCTGCCAGTCGGAAAACGTGCGCTGTGCTGATGAATCGGGAATGGTTCGATAGGGGGCGATACCGTATTGGGGAATAGGAGATCCCCTGGCAAAACAAAAGAGAAGAGCGCGACCAAGAAACCTTAAATGGAACGCGCTCTTCAGGGATTGCTCACGAATGAGCAAAGTTGTCTTTATGGCTTACTTACGACGACGACGTAGCAGAGCCAAGGCACCCAAGCCACCGAGAAGAGTGGTCGAGGTTTCGGGAATGGCGCGCAGTGCGACGTCATTGCCTCCCGTGAACGAACTTGTCGTCGAATCGGCATTGTAGCTGATGACCCAGTCCCAGCCACCATAGCTGGTGACAAAGCCATTCTGCGCGAGGCCATTGAAGGTGCCCGTGACAGCATCGGTGCTATCATTCAGAATCAAGAAGATCATGTCATTGAGCTGATAGCTGCCTGCGCTGAATTGAGCG
>RDYF01000233.1 GCA_004293285.1 Verrucomicrobiota bacterium | reverse complement strand
TCGGGCGTGCATTTGCGTGGCTTGGTGCGTGCGACGCTCCGCAACATCAAGGACAAAAAATTCACCCAAGGAGCCTCGACGCTATCGATGCAATTGGCTCGCAACACTTACGAAATTCGCGCGAAATCACTGCATCGCAAATTTCTGGAAATCGCTCTGACTTTTCGGGTGGAGCATCACTACTCGAAAAAGCAAATCATGGCGGGCTACCTCAACCGCATCTACTTCGGTGTTGGCGCCGGGCATTATGGCATCGAAGACGCCGCTCAGCAGTATTTCGGCAAAAACGTTTCGCGACTGAACGAAGCGCAGTGCGCGATGATCATCGGCATCATCCGCGGGCCGCACATCTTTTCTCCATGGCGCGATCTCGATGCCGCGAAGGAGCAGCGCGACCAAGTGCTGGATCGCATGATCGCCATGTCCGGTCGTGCGTGCCGTGAACCAACTGATTCCCGCCGAGGAAATCCAGCGCGGTGGATTGAAGATTTTTACTACGCTCGATATGCCTTGGCAGCGTCGACTCGAACGAGAACTGCAATCGGCGATTCGACAGCTCGAAAAGGAACGCAGCTATCGCGGCCCGACCTTTGCGCAGTATGAGGGGGGCACGCCACAATACTTGCAAATGTCTGCCGCCACTCTCGAAACCAAAAGCGGGGGCATTTTGGCACTGATCGGCGGTCGACATTTCCCCCACTCCGCCTACAATCGT
Source organism: Verrucomicrobiota bacterium (assembly GCA_004293285.1). GTDB lineage: Bacteria > Verrucomicrobiota > Verrucomicrobiia > Verrucomicrobiales > Akkermansiaceae > UBA956. The sequence goes on along the minus strand of RDYF01000233.1, from coordinate 551 downwards.
GCACAATCGGCGCGTCGCGATCTCGGCTCAGCATTCGAACCCTTCGTCGCCGCTGCGGCCGCACAACGCGGTCGACCGATCTACCCCGGCAGTCCGGTTCGCACGGGTTCGTCCATTGGCCCCGATGCCGTCGCACGCATCGCACGACGCTGCGGCATTCAAGGTCCATTTGCGGAAAACGACGACCTCTACCGTGGTGCCGCCTGCGCCACTCCGATGGAAATGGCCCGCGCTCTCGCGACTCTGGCGAATCGTGGACAGCGCGCAAAACCCTATCTGATTCGTCGGATTGAGAGCTCAGAAGGAGAAATCCTCGCCCAAGGTGAGGAAGAAACTTTCCCCGCACTTACCGCCGCAGCAGCCAAAGCCGCCTTGCAAGTGCTGCGCCCTGCAAGCAGTGCCGACCATTTTATCGGAGCCACCGGCTCAGAGCGCGAAGCGTGGATGCTCCGACTCGGCCCCAAGGGCTCCACCGCCATTTGGGTCGGCTTTGATCAACCCCAAGTCATTGCGCCTGCCGATCGATTGGATCGCTTTCTGCGCGACACCTT
>RDYF01000014.1 GCA_004293285.1 Verrucomicrobiota bacterium | reverse complement strand
GGGTTAAAATTTTACCCCAGAGGGGGGTAACCCATCAAAGGGTGAAAATATCCCATGAGGAGGGGATAGACCATTTTTTCAAGTTCGCCTAACTTTGACTCAAGATGAACCACAGCCATCACCATCACGGCGACCATTGCTCCTGCGGCTCTGCTGTTGAAAGCGGGCCTGTCTCAGCGAGCCAACTGCATCACGCGCTTGAGCATGCCATTCATTATCTGCCTGCGCAAGGTCCGATCGGGGTTTTTGTTCATCACAATACCTTGCACGCTTTTCAGCATATGCCCTTTGAAGAAGCTGTCATCAAAGCAGCACAAATCTTTGCGGCAGAGCCGTATCTCTCCGAGCAGACGTATCAAGAGCATCGAAAACACGGACGCATTCTCGATCGCGATATCGATGAAGTATTGGCACGCGAGCCTGATGTAGCTCTGTGGAATGGTCGGTTGAGTCGACGCGAGTTGCGTCGAGCCTTATTGATTCCTGGGGTGCGTCGGGTCAATCATGGCAATTTGGCATGGCAGATCGAAGAAGGCTTCATTCTCGATCATTTTCGTGAGGATCTTGCACCTACGGCCAAACGAGCTCTTGCTTCGGACCATCCGCAGCGTTTGTGGCAAGTATGCACGAGTCGATACCAACCCAGTGCTGGTGCGGAAACCAAACGAGCCATGCGTCCTGCGCAAGCGGTGATGGCGAAGCATGATTCGGATTTGGACGATGAGGTGCACTTGGTTCTCGTGCGACTGGTGAGCAGTTACCTTGATCAGGGTTTGGCATATTGGCCCATGCCCTCGCGCGAACAAGGTTTGCTTGCCGCGACGCGTGCTTTGTTCGCGGCGACTCAACTGAGTGACCTGCCTTGTACTTTTTCTGGATTGTCCGATGAGTTTTCGCGGCAATCCGAGGCAGATGCTGAGTCGACGGTCCTGCAACTGCTCGATCAGTTGGGTGTCGCTTCCGCCGATTGGGAAAAATTTCTAACAAGCGAATTACTGGCACTTCCTGGTTGGTCTGGCATGATTCATTGCTTGGAAGTGGATCCGCTATTGGCACCACATGAGCGCTTGTCTTTTTCGTTGATGGAATTTCTCGCGGTTCGCCTGACTCTAACGGTCGTGGCGCTGCGCAACATTATGGGTTCGACAACGGCTTGGAAGCATCAGCCGATTCAATCCAGTCGGCATTTTGATCCGTTGACGCATCAAGCACGGCTTTTCGATGCATGTCAGTTGCTTGGTTATCACAGTGATTTTCTTGCCAGCCTCGCCGAGGAAGAGTTTCAAGAATTGTGTTCCGAGCTAGAAGCGTTCCACGAGTGGGAGCGTCGGCGTTTGCTGCATTTGGCCTATGAATTGCGGCATGAAAGACAAATTTTGATCCCCTTGGCAAGGCACCGTGCGATGCCCGCTGTTGTCGAAAAAACCGATCGATTGCAAGCTCAGGTCATTTTTTGCATCGATGAGAGAGAAGAGTCGATCCGCCGTGCGTTAGAAGAGATCGAACCACTCATCGAAACCTATGGTGCTGCGGGCTTTTTTGGTTGCGCTGTCGATTACCAAGGCTTGGATGATCCAAGTGGTGTTTCCTTGTGTCCTGTGGTCGTAAAGCCTGCGCACCAGGTGGCGGAAGTGCCTCTGGAATCCGATCAAGGCCGGTCGAGCATCCGGAAAATCCTTCGTCGTGTTGCCTCAAGACTATCGCGCAATGCGGGAATTGGCAGTCGAACCCTAGTACGTGGCACGATCAGCACCGCTTGTTTGGGATTCTTCAGTCTCTTTCCGATGGCTTTGCGGATTCTTGCGCCATTGAGTTACGAAAGATGGATGGCGAAGCTCAAAGACCTGTTCCTGCCAGAGCCTCGCACGGAATTGCAATTCATGAGAAATGACGACGAATCGCGTCACGCGACAACGGGCTTACTAGCAGGATTCAGTTTGTCGGAAATGGCGGATCGCGTCGCGAACATGTTGCACCCCATGGGAATGACCATGGGACATGCTCGATTCATCGTCGTGATGGGGCATGGCAGTAGTAGCTTGAACAATCCTTTCGTGTCCGCCTACTGCTGTTGCGCGAAAGAGGAATCTTTTTGCCGGAAGATACTTGGTTCCTCGGTGCCTATCATGACACGTGCAGTGACGACGTGGATTATTTCGACGTCGATTTGATGCCGAGCAGCCACATTTCGGATTTGATCAAATTGCGAGGCAAAGTCGATGAAGCCCGTGCGCGCGCGGCGCATGAGAGAACGAGAAGGTTTGAAAACTTTGATCAACGTCGATCCATCTACGCGGCACTCCGACATGTCAAATCGCGATCCGTGCATTTGGGTGAACCGCGTCCGGAATATGGACATTGCACCAATGCAGTTGCGGTGGTGGGTCGTCGATCAACCACTCAAGGATTGTTCCTTGATCGACGGTCTTTCTTGATCAGTTACGATGTCACCAACGATCCAGAAGATCGTTATCTTGCGGCCGTTCTCGGAGCTGTGATTCCAGTGTGCGGGGGCATCAACTTGGAATACTACTTTAGCACGGTCGACAACGAGCGCTATGGATGCGGCACCAAATTGCCCCACAACATCAGCGGTTTGTTGGGTGTGATGAATGGCTACCAAGGTGATCTGCGAACGGGGTTGCCGCTACAGACCGTTGAGATTCATGAGCCCGTGAGAATCTTGTTCGTGGTAGAAAGCACTCCGGATCGACTGATCAAAGTGGTTCACGCGAATCCCTTGCTCAAAGAGTTTGTTGAAAATCGCTGGATCCGTCTGTCGATCATACGCCCCGATGATGGAGCGATTCAAATCTATCGAGGGAACGGCAGTTGGGAAGATCTGATTGGTGACGAAGAGCCCTTGCCCATTGCTTCCAGTTCGCGCGATTACTATTTCGGAAAACGTGACCACCTTCCTGTGGCTCGAATCAACGCCAATCACTTGATGTCTGCTTAATCCATACCATTTATGAATCCTTCTTTGTTGTTGTTTGGTCTATTAGGACTCCCGCTTGCCTCATTTTTGCTCTGGAGTTGCTTCTGGTTGCTTGGCTTTACATGGCCCGAGAAAATCATTGGTCGCACGGTTAAGGTGGTCTATGGCTTGATGTTTCTGCTTTTTTTGACCTTGTGCTTGCAAGTCTATCAGAACCCTCAACATGCGATTGAGATACGCGTGGGCGATTGGTTTCAACTGAATCACTATGAATATCCTTTGGCTTTCCAGTTGGATTACATTACCATGCCATTTGCTGGTCTAACGATTTTATTGAGTGGAATTGTTGCTTCGTTTAGTGTGACCTACTTGCATCGCGATCCTGGTTTCTTGCGATTCTTCCTACTGCTGCTGTTATTCTCCTTCGGTGCGCTATTGGTTTTCACAGCGAGTTCCTTGGATTTGTTGATTGGAGGCTGGGAATTGGTAGGGATTACCTCGGTTTTGTTGATTGCCTTTTTCCAGTATCGGCCCGAGCCTGTGAAGAATGCATTGAAAGTCTTTGCAACCTATCGATTGGCCGATTTGTGCATTTTGGTAGCGGTCTTTTTGGCTCATCAATGGTATGGATCAGCGGAGTGGTCGCGCTTTCGTGAGATTGCCTCGCATCAGGATGGTCATGAGATTCCTGCAACGATGTTTTCTTTGATTGCCGTTCTGCTGGTTTTGGCAGCGAGTGGTAAGTCATCGCAAGGCCCCTTTTGTGGTTGGCTGGCTCGCGCGATGGAAGGGCCTACTCCGTCGAGCGCCATTTTTTATGGTGCCATTTCCGTGCATGCGGGTCCTTATCTGTTGCTGCGTGCTGCCCCCGTCATTCATCAATCGCTCACGGCGACCATTTTGTTGTTCTTCATTGGCAGCACGACCGCGGTGTTAGCAACGATGATTCAGCGCAGTTGCAGTGATGCCAAAACGTCCCTTGCATATGCGTCGCAAACCCAGTTGGGAATCATTTTCTGCGAGATTGCTCTCGGTTGGCATACCTTGGCTCTGATTCATGTAGTAGGTCACGCTACAGTGAGAGCAATGCAATTTTTGCGTTCGCCATCGATGTTGAGCGATTACCATCGTCAGCATTCCGGCGCTGGCGGGGTCTTGCAAGCGACAGGCAAGCACTACGATGCGCTATTGCCGGTAAAGTGGCAGCGCAAGCTCTATTGCTTTGCTATGTTTCGCGGCTTTCACGAAGCCTTGTGGGAGCGGATTTTGTGGCGCCCCCTGTATGCGTTGATTCGTCTGCTGGTCAAAATCGAACGCGCGCCATCTCGTCATCCGATGAAACCTAATCCGTCTCCGCCACCTTCGATTGTGGTTGCGGAGTAATCCTTCTTCTCCATCGTTCTATCCCTCGATTTTCTATGACTACGTTTTTTCTTCTTCCATTGCCTTATCTGAGCCTGGGCCTGCTGGCACTTCTCTTCGGTGCGGTTTTCTGCTCTCCTCGTTTTCCTTCGTTCAATCGTCGACGAATCGCGCTTGTCGTCTTAGGTTTTTCGCTGGTGATGTTCGTGCTCGCCCTTTTGAAAATCCAAGTCCGATCCGTGACGGCAGAGTCCGATCCGTGGTTGCCGTGTTTTAGTACTGATGCGATCGATGGCTTGCCTCTGGTCGTATTTCTCTTCGTCGCAATCCTAGCGGTGTGTTTGGCACCACGGCGCGACATTCGCGATCGTTGCTTGTCAGGAATCTTCTTGTTGGTCACGGGAACGACCTGCATTTACGCATCCAATCATTTGTGGGTGGTGAACTTGGGTTGGTGGTTGACTTGTGTACCATTTGTCGGAGCGTTCTTTGGTCGCACGGAAGATCACAAGCAGACGAGTATCGCTTTGATCGTGAGTGCCATTTTGCTCACTCTATCGACCATTTTTCTCCATGCCTCCCACTGGTCGAATGTTGCCAACATCTCTCAATGGAGTCTGTTCTTTTTGGTGATGACAGTGATTTTGCGAAAGGGGATTTTTCCTTTTCACTCATGGACCTTGCGTTCCTTCGAATCAGGTCCTTTGTTGCCGAAGGCGTTGTTGTTCAATTCTCATTTGGGTGCCTTGTTGGTGGCGCGTGCGCAATCATCCGGAATGTCGGTATTGGATCATCCTTCTCTGGAGTGGTTGAGCATATTGGCATTGGTGACCGCGTTGGTGACAAGTTTGCGTGGTTTGATTGAAAAGAAACCCCGTCGCCTGATGGCTTTTGTTTGCATCAGTCAGGCAAGCTTCATTCTTTCGGGTTTGTTGGCCACCAATGCAGAAGGTGTGATGGGGGGCATGTTGCACTGGATGGTGGTGACATTGGCATCGACCGCCTTGATTGGCATCGTGCGGATTTTGGAAGTGCGCGTGATCGACGTCGCCGATCCGACAGTTCCCTTGGGGCTTGCCGTGCGTGCTCCGCGTCTTGCGGTATTTTTTCTGATCTCCGGATTGGCTTTGGTCGGCTTGCCAGGGACCATGGGATATTGTGCGGAAGATTTATTGTTTCACGGCGTACAAGATCATCATTCGGTGATGGGTGTGGCGCTATTGCTGGCTACCGCGATCAACGCCATCAATTTGATGCGTCTCTACAGTGTGTTGTTTTTGGGGGTATTGCCCAAAAACGTCATCGAGGTTCCCGATGCCCTGCCGCGCGAGCGTTGGCCACTGACCGCGTTGATGATGATCTTGATCGTTGGCGGACTCTATCCGCGTTGGCCGATTGCGCTGCGCCATGATGCGGTCAAATCGATTCCCCTACGAGTGAATGACTTGCCGCATCACGAAGATGGGCTGCACTAATGGCTGAGCATCTAGCTTGGCTCCCTGACGAGATTTTTCTCGCCCAACAGACGCATGCCTTTGGGCAACGTCTTGCGGCGAAGGGCGAACTGACGCACGGCGTGGCGTTCGATGTGGGCGCAGGCTTCCTCGATGTCGTCGGTGTAAAAGATCAGGTCGGGATCCTCGGGGCTAATCATGCCTTCTTCGAGCATGCGATCGACCATTTGCATCAAGGGCGCCCAGTAATCCTTGCCCATCAGCACGATAGGAAAATTGCGCAGCTTGCCGGTTTGGATCAGGGTCATGGTTTCAAACATTTCATCCAGGGTGCCAGCGCCTCCTGGCATGACGATGAAAGCGTAGGAATACTTCACCAATACGGTCTTGCGGGTGAAGAAATAGCGCATCGTGACCTCGCGGTCGACATAGGGATTGCCCTCTTGCTCGAAGGGAAGCTGAATATTGACACCAACGCTGCGCCCGCCGACCTCATATGCGCCGCGGTTGCCGGCTTCCATGATGCCTGGTCCACCGCCAGTCATGACAGTGAATCCCATCTGCGCCATGCGCTCGCCCATTTTACGAGCCATTTCGTAGTAGGTCGTTCCTTCAGGTGTGCGAGCAGAGCCGAAGATGGTGACACAGGGTCCGACGAAATGCAGCACGCGGAAGGCGCGAATGAAATCGAGCGAGACGTGCAACAACGTTTTCAAATCCGAGAATCGAGATCTTGGACCAGAGAGGAAAGAGCGATCAGGGAGTTCCAATTCGTAACGGAGTTGATCATCGATCGCTTGTTGATCGACACCATGAGCGGGCGTGACTCTGGGGCAATCGGGACATTCAGGAGCAGTCATCGTGGGCTACCCTAGCACATCATGTGATTGATCCCAATGGAAAATGGCAACAATTTTCGACCAGCTGACCTCGCGAGCGTAAGGCAGAGGAAAGATCAGGGGTGATCGCAAAACCGAATGACGAGAGGTAGTTGTGCGTTTTTCTGACGGTATAGCCAGCGAGCCTTCGTTCGTTGATCCGACTAGCTCCGCACGAAGTCGACAATCTTTTGGTGATTTTCCCCTGCAGCCCAGACGTGGCGCAAGAAATCACCACCACAGCCATACATCAAGTCGGGATCGAGCTCACCGCGCAGCTTCGCTTGCGCTTTGGCGATGATGCGCGGCAGATAACTAATGCCATCGAGCGCGTCGCCAAAAGTTGGTACTTGGTCTCGACCTAACACTTTTTTCGATCGAACGCCATTTTGGATGGTGAGGAAATAATCGCGACGCACCGCAGCGACCAGCAAGGCCGTGCTTGCCGAAGGTTCGCCTTCGTTGTTCAGGTCCTCGACAAGTTTTCAAAGTCGCGACGTCCTTCGGCATGGAGTTTGCGGCAGCGGTCAAAGAGTTCAAGAAACTGGGTGTCCCACATGATCGTTAGTTGATTTGGATTCAGCAAGTTGTTGCAGAGAGGCGAGAGCTTCGGCAGGAATCGGATTGGGGTCGGGGTATTCGAAGACCTGTTGTTGGAAATTGCGCAAGATCACGCGACCGGGTTGACGGTTGAGAATGTATTCGGGATTGAGCGGGATTTTTCCACCGCCTCCGGGGCCATCGATGACATACTGCGGGATGCCATAGCCGGTGGTGTGACCGCGCAGGTGCTCGATGATGTCAAGGCCTGTCGTCACGGAGGTGCGCAAATGCGCCGAACCGTTAATGAGGTCGCACTGATACAGGTAGTAGGGTCGGACCCGGCACATCAGCAGCTTATGCACCAAGGCGCGTTGGATCAGAGGCGAGTCATTCACGCCGCGCAGCAGCACCGATTGATTGCCGAGAGGAACACCCGCATTGGCCAAGCGCTCGAGGCCTGCCTTGACTTCGGTGGTGAGTTCCTTGGGATGATTGGTGTGAATCGAAATGAAAAGCGGGTGATGCTTTTGCAAAATCGTGCACAACTCGGGCGTGATGCGTTGTGG
>RDYF01000013.1 GCA_004293285.1 Verrucomicrobiota bacterium | reverse complement strand
TGCAGCGGAGTTGGCGAAGCTCGACTTCCACGTGCACAGCCACATCCTCGCCAACCCCACCGCGCAAGTGGCCGACTTGGTCTTGCCGGCGTCCGCCTTTGCCGAGAAACGTGGTTCGATGGTGAATCTGAGCGGTCGCTTGCAACGCCTCAACGCCGCCTGCACCCCTCCGGGACAGGCTCATGACGACTGGGAAATTCTGCGCGATTTGATCCAAGCGATCACGGGGGAAAAACAAGATCTCGCCATGATCGAGCAAGTTTTCAAGCAACTCAGCCTAGAGGTCAAAGAGTTCGAAAATCTCACCCTTTCCAAAATTGGCGATCAGGGCACGGTGATCACTACCACCGATCACAAAATCCCATTGCTCGAAAACGAACGGGCCCGCAAAGCTGCCGGCACGATTAATGGCTAACAGCACTTTTTCACAAGATTCCAAGATTTTCAAGATATCACATGAGCGCAAAATTCGAAACTATGGATGAACTGACCCACGCAGTGATCGGCTGCGCCATGGAGGTTCATCAAGTTCTCGGTCCTGGATTCATGGAAAGTGTCTACCAAAATGCTCTCGCTCTCGAAATGGCATCGGCCGAGATCGATTTTGAACAGTTCATCAAACTCCACGTCAGTTACAAAGGACGTTACATCGGCGATTTTGTTGCTGACATGTTGGTCGATCATCAGTTGATTGTGGAGCTCAAATCCGTTACGGCTCTTCTTCCCCAACACAAAGCCCAACTGGTCAACTACCTTCGCGCCACGGGCACGGAAACGGGCCTTCTTATCAACTTTGGTCACACAGCACTTCAAGTAAAACGAAAATTTGCCCACTACCGTCCCAAATCTTCTTAATCTTGATCATCTTGCCATCTTGTCATTTCTACTCGCTTTCACCATGGATATCGCTTTACTCATCACCATCATTGTTAAAATCATCACGCTCACCTTCGTGGTGGTTTTGCCTCTTGTGCCGGTTTCGGTGTATTTTGAACGTCGCTTCTCGGCGATCATCCAAGACCGTGTAGGACCGAACCGCGTGGGCATTCCGCTGACGCTCTTTGGAGCGAAGAAAGACTTTTCGTTCTTTGGTTTGATCCAGCCGGTCGCCGATGGTGTGAAGCTTTTCCTCAAAGAAGACTTCACCCCCGCCCATGTGCGCAAGGCGTTTTACTGGATGGCTCCTGCGCTGACTGTCGCACCGGCACTGATCACCCTCTGCGTGATTCCTTTTGGCAGCGACATTCAACTTCCAGGAATGGATCCGGTGAAATTGGTGATCGCCGACATCAATGTAGGTCCTCTGTTCATGGTCGTCGAACTCGAAGTTCCCCTTCATCGGCGGTGTGCGCTCGACCGCTCAAATGATTTCCTACGAGATTGCGCTGGGGCTCTCGATCATTCCTGTGTTGCTCTACTTCGGTGAACTCAATCTCAGCAAAATCGTGCAATTCCAAGCCGACCACGGCTGGCTGCTGTTGCCCCTCTGGGGACACGGCGAAGGCGCACTTTCTCTCACCAGCAAGCTGCTGTTCTGGATTCCGGCTTTTATCTCGTTCTTGATTTTTACGATCTCCATTTTTGCCGAAACCAACCGTATGCCATTCGACTTACCTGAGTGTGAAACGGAGCTCGTTGGAGGGTATCATACCGAATATTCTTCGATGAAATTCGCGATGTTCTTCATGGGCGAATACGCCGCGATGGTGGTTGGTTCCGCTTTGATCGTTACGCTGTTTTTTGGTGGTTGGTCCCTGGGCTTCGGAGCCGATGCCTTCATTGCCGATCTCGCCATCGGCGGTTTCAAAATCGGCGGCTTGCTCCACCTCGGCGTTTTCCTCGCGAAGGTGATTGCCTTCATTCTGTTTTTCATTCTTGTGCGCTGGACCGTGCCTCGTTTCCGCTACGACCAATTGATGAAACTCGGCTGGGTGATTTTCTTTGAAGCCGCGCTGATCAATGTGTTCCTCGCCGCACTCGTCATCGCCGCCCCTGCCCTCAGCGGTCTGATCCTTGCGATTGGTGCTGTGCTACTCGTCGTCACGACTGCTGCAATCATCTACGTCGCTAAAGTTTCTGAAGCCAAAGTCCGTCCCGCGTAATCTCTTACTCTCTGCATTATGGCCATTGTCAAACTCACACGTCCCAAACTTTCCGCCGGTGAAAAAATTTACTTCGGCGCTCTGCTCAAAGGATTTTTCCTGACGATGAAGCACGCCGTCGCGTCGCTCTTCAATAAATCGCGCGGTGCCAGCACCTTGGCCTCATCGGGTCTCGGCGTTACCATGCAGTTTCCAGAACAACGTTGGGACGACCACATGCCCGAGCACTACCGTGGTGCGCCGACCCTAGTGACCGACGAGCAAGGTCGCGAGCGCTGTGTTTCCTGCCAGTTGTGCGAATTCATTTGCCCACCCAAGGCGATCAAAATCACTCCAGGCGAGATTCCTTCTGACGATCCTTGGGCCAAGGTGGAGAAACGTCCGAAGGCGTTTGATATTGATATGATTCGCTGCATTTACTGCGGCATGTGCGAAGAGGTCTGCCCCGAGCAAGCCATCTTCCTGCGCAAGGACTACCTGATCACAGGGCTCAATCGTGCGGACATGGTCCACAACAAAGAAAAACTCTACGAGATCGGCGGCGTGCGCGTGGGCTTGGTCAATAAGTGGAACGAAATCAAGTAATCCATCCTCTGCAATAACCAATTTTTATTCACTCCCATGCCCTCACCTATTTTTTGGCTTTTTGCCATGCTGATGTTGTTCGGTGCCGCTGCCGTGGTGCTGTTGCCCAATCCCGTCGCCAGCGCGATGTCGATGGTGGCGTCGTTTGTCGGACTGGCAGGCCTGTTCATTGGACTCAATGCGTATTTTGCGGGCATCATTCAAATTCTGGTCTACGCCGGTGCCATCATGGTGTTGTTCATTTTCATCATCATGTTGCTGGATTTGAATACCGACAAAAAACGCGTGCCCAAAATGATGCCGTTGTTTGCGGGTTTGGGGATTGTCATTGCGTTCACGATTCAATTGATCGGCATTACCTCGACCCATCCCAACCGCGCGATGACGGAGCTCAATCTTCCTGCCGCTGCCGAACATTACACCAACAAACTGCCTGACCCAGAAAAACCCGGCAATACGTTGGTAGTGGAAACGCAGATTTCGAAGAACTTGCGCAACAACACCCTGCCCGACGTGCATTTGATTGGTCAAAGCCTCTTCACGCAATACAACTTGCCGCTGCAAATTCTCGGCGTGCTGCTGCTCGTCGCCACCGTCGGGGTGGTGGTACTTTCGAAAAAACAAACTCTTTAATCCGCCATGCCTACCTTAAACCAATACCTCCTCGTCGCAGGTCTGCTTTTTGCCATCGGCCTTACCGGCGTTGTGCTGCGCCGCAACATCATTGTGGTCTTTATGTGCTTGGAGCTCATGCTCAGCGCGGCCAACCTGACCTTGGTCGCCTTTTCACGCTTCCAGCCGAACGCCGCTGGGCTGCCCGATATCCACGGTCAAATGCTGGTCTTTTTCGTGATCACCGTCGCAGCCGCCGAGGTCGCCGTCGGCCTGGCGATCATTGTCGCACTCTACCGCTCGCGCCAAACCATTTACACCGACGAACTCACGGTTCTGAAAGGGTAAGGAATGCAATAATCTGTGGTTAATTTTTTCTTTTTATGAACATCGCTTGGTATCTCCTTCTTCTACCTCTGCTCATCGCCGCAGTGAATCATTTGTTGTTTTCAAAGCAACATACGATCGCTTCGCTGCTCTCGACAGCCTCGGCCATTGTCACTTTTGGCATTGCTGTGTCGCTCTTGGGCAGCACGGCCTCGCCTGAATCGTATTCGTGGATTCGGGTCGGATCGTGGTCGCTCGACATCGGCATCGCGCTGGATCCGCTTTCCACCGGCATGATGATTGTCGTCACGGGTGTGGGCATGCTGGTTCATCTGTTCTCGCTCGCCTACATGAAAGATGATTCGGCCAAAGCTCGATTTTTCACGGGCTTGTCCTTGTTCATGTTTTCGATGACGGGCATTGTCTTGGCCAACAACTTCATCATGACCTTTGTGTTCTGGGAGTTGGTGGGCCTGAGCTCCTACTTGCTGATTGGTCACTGGTATCAAAAAGACTCGGCAGCCGATGCCTCGAAAAAAGCCTTTCTCACCAACCGCATTGGCGACTTTGGTTTCATGATTGGCATCTTGCTGCTGTGGAATATTACGGGCACTTTTTCGTTTGCCGAAATGAAATTGCCCGAGGGCTTGGCCACTGGCGCATTGGTCGCCGCCCTGCTTTGCATCTTCTGCGGAGCCGTGGGTAAGTCCGCTCAGCTACCGCTCCACGTCTGGCTACCGGATGCGATGGAAGGTCCTACCCCCGTTTCCGCACTGATTCACGCCGCAACCATGGTGGCAGCGGGTGTTTACATGCTGTTCCGCGTGCAGGTCTCGCTCGGGGTCGATTGTTTTGCTAACGACGCTGGCACGGTGATTTCTTGGATCGGTGGCATTACCTCGTTGGTCGCAGCACTGATGGCAACGCAACAAGATGACATCAAACGCATCTTGGCTTACTCGACCCTCTCGCAACTCGGCTACATGGTGATGACCGTGGGCCTCGGCGCGGGCGATGCGGGCATGTTCCACCTGTTTACTCATGCTTGGTTCAAAGCCTTGCTCTTCTTGGGATCTGGTGCCGTGATCTTCGCATGCCACCACGAACAAGACATCTGGAAAATGGGCGGCTTGCTGAAAAAAATGCCCATCACTGGTATCACCTTTTTCTTGGGCTACGCCGCGCTGATTGCCGTTCCTTTTGTGACATCGGGATTCTGGTCGAAAGAAGAAATTCTCTCTGCCGCTTACCATCACAATAAGGCGCTATTTTGGATCGCCGTTTTTGTGGCTTTTCTGACCACGTTTTACATGACCCGACTGTTTGTTGTGGCATTCCTCGGCAAAACCAAGAGCGACCATGCCGACCATGCGCATGAAGTGGGTCCATTGATGTATGTGCCGCTTGTCATCTTGGCTGTGATGGCACTGTTCTCGGCGTCGAAATTGGGCGGCTTGGACATTGCCGCGAAACTCTCTGCCATTCGTCCAGAGGCGCAGCATCACGATTCCCTTGTCTTGATCGCTTCGATTTCAACCTTAGTTCTCGGCTTGCTCTGCGGCTTTGTGCTCTATCGTGGCAAAACCAAAGATCCGCTGTCGATGGCTCTGTTCCGCGAGCGATTTTACATTGACCGTCTTTACGACAACTACTTGGTTCGTTACTTCCAGGACGCCTTTGCTGCGATTGTGCACTTTTTTGATGAGCTTCTCATCAACGGCTTGTTGGTTGGTGGCTTCACTCGCTGCGTGCAAGGTTTGGGGCTGTTGGTGCGTCGCACGCAATCTGGCAATTTGCAAACCTACGCGGTCTTTTTGGGAGCAGGAGTGCTGCTCGTGATTTACCTGGTTGTGTTCTAACTTTTTCTTTCCCATGTCCTCACTTCTTTTCATCATTCCCTTTTTTGCGGCGATCGCGATCATTTTTGGCGCACCGGCGAAATTTCTCGCACGCTTGGCAGCTCTCGTGACTTGTGCGATCGGACTCTATGCCGTCGCCACATGGAAAAATGCCGAAGCGTGGTCGATGTCGATCCCCGTGCTCGACGTGCCATCGATTCACCTTGCCTTTGGTTTTCTCAATGGCACTTCGGCCGTGATGGTGGCTCTGGCGGTCATCGTCTTGCTGGCAGCCGTGCTCAGCGGTCAAGCACCGGATGGGAAAGAAAAGCTCTACTACTCCTCGAGCCTGTTGATCGGTGCTGGTGCCATTGGCGCATTTGTGTCGACCGATTTGTTTTTCTTCTATGCCTTTCACGAGCTCGCCTTGATTCCTACCTTTTTGATGATTGGCCTATTAGGTCGCGGCAATCGCAAGGAGATTGCTTGGAAAATTACCATCTATCTCGGCGTAGGTTCGCTGATTCTGTTGGCAGGCTTGATGTGGTTGGCGAACGTAGCGGGAACATTTGACATCACTGCCATGCTCGCCCAGCAAAAAGCCGGCACGCTGGTGATTGATGCTGCCACGCAGAAATCGATCGCTGCCTTGTTGATCGTAGGATTTGGCATCTTGGTTTCGCTTTTCCCCTTTCACTCATGGGCGGCCCCCGCCTACGCCAGCGCTCCGGCACCCACTGCGATGCTTCACGCCGGTGTGTTGAAAAAGTTCGGACTCTATGGCCTCATGCAACTCGCCTTGCCGCTACTCCCGATCGGCATGAATGCTTGGCTGACTCCTTTGTTGGTTCTGTTGCTGGGCAACATCCTCTGGGTGGGATTTGTGACGATCAATCAGAAACGCCTCGATGCCATGCTCGGTCACTCTTCCGTCATGCACATGGGCTACATTTTCCTCGCACTTGCCGCTGTGGTCGCGGCTCAGGCAGCGGGAAAAACGAATGAATTTGGCATTCCTGCGGCGACGCTGTTGATGTTTGCTCACGGCATTTCCATC
>RDYF01000240.1 GCA_004293285.1 Verrucomicrobiota bacterium | reverse complement strand
CGCATCTACTTTGAGGTTTTGGTTGGCTTTGCCCAATCCATACATGACGGATGGCAGCCAGCCTTCTTTGCGCATTTGGTTGAGACGACCGGAACCGGTGCGGTTGCGGAGAGCGGCTTTGAGATTTGTTTTCTTGGACATGATACGCGAGCGTTGTGGTTGTGCAGAGAGGTTCCAACCCCTCCAGCGGGGCGGTGGATTTAGCGAATTCTGGGGAACTTGTCAAAATTTTGTTGCTGGTCAGGGCGAAAATTTTTCTTTTTTTGCGAAAACGAGCGACTTTGCCACCAAAATTTTGCGTTTTGGGTGAAAATCAAGGAATCAGTAAGATCCTGAGGCTTCGCTGAAGCGATAGCCCGCTTGGTAGCGTCCGGTTTGTTCTTTGGCCCGTTGACGCAACAAGTCATTGAGCAAGGCCGAGGCGCCGAAGCGGTAGCGTGCGGGGCAGAGCCAGGCATCGCCGAGGGTTTCTTTGACGGCGATGAGAAAGGCAAGGGCTTGTTTCGCAGTGCGGATGCCGCCCGCTGGTTTCATCGCGATCTCGGTGCCGGTGCGGAGATAGAAGTCGCGTATGGCTTCGAGCATGACCTGGTTGTTGCCCAGGGTGGCATTCGCGGATGTCTTGCCGGTGCTGGTTTTGATGAAGTCGCCGGGTCGCAGTACTTGCATGGCGAGAAAACTCGCCGCGCGGATGTTGTCGTAGGTTTCGAGCTCGCTGGTTTCGAGAATCACTTTGAGGGTGGCATCGCCGCAGGCATCGCGAACAGCGGCGATTTCTTCTTGCACACGCGCGAGCTGGCCGCTGAGGAAGAGACCGTCGATCTCATCGGCACCGTCGCGCACCGCATCGCGGACTTCGGCGAGTCGTGTCTTGAGCGATGTTTGCCCCGAGGGAAAAGCCGTGGCAACCGAGGCAATTTTGACCGCAGCATCATCGCCGAGAATGCGACGTGCGGTTTTGACAAGAGCTGGATAGACGCAGACCGCAGCGGTGGATGGGGCATCGAGCGTTGCATCAGGTTGCAGCGCCTTGTAGCAGAGCGACTCGACTTTGCCGGGCGAGTCCTTGCCTTCGAGCGTGGTGAGATCGACCATCGAAATGGCGAGATTCAGGCCGAAAACTTTGGCCTCTTT
>RDYF01000012.1 GCA_004293285.1 Verrucomicrobiota bacterium | reverse complement strand
CGTTGATAGTAAAGGAAATCAGCAGTGGGTCTGGCTGGCATTGGATGCCCAGACTAGGGAAATTGTTGGTGTACATATTGGAGATCGTAGCGCAGTATCGGCTCAATCTTTATGGAATTCAATGCCACCAGTTTACCGTCAATGTGCAGTATTTTATACCGATCACGCTTTGTGCTTATGATTCTGTATTGCCCAGCAAACGTCATCACGCCGTGTAGATAAAGATAGTGGTTTTACTAGCTATATCGAGCGCTTCAACTGTACTATTCGACAACGAGTATCAAGGGTTGGTAAGAAAGAGCTTAGCCTTCTCTAAAAAATTAGAAAATCATATTGCTGCAATTTGGCGCTTTGTACATCATTACAATGATAATTTACAACTCTAAATGTCTACTTTTATTTGAATTCAGTTTTATTCTGTCGATCCTTTCCTTCAGGGCACTACCGGCACGGTGATGCCTTGCAGGGTAAGGCGGCAAAGACGCTGGCTGATGCAATCTTAGATCGTGACGAGGATTAGATGTTAGATGTCAGTGAATTGACGTGTCGTGACAGTTACTGAGAATTAGCTGAGAATCGGCTGAAAGATCTATACCCAAAAATTCAGGAAATTATTAAGTTCATTTCAGGCGTGCTTAAAAAACCATTGCGATGATACTAATAACCCAAGTTGCTAGTAGCATTTTTCGAGTGAGAAGTTGGGATTTTGGGAGCATCTATGTTCCCCAGTCCGCCAGTCGAAAACGAACTGCTAACTGACGTTAATAGTCGATCTTCTGCTGTGGATTTATTTTTATGAATGCCAACGATCTATTCTTGCTATTGCATCCTTCTTTCGCCGTGGCCGTAGTTTTCCCCCTCATCGGCATGGTAGTGAGAATGGCATGGCAAACCCGCCAACGCCGGCTAGCTGTGGCAACTGGTGGGAAAAGTCAAATTCCTGGAGTTGTAGGCAAAGAGCACGTAGATTTGGGTCGATGGCTGAGCGGCTCGGTTGTAGTGCTGTCCTTAATTGGACTGGCACATCCGATCTTCTCAAAAATACTCGAACAACAAGCTTGGATTAAAGAACCATTTCGGGTGGTATTTATCCTGATGATGTTCGTCGCCACTAGCGGAGCGCTGTTCTTTTTATATCGATCGAGCGAAAAGATTTGGCTGGGCATATTTGCCACATTAACGGGAATGGGCTTAGTAGTGATCGGTTCTCAACCAGAGATCTATCGACGCGAATCTGAATGGTATGTCTCCCATTATTACTATGGGATCGTTGCTGCGATGTTAATGATTTTTTCATTAGCGATTATTCAAGATATTTATCGCGATCGCAGCAATCGTTGGCGCAACGTCCATATCATTCTCAACTGCTTGGCACTACTATTATTTATCGGTCAGGGGTTTACTGGCACGCGAGATTTGTTGGAAATTCCGCTGAGTTGGCAAAAGCCCTATGTAGAATCGCTATACAAATATGAATGTGACAAACAAACCTGTCTGGTACAACCTCAGTCTGCACCATCGATCCCAAAATAGTCGATCTTTATACTCGACTTCACTTCTAATTTTTACAACCCAATTCTAGGATTTACAACATGAAAGCTACTTCTTTTCTGCTGACAACAATCGCTCTGGGTACGATCGCCATCGCCACCGTTCCCTTCCAATCATTCGCTCCTAATTCTCTCCAAGCATCTGCCCAAGAAGTTAAGATCGCTCAAACTGAAACTACGCAAGAAAAGATCGACCAAATTACAGCGGTTAAAGGTAAACCAGGTAGTGGAGACTTACTCCGCAAACTATATCCCAAAGATCTCAATCCAATTGGCGTGCAACCAGGTGGTGCGGGCATGGTAGTTAATCTTTACAGCAAAAACAATGACACTACACTTTCACTCTGTACTGTTTACGATGTGGTTGTGGCAGTCAAAAAAGGCAAAATTGCTAGGTTCAATCCCAGTGAAGTTAAGTAATATCCTCTGCGATCGATTCTAGAATTTAGTATTCTTAGTCTCTCGATCGAACTGGATGGTGGGCATTATCTTAACCAAAATCATCGGGTTTTCCGACGAGCGGGAGCTGTTGCCCACTATCTATATTTTAGCAAAATTTACTGCCATGAAAACTTGGATAAACCTGCTCTGAAGATCGTTGATGCCAACAAGTAATATCTATAACCAAAATAGAATTCAGTCAAATATTTGCCCATTAATTTGATTCTATTGGAAAGAAGCTATACCAACGAGGAATTAGAAAATGCTAGAAAATATACAACAAATTTCCAACCCCATTATTAGATCGATCGCTGCTGGTATCTTTCTAGGCAGTTTAGTCACAATTCCTGCTGGACTTGCCTTAGAATTACTCAAATCTCCAAAGCAGACAACTCCCGAATCTGCAAGTAAGCTAGTTGTCTACACCTCGTTAGCGAGTTCTGTTATCGGTGCGGCGATCGGTTTGAGTTCGGGTAAGCGTAATAAAGATAATGAAGTTGAGTCTAACGATTTAGGCGATCGAGAATCATTAAATTCGGGATGGCATGATTGGCGAAAATTTATCGTCATGCGGAAAGTAAGCGAAAGCGATAATATTACATCTTTCTATTTACATCCTGAAGATAACGAGCCGATTCCGGCTTTTATGCCGGGACAATTTCTGACGATAAAACTCGATTTGCCAGAGCGAGCCGAGCCAGTAATCCGCACTTATTCTCTATCCGATTATCATCAATCTCCACTTTATTATCGCCTGTCGATTAAGCGAGAAATTGCACCAGTCGGTACCGATCTACCTCCAGGAATTGCTTCTAATTTTATGCACGATCGCATCCAAGAAGATTCGATAATTTGGGTAAAACCTCCGGCTGGCAAATTCGTACTCAATCTTCACCATCCCCAACCTGCGATCTTAATTAGTAATGGTGTAGGAATTACGCCGATGATTAGTATGGCAAAAGCGGCGATGCAACTAAATCCATTGCGACACATTTGGTTTTTACATGGTGCTAGAGATAGCCAAAATCATGCTTTTCGCGATGAAATTAATGCCCTCGCTGCCAGTCATTCTAATTTACATATTATCTACTGCTATAGCCAACCGATGGCAACAGATATCGGACATTATCACCAGCGTGGATATGTCGATGCTGCTCTGATTCAAAATATAGTGGCACCAGAAATGCAGCAATTGTGTGGTTCCACTGAAGCAGATTACTTTCTGTGTGGCTCGGCATCATTTATGGATGCGATTAGAAATGGATTGAGAACGTGGGGGGTAGCAGACGAGCGAGTAATGTTTGAATCCTTTGCCAAGGCAATGCCAAAACCAGCAAAAGCGGGTGAATCTGTAACCACAGCAACTAGCGATACTAAAGAAATTGTCTTCAGTAAATCTGGTCGAACTCATACTTGGAATCCTGCCGATGGGACGATTTTAGAGTTTGCCGAAGCAAATGGTCTGCGACCTGAATATAGCTGTCGTGCAGGGATTTGCGGTACCTGTACGTGCAAGATTGCTGAAGGAGAAGTGGAGTATCAAGAACAACCAAGTGCGACTGTAGAGCGAGGTTCGGTACTCATCTGTATTTCTCATCCCAAAACGGCAAGGGTAGTTCTCGATCTGTAGATTAATCCTATGAAAAAACGTTATTTTTTATCTGCTGGAATTGCGACGATCGGTTCGATTTGGTTGTCGGATTATTTACCGAACAAAGTTCAAGGAAAAACCATAAAAATAGCTGAAAATCATCAGTTTGCAATTATGAAAACAGAGCAAGAATGGCGGAAAATTTTGACACCAGCTCAATTTGAAGTGTTGCGTCAGCATGGCACCGAACGTGCGGGTAGTAGCCCCCTGGATTTGGAGCATGGTAACGGCACTTTTGCCTGTGCTGGCTGCAATTTGCCACTATTTACCTCTACTACTAAATATAACAGTGGTACGGGTTGGCCGAGCTTTTATGCCCCGATCGAGGGTGCTATTGGAACGACGATCGATCGAGCTTTTGCAATGACTCGAACTGAGGTACATTGTCGTCGCTGTGGCGGACATTTGGGGCATGTCTTTGCAGATGGCCCCAAACCGACGGGTAAACGCTATTGCATGAATGGGGTGGCAATGAAATTTATTGCAGCTTGACCAGCTTTTACGCAGTGGGCAGCGGAAGGTGCAGAGACAAATTTGCAGTAAGCTTTGCCCGAATCATACTACTGAGTGTATCAGTCCGATTTGCTGTCAAACTATCAATTCACAATAAAAATCATGAAACTGAATGAAAAAGTTGCTTTAGTCACTGGTAGTAGTGGCGGTATCGGTCAAGGTATTGCAATTCGATTGGCACAGGAAGGCGCGAAAGTTGTTGTCAATTATCGTTCCAATCCTGAAGGCGCGGAACAAACGCTGAAGGCAATTAATGAGATCGGCGGTAATTGCTTGATGGCTGATGGATTTTGCGATCGAGATCGGGGTTATAGTATCGGTGCAGATTTGGGAATGGTTGATGATGTACGGCGTTTAGTTGCTGAAAGTATCGAACATTTTGGCACGATCGATATTTTGGTTAATAATGCTGGGATTGAAAAACATTCTGACTTTTGGGATATAACAGAGCAAGATTTTGATGCGGTTATGAATATCAATTTCAAAGGAGTTTTCTTTGCTACACAGTTTTTCGTCAAACATCAAATCGATACGGGCAAAAATCGCGCCAGTATTATTAATATTAGTTCCGTTCATGAAGAATTACCATTTCCACACTTCACTACTTACTGTGCTAGTAAAGGTGCCGTGAAAATGATGATGCGAAATCTGGCGGTAGAGCTGGGAAGATTGGGTATTACTATCAATAATGTGGCTCCAGGTGCGATCGAAACGCCAATCAATCAACAGCTACTAAATAACCCCGCTCAATTGCAACCTTTGCTTAAAAATATTCCATTAGGTCGATTTGGAAAACCAGATGATATTGCGGCGGTAGTTGCTTTTCTAGCTTCAGATGACGCTCGGTATATCACTGGTTCGACAGTAGTCGTTGATGGTGGTTTGTTGTGGAACTATCAAGAACAATAGAGATGAAAACCATGCTTAACCAACATTACGATGTTATCATTATCGGCACTGGTGCAGGCGGTGGAACGCTGGCACATCATCTGGCTCCTAGCGGTAAAAAGATCTTAATTCTCGAACGCGGCACATTCTTACCTAGGGAAAAGGAAAACTGGAGTGCCTTGGAAGTCTACCAGCGAGAACGCTATCATACCCAAGAACAGTGGTTTGACAAATCCGATCGAGCCTTTCGTCCAGCAACGAACTATT
>RDYF01000239.1 GCA_004293285.1 Verrucomicrobiota bacterium | reverse complement strand
ATGAACTGTGTTAAATATCAAGTTTTAGGCCAAATTTTCTTTGGGTAATCCAAATCCATTGATAAATTTGCTGTTTTTTTTGACCACCGCAAATACCTGATGCAACAATTTATTCATCACAGCCACCATAGCCACTTTGTGACATTTGCCCTTGGCCCGTAGTCGTTCATAAAGTGCTTTGCAAGCCAAATTATAGCGTCTAGCAGAGCGCGCGGCCATGTATAAAAGCCCACGCACATACCCCATACCCGTTCGTGCCATTCGGCCACGTCGGTTTACCGATGTGCCAGATTGGTACTGGCTGGGGGCGATGCCGATAAACTTAGCCACAGCTTTGGCCGACTCAAAATCCCTCAAGCCGTTGGTGGTTACACACAATGCCGTTGCCGAACCTGGGCCAATGCCGCTCACGCGCTGCATTCGCTCACAGATAAGTTGCAACTCATCTTGACTCAGAGTATCTAAATCCTGCTCAAAAGCAGCAATTTGAGTCCAGTAGCTTTGCTGCAAAACCAGTAAGCTATCGGTTACTTTTTTACTCGCTCTGGGGTCATAGCTCAAGGCATGTAGCTGATTAGCCAAGGCTTGTTGGCTAATTTTGAGGTCATTGAGGTGTTTTTGCTGTTGGCGCAGTTGGTGCAAGGTTTCCGAGGCCAGTTCTGTGGCAAGAGGCTGGAAGACCTGGCCGTAATGTGCCAACAAACTCGCATCTTGACGGTCGGTTTTGCTAATGGACTTCAAGGTAAGGGCAAAACCTTTACTACCCAGCCTAATCGGGCAGAATAAGTACCCGTATGCTCGAAGATTACCTGAGCGTTAGTGGGTAGTTGGGTAGCCCACTGCTCAATGGTAGGTACTTCATTGGGTAGTTTTTGATACGAAAACTGGGCTTGCCCATTGGCATCAGTTCCTGTTTGGTAGCTAATGTGGAGTAGGTCTTTGCTCACATCCACGCCGTAGTAAGTAATTGATTGATTCATAATAAACAAAGGAAAAAGGTGGTTAGTACTCATCAGTTCAACATCATTGTGAAACGGGCTTTTTGCCCACTGAACTGTCCGAATTTGATGAGTTTAGTGCCTCTGGCTACCAATCATGACAAGCGGTCTTGATGACCAATCTGACGTAGGTATGACCAGAGACACCAAATATTATTCGTTTATTGCAAACTTACAAT
>RDYF01000011.1 GCA_004293285.1 Verrucomicrobiota bacterium | reverse complement strand
TGAATCGAGTTGATCTGATCCGACGCCAACATCCGCGCACCAAACCACACGACTGCGGCGATGGTGCCAAACATCACAAAGATGATAAAAGACAAAAACAACCCACGCATCCGCGCACCCTGCACGGTCACTTCATAAAATTTTCGCAATCCCATGCCATAGCGAGCCTGCTCATAGGACTCGTTGCCATACGACTTCACATCGGCAATGGCCTGGCATACTTCCTCGACCACCGAACTGCACTCGGATAGCGCATCTTGTGATGCTTTGGAATGCTGTTTCACGCGCCGACCTATCAACGCCACGGCAAGGATCACAAAGGGAATGCACGACAGCATCATCAGCGAGAGTTTCCACGATGAATAAAACACCACCGCCAATCCTCCGATCAAAATCACCGTCTGCCTTGCCGCTTGCGGCATGGTCGTGATCAAGGTCTCGCGCACCACCGCAAGGTCCGCCGAGATCCGATTGCTCAAAGCCCCTGTTCGTTGCTCTTGAAAAAACGAGACGGGCAAGGAAGTCAATTGATCAAAAAGATCTTTGCGCAAATCATTCAAAGCCGCTTCGCCCGATCGAATGAAGCCCTGCACGCGCCAATAGCCAATAAAGGCTTGCAAGGCCAAGACGGCGATCATCACCAAAATGTCCGAATCAACCTTGTGAATCACTTGTTGAGGATCCACACCCCGACGCAGCGCATCGCTGGGCTCACCAATCAAGTCTTTCAAAAACCAAGGAAACGCTAGCGACAGAGCCGCCGTGAAAAGCAGAGCCAGTAAAGAGGGCAAAAAGATTGCCTTGTGACGCGACAGATACTGCCACAACCACCGGAACCCTTCATGTTTCGCATTCGCCATGCCGCAGTCAATGCAAGGACCCGCACACGGTCAAGCAAAAGCCCGCAAGGAAATCACGACCTTTTTGCAAAATACCGCTTGAACCATTCATCCCCCAATACCCCGAGCAAAATGACAAAGCCAATGATCGCAAATTCCATGTTCTGCTGAGCAGGAAAGACCAAGACGATCATGTTGCGCAGCACTTGCATCAACGCGGTGCCAATTAAGACTCCCAATACTGCTCCCTGCCCTCCGCGCAGGCTGCATCCACCTAACACGGCGGCGGCGATCGCATACAGCTCATAAAAATTGCCAAAATCAGAAGGCTGGGCGGAGTTGACGTCCATGGAGAACAATAACCCCGCAAAGCCTGCAAGAAAGGCGCATATCATGTAACTGGCGACGATCAAACGATTCGTCCGAATGCCACTATTTTTGGCCGCTTCTTCGTTGTAGCCGAGCGCTAGCAGATGCTGACCCCAGACGGTGTAGCGCAGGAAACCAAAGGCGAGCAAGGCCACGATCACCAGCCAGACGAAGGGCATGGGCAAGGCAATCGGCAAACTGCCCAGCGGAATTTTTCCTGTTGCGATCCATCGCAAGCCATCGTAGGCGGTGCCAAATCCGAGCGACTGATCGGCCGCGAGTCCGCGCATCACACCACGATAAATCAACAAACCGCACAAGGTGACGATGAAGGGCTGCAAGTGCCAGCGCGTGATCATCCAACCATGCGTCCACCCCAGTCCTAGAACGACTAGCAACAGCACCAATAAGGCCCATGGCGGCGACCAACCCACTTTCACCAGCAGCCAAGGCAAACCACAACCGGTGAGACATACCATCGAACCAAGCGATAGATCGATGCCTCCCGTCATGATGACGAACGAAACTCCGATCGCCATGATGCCGTAAAGACCGATGCGCATGATCAGGTTCTCGACGTTCTGCGGCCGCAAGAACACATCGCTCAATGCGGCGGTGAGCAAGCAGATGAGCACGAATACCACAAAAATTCCTAACGTTTTTTTCATCATATCTCCGTTTGTCAAAAAGATCCTTCTCCCCCTGTCGCCAAGCGCATGATGGCCTCTTGCGACATGTTTTCTCGACTCAATTCTCCCGCCAGTCGACCTTCGTGCATGACCAATACGCGATCTGCGAGACCAAGCACTTCTTCGAGATCGGAAGACACAAACAGCACAGCAATGCCTTGTTGTACCAAGGTTTCCATCCATTGATAGATTTCGGATTTGGCGCCGACATCGATGCCGCGCGTCGGCTCATCGAGCAACAATACTTTCGGCCCTAATGCCAACCACTTGCCAATGACAATTTTCTGCTGATTGCCTCCCGAAAGCTGACGCGCCGATTGCCCCGCGTGCGACACTTTGATCTGCATCGCCGCAATTTGCTCGTCGGCACAGGCTTTTTCACGGGAGAAGTCACGCCAAAAACCAAAACGCGCCATGCGAGTGAGCGAGGGCAGTGTCAAGTTGTCGGCCACACTGGCATCGAGCACTAATCCCTGTTGCTTGCGATCTTCTGGCACGAGCATCACCCCACGCTCCACGGCATCGTAAGGCGCTTGTGGCGCGTAGGCTTGCGAATCTAACGTAATTTCTGCCGCCACCGCCGGAGTCAATCCCGCGAGAGCTTCGAGGATTTCGGTGCGCCCCGCTCCCACCAATCCCGCAAGGCCGACGACTTCGCCCGCTCGCAGAGTGAAGCTGACTTCATGACGCGGATACGCTCGCGTGCGCAATCCACGAACGCTCATGATTTCTGGCCCAGGCTCGATGCTTTGATGCTGGTAAAAATCCGATAACTCGCGCCCCACCATCAAGCGCACCATGGCATCATGATGAATCTCGCCGCGCGCCAACTCTCCGGCATTTTCGCCATCGCGCAGGACTGTAACACGATCGGCAATGCGCTCGATTTCGGGCAATCGATGGGAAATGTAAATCACACTCACTCCCTCGCGCTGCAAGCCGCGAATCACCTCGAAAAGCTTTTGTGTCTCGGCCTCGCTCAAGCTCGCGGTTGGCTCGTCCATGATCAAAAGCTGCGCATCGGTCGCCAAGGCCTTGGCAATCTCGATCAATTGCTTTTTGCCCGGCGAAAGGCCATCGACCGCCGTCTCTGCGGGCAAGCCGAAGCCGAGTCGATCGAGCAACTGCTGCGCTTGCGCATTCATCTGACGCCGATCGAGCACGCCCCAGCGCTGCGGCTCGCGACCGAGAAATACATTGGCCCCGGCGGGTAAGTTTTCAGAAAGGTTGAGCTCTTGATGGATCAAAGCAATGCCCGCTTTGAGCGCTTGCGACGCGGAGGAAAAATGCACTTCCCTGCCCTGCCACATCATCTTTCCCGCATCGGCCTGCTGTAAGCCCGCGAGGATTTTCATCAAAGTGCTTTTGCCTGCTCCGTTCTCTCCGAGCACGGCAAGTACTTCCCCGCGCGCTACGGTGAGACTCACCCCCTTCAGCGCTTGCACTCCTGGGAAACCTTTGACGATCCCTTCGACAGCAAGAACAGTCGCACTCATTGACCCAACTTTGCCTTCAAGTCCTTGCGGTAGTCTTCGACATTGTCACGACGGATCAGACGCGCAGGGATATCGATGAATCCCGAGGCCGGAATCACGGATTGATCCCCGCTGGCGATAGACTTCAGCAGTTTGATCGATTGATAACCATACTCATAGGGATTCTGCACCACCGTGCCGTGCACATGCCCCGCCGTCACGCCTTCGAGCGTTTCATCGGCTTCATCGAAGGCCACGACTTTCACTTTGCCCAGCTGATTCATCCGCCCGAGGGCTTCCAAAATGATCGGCGGATTGTAGGCAAAAAGCCCGACCATGCAACCGACGTCGGGATTGCGCGTGAGCGTGTCTTCGACGTAAGTCTTGGCTTTCGCACGATCAAACTGATCGAGCAAGGTTCCTAAAATGGTGTAGCGCTCGCCTTTGATCACAGTGCCCGGATCATCAAATCGCGTGGCATCGGCACTGCGATCGAGCAATTCATCGATCAAGCCCTGCCGACGCAAGCGCGCATTGTCTTGCTCGATGCGTCCCACGAAAATGGCGATCGATCCGCCCTGCGGCAGCGCTTCTTTGACCAACTGCCCGGCCATGCGACCAGCCTGATAGTTGTCCATGCCCAGATACATCAAGCGCTTCGCTTTCGGCGCATCGGCATCGACCGTAATGAGCTTGGACGACGCAGCGGCTTTGTTGAGCACTTCCAATTGGTTTTCAGGATCGATGGGACTCACTGCCATGCCATCGATGCCGCGAATCACCATGTCTTCGATCATTTGCTTCTGATCTACTACGCCCGATGCCGGCATCAGCACGGAAACTTTCACCCCCAGATCGGTTCCTGCTTTTTCCGCGCCCACTTTGGCAATATCCCAAAAGGATGCCACGCCATTGGTCACGAACGCAAATTCCTGCGTATCCCCCGTTTGCGATGATTTTTGGCATGCCGTGAAAAGTCCACCACAAACCAACCAGAAGACAAGTCGAGAAAAGCCTTGGGTCATGCACGTAACCAGCACAAATCCCCCACAGCTGTCGAGAAAAATCGTTGAGTCCACTCATCGCGACGATCCAGATCGGGAAAGCCATGCCCTGTATGGCAGACAAAGGAAATCCGTTGCTCTCGAGAAAGGGTGACCAAGCTGAAAGAATATCAGAATTTTCCGAATTTGCCTAGCAGGAGATGAACCAAGATTCACAAAGCCTGAACGATGCGGTTTCGGAATGTTGGATCTTCGCATGACGGCCATGGCAAAATTCTGAAATTCTGTCAAAACCAGTCTCGATGACCAGCTGACGCTCGGATCAGGGTTCTCACACTAACTTGATCGACGCAAACACCGCCGCTTCCCGTGTTTGCATGATGGGATTTGTTCACCGTTCTTCATTCTTCTAACTCGTCGCCCTTGTCTGGTGGCGTGTTAGGCACGCGCGCGAGGAGCACGTCGAAATCATCCAGATTAGCGCGCTTCGCCCGTTCACGAAGGTAGTCTACTGTCTCTAAGGCCGAGAGCTTCTCTGCAGCTGCTGTGATCAAAAATTGATTCATGGAGTAACCATCTTTGGCCGCAAGATCTTTGATCGCTCGGTGAAGGGAATCAGGAACACGAATGGATAATGTTGTCATAATCTTAATAGGTTAAGGGCTTTAGCGGGTGTGATGGCTT
This sequence comes from Verrucomicrobiota bacterium, assembly GCA_004293285.1. Classification (GTDB taxonomy): domain Bacteria; phylum Verrucomicrobiota; class Verrucomicrobiia; order Verrucomicrobiales; family Akkermansiaceae; genus UBA956. The sequence goes on along the minus strand of RDYF01000011.1, from coordinate 3,634 downwards.
GAACTCCCAAAGAGTCAGAACCAGTAAAATCGGAAATGTTGTGAGTAATGACATAAGGCGCGGATGCAGCAACCGCGAGTTCAAGAACGAGATCGTCATCTGGATCCGGTAAAAACGGCCTCCACGCAAAGAAAACTTGCTCGTGTGCTCCCAATCGACAAAGAACGTCAATAATCGTCCGAATCTCCGCTTCTTGAAAGGCGGGAACACAGCGCGACAGATAGGGCGATCTTAATCTCTCCATGGCGTATTGCGCGCAGAATCTGGAAGCTCGCTCCTTGATTGGAGCGGAGACCTGCAACCAGTACTGAGGTGTCAAGAATCGCATGCACACACGGTATTATTGGTGATACCACTCTCCGTGCAAGAATTATTTTGAAGAACGTCAAAAAACCTTAGGGGTCAGCAACTGTCTTTTTAACATTTTTTTAGAAATGCGTGATTTCCTTGGGTTTTAGAGTGGCTAAATGCTGCTTCATCAATGCATTGAGGTGGATTAGCGTATGCGGTCAACAGAACCCGTCGGTTTATCGCGGTGGAATATTGGATAGGATGCGCGATCGTGTCTGACATCAATCCGCTATGGCATAAATGAGATTATCTTTTGATCACTTCCGCAGGTCTGGCATCCCTTCAGGATGCTGGATGCCGAGGCGTGTTTTCCTCTGCAAATCGATGCAAGGAAGGTCCATAAACATTTTCTTCTCCCGAAGGGATGAAAGGTGGTAGTCTGTGGTCGAGAACGTCCGTGTGTTCGATGCCGCTGGATTAGGTCCCTTAACGAAATCCGTGCGAGCGGAATTTTGGTCCCAACGGTCAGATCGATCAGGCATTTTCTCGAAATCCTTCGCTGGCCTGCATTGTCATTGACAGCCCAGATATTCTGAATCAGTGTCGGGTCATGGATTACAACCTCATGAAATCGCTGCACGTTGCTGCGGCTCTCGGCGTGTTCACGGCTCTTGGTGCCATCGTTCTGGGAGTGCAGGACCAAGGACGGAAGGCGGCATCCATTCTTCACGGTGTCTCGCTGTTGCTGTTGCTCCTCGTCGGCTTTGCTTTGTTGAAAAAGCCCCCCATGGAGTTGCACTACTGGAAGATCAAAATTGTCCTTTGGCTGTTCCTCGGCGTCGCCCCGGCTCTCGCCCGACGCAAAGCGCTTCCGACCGCCGCTCTGCTGGCTCTCACACTTGCCGCTGGCCTGGCTGCCGCTTATCTCGGCATTCATAAATCGTTCTAATTGTTCCCTCTCGACTCCGGACTAAATCATGGATCTCGACCTCATCGATGTGCATTTCGACTTGCAGGACATCAAGCCCCGCGAGCTCGAAGAAATTCTCGAAGACCCCTTCGGTGTGCGCTTTTTGCCCGACGTAGAACGCGCCGATGGCGAGTCTCGCTACTACGCGCTGGGTCGAACCGTCAGCGGTCGGTCGTTGTTTTTGTGTTTCTGGACCGATGGCAAAACGACACGTGTCATTTCCGCTCGCGGCATGACGGAGAATGAATCTCGATTTTACGAACGGCGCTATGCCGCCATGAAATAAGCCATGAACATCATCACTCACTGGTCTCAAATCCCGGCGTTCGAAAACGAAAAGGCCGAGGCCGAATTTTGGCAGCAGCATGAACTCGATTCGCGCCTGATGCAGAACTGCGTCCATGAGCCCGACTCCCGGTGATCCACGGATGCTGTCGCGCATCAAACGCGTGGCGCGCTCGCGCTTTCTGAATTATCAATCGATGATGAAGCAGTGGCTTGCCGAGCGATTGGAAGAAGAAATCCGTCGCCAAGACGGCATCAACAAATGATCGCATCTGCTTTCATGAAGCGCATCATCCATGCGGGGTTTTTTCTGTTTTTGTTTGTGAGCTGGTTTGGCTTACTGTGGTGGCTTTCCTCACGCGCCGTGACGATGCCTGGTGGACCTGAAATCACTCACATCGATAAAGTCTATCACTTCGGCTTTTTCTTTGGAGGTAGCGGGCTTTTCTGTGCTTTTCTTTATCGGCTTTTTGACAATCAGCCTGATTGGGGGCAGTTGCTGTGGATCACCATGATCGTCATGACGGCGATTGGAGCAATTGATGAATGGCATCAGTCTCTCCACCCCTCTCGGTCAGGCAATGATGCGATGGACCTCTGCGCGGATGTCTTCGGCAGCCTATTCGGTTATCGTGTCTTTCGCTGGCTCCATCGCTGGCTCGAGCCTCGTGATCGGGCTCAATCTTCCTGAGCATTGCCTTCAATGAAGTCGCGCAAAAAAGGATCGCTGGTAGCCTGCAGTTCCGCGCTCGTTCCCGTCCAATACACGCGACCTTCTTTCATGAAAACAATGCGGTCGGCAATGCGAAATACACTGCGGATTTCGTGCGTAATGACGATGTTGGTGATGGCGTGCTCGTTTTGCAAAGTCTTGATCAATCGATCAATGGTGTCAGCCGTCATCGGATCGAGCCCCGCATGTGGCTCATCGTAAATGATGCAAGCCGGATGATCCACCACCGCACGCGCGAGAGCCACCCGCTTGCGCATGCCGCCGGAGATGTCGGAGGGAAATTTATGAGCGTGAGCGGCGAGCTTCACAATCTCTAACGCATTCATCACGCGCTCCTCGATTTCTTTTTCGGAGCAATCGGTCTCTTCGCGCAGTGGAAAAGCGACATTGTCGAAAACTGTCATCGAATCGAACAAAGCGCCACCTTGAAACATCATGCCAATCTGGTGACGCACTTGCCCCATTTCCCGCTCTTTCAGCGCTGTCACTTCGCAATCGCCCACCCAGATCTGTCCTTGCGTTGGCTGCATCAGTCCAGGCAAATGCTTCATCAGCACCGATTTGCCGCAGCCCGAGCCACCGAGGATCACCAACACCACGATGCACATCGAGGTCGATCCCCTGCAAGACCTTCTGCTCACCAAATGCTTGGTGCAAGTTGCGGATGCGGATGAATGCTTCGCTCATGTGCTACGCCCCACGCTAGCGCCTCGACATAGGACTGACAAATAGAATCGTTCAGTGGGGCCGATGAACATCCGCCGTTTTGAGCAATTGCCAACCTTGACGCACGTATTCGACGCCTGACCATACGGTGAAAAATCCGGATAGAATGCAGACATACAAAGGACTCTGATCGACCACATGCAGCATGACCCATCCCAGGGCGAACATTTGGGTGAAAGTGCACACTTTACCACTCCAATGCGGCGCGATTTTGATTTTCACCTGACAATGTCGCAAAATCACCAAACCACCGATAATCACGCAGTCGCGCACAATCACCAGCGCTGTAACCCCCAGTCGACGAAGGATAAGGTCACGATCCCTGTCAACAACAAGGTCTTGTCGGCGATCGGATCGATCCAAGCACCAAACACCGAGCGCTGATTGAAATGTCGCGCGATGAAGCCATCGACGGCATCGGACAGTGCCGCGATCACAAAAACCGTCAACGCCGTGAGTCGCAACCACTCCTGCGGACGCCCCTCGCGAATGCTCATGACGTAGTAAAGCACCAGCACCACAAACACTGGGACAAGCAGCAAGCGACCGAGACTGATTTTGCTGGCAAGTGTCATTGCCGCGATTTCACCAACAAAACGATTTCTCCGCAAGCATGAAAAACAACGCGC
>RDYF01000010.1 GCA_004293285.1 Verrucomicrobiota bacterium | reverse complement strand
CGACATCAGCACGGTGCGACCCGTGGAGCTGCCCTGACGACCTTTGAAATTGCGATTCGAAGACGAGGCGCAGAGTTGATCGCCGACCAATTTGTCAGGGTTCATCGCGAGGCACATCGAGCAACCCGCGGCGCGCCATTCAAAGCCCGCATCGCGGAAAATTTGATCGAGCCCTTCTTTTACGCACTGAATCGCGACGATCTGCGAGCCAGGAACGGCAATCGCATGAACGCCTGCTGCCACTTTGTGACCTTTGAGATATTTCGCCGCTTCACGGAAGTCGGAAAGACGACCGTTGGTGCAGGAACCCAGGAAAGCCACATCGATTTTCACACCCTTGATCGGAGTGCCGGGGGCCAATTTCATGTAAGCGAGAGCTTCTTCGATCGACTGCTTTTCCAATTCGCTCGAAGCTTTCGCTGGATCAGGAATGCTTTGATTGATGGCAATGCCGTGATCGGGAGAAATGCCCCAAGTCACCGTCGGTTCGATGTCGGCGGCGTTTATGCGGACGATGTCGTCATACTGTGCATCGGCATCGGAAGCAAAGCTCAACCAACGTGCGGCCGTGGCATCGAAGTCGGTCATGTCGACATACGGACGACCTTGCAGGTAAGCCACCGTTTTGGCATCGGGATTGACATAACCACAGCGAGCACCGCCTTCGATCGACATGTTGCAAACGGTCATGCGTTCTTCCATCGACATGCGATCAAAGACATCGCCCGCGTATTCGTAGGCATAACCAATACCACCTTTAGCACCGAGCAAACGGATGATGTGCAAAATCACATCCTTGGCATACACGCCCGGACGCAGATCGCCCGAAACTTCAATGCGGCGCACCTTCAGTGGCTCGAGCGCCATCGTTTGTGTGGCGAGGACATCGCGCACTTGCGTCGTGCCAATGCCAAAAGCAATCGCGCCAAAAGCTCCGTGAGTGGCGGTGTGGGAGTCACCACAAGCAATCGTCGTTCCCGGCTGGGTGATGCCTTGCTCTGGACCGACCACGTGAACAATGCCTTGCTTGCCTGAGCGCAAGTCAAAGTAGGTCACGCCAAAATCATCGCAGTTTTTCTGCAAAGCCTGCATCATTTCTGCGGCTAGCGGATCTTGCGGAGCGTCCTGATTGATCGTCGGCACAATGTGGTCGACGGTAGCGAAAGTACGCGAAGGAAATTTCACCTTGAGACCGAGATCGCGCAGCATGCCGAAAGCCTGAGGCGAAGTCACTTCGTGAATCAAGTGCGTGCCAATGAACAATTGCGTCCGGCCATCAGCCAGAGTTCCTACCGTATGTGAATCCCAAACTTTCTGAAAAAGGCTCTTGCCCATGAGTAAAATCCCGCTTGGTTTTGAACGGGGCGCGCAAAGTAGAGAAAAATGCGCGACTTGTCAAAGCATCAGTGTCATTTTCCTACCATCGGCAACACTTTGCCCAGAGCAAAGAAAATCACATACATGATGCCAATGAACGCAATGGCTCCGAAAGCCAAAGTGCCAAGAATCACAAAAAAGCTTTCGATTTTCGCGCGCATAGGGCTCTTGACCCGATCCCCGATCCATTCGTCCCATTCGCGATCCTCTTGCTCGTTCGGACGATGATAGTGCCGAACACCAGCTCGGTAGGTTCGACTCCCTTCAGAAGCAAATTTGTGACGTGATTTCATGGAGTGGTTGTGATCCAAGCAGATTGCCGATCAGGGCGCAAGTACGGATTTACGTCGTCATTTTCTTCACACGATACATCCAAGCAAAGGGAATGTAGAGTATCGACGCCGCCAGCATGAGCACGGTAAAAAACCAATAATACGCCTGACCTTCCCACTTGGTTTGCCCACCGGAAAAGCGAGTCACGGTGTAGCCTGTCGATGCCTCCCCAGCAAGAGCGACGCCCATTTCTTGCGCTCGACGATGCAACCATGTGTGCTCTGGGCGAAATCGGTCCCACCACGAGGAAGGAACCACAGCTTCCGACTCATCCGCGACACTGACGCGCACCAGCACCCCCATATCCCACGGCGTATCGTTGACTTGATCTGGTCCCGCCGAAATCAATCGACATTCCGATTGACTGCAAATGCTGTAGCGAATCGGATTCCCCCAGGGATCGACCCCGAGCTGTCCCACGGGAAATTCTGTTTCATCAGGCCAGCGGTGCCCCAGCTTTTGCGCCCTCTCGATCACGCGTTTGGTGGCTTTGTCAAACGCCGCTTCGACCTCAGACGAAAAGTCGACACTCTTCACCTGCCCCTGCGACAACCTCAAAATCAGATCGTCCTTCGTGCCCGTTTGTTGATCGAGACCCGGCAAAACCACATTGCGCGCATCGCGACGTAACGCTGCGGGTTGTTGTGCTTGAACTTGTTCCCACTGCAAACGGCTCGCCGAGGGAATTTGGATGAAGCGATTGATTTCCGCAGTGAACAAATTGCCGACAAAGACCGCTAAAAGGTAAAACGCCATGACCAGCGATTTCATGTTTTTGGGCGATTGCGTATAAGAAAACTCAAGGCCGACGATCGAAATCATCACCTCCGCTGCCGTAATGATCAGATAAGCGACCAATTGCCAGCCAATCGAAGGCTTTTCTCCGGCGTCGATCCACGACTGAATCAGTCCGATGAGCGCAAAAGAAGCTGCTACAAGAAACAAACCGATGCCGATTTTCCTCAGTGGCGTCAGAGGGAAAAATCGATGAATCCATGGATAAACGACAAAGGTAAACAGAGGAATGTAGACCAAGATCAAAATGGGATTAATCGCCTGCACTTGTGACTCCAACCACGTGATGCCGGCAAAATGCAGGTCCATGTTTTCCGCCTGCAAAACCCACGACGAACCAGTCTGATCGTACAAAGCCCAGAACAGGGCGATGAAAAGATACAACGGGATGAGCTTGGCCAGCGTCCATAATCCCTCGGCGGAAAAAAGTTCGCGGAAAAATTTCATGCCGCCCGCAGGAATGTGCACGAATTGATGTCGACCCCACCAAAACATCACTGTCGCGATGGCCATCAATGCTCCGGGTATGCCAAAGGCCCAATGCGGCCCATACCACTCCAGCAACCAAGGCGTGAGAAGTGTCGAGAAAAACGATCCAAAGTTGATCGCAAAGTAAAACCAATGGTAGATTTTGCTCAATAGGTGTTGATTGTTGACCCCAAATTGATCGCCCACATGCGCCGAGACGCATGGCTTAATTCCTCCAGATCCGAGGCAAATCATCACCAAGCCCGCCATGAGCCACAGCGGGGAATTTCCTGCGGTCCCCATCATGGCCAAGGCCGCGTGCCCCGCGCAATACAACACGCTCAACAGCATGATGGTGCGATACTTGCCGAGAAAGATGTCGCTCAGCAAGGCGCCCAACAAGGGCGTGAAGTAGACCCACGCGACAAATTGATGATAGTGCTCCGTGGCTTGTGCGTTCGACATCGGACTCCCCGTTTGCTCATCCATGAGCCATAAGTAGCGCGTCATGAAGACCACTAAAATCGCTCGCATGCCGTAAAACGAAAAGCGCTCGGCAGCTTCGTTGCCGATGATGTAGGGAATCCCCGGCGGCATGTGGGCCGAGTCCGAGGCTTCTGTGCGAATGTCTTTGCTCACAGCCCCACCCTGAGCGAAAGCAGCATAAGGGGCAAAGAAAAATTCGCATCGATGTCAGTGATCGATGAGTAAGGTGCTTGTCCTGTGGCAGCACCTTTCAAACTCATGCATGGGTCTGGCGCTGGGAAAGCATCGTCACGGTTGCAGTCTTGCTCTGTTTTCGCCATCGACAGAAGGAACTGATTGACGCTAGCATTTTCCCCATGCCCGAGCGCTTTGTCGTTTTTTCCTTTCACCATATCATGGCCGCGACCGTGGGCTTGGTGGTTGTCGCCCTGCTGCTGATCTCAGCTCGACGTTCGGCAACTGCTCGACCTTTGGTGCGGGCAACACTGGCCTTTTTGACACTGACGGCCTATGGCTATTCCCAATACGCATGGAGTCAGGTCGATCACTTGCTGACATGGGAAAACATCCTGCCCTTTCACCTCTGCGATATCACTGCATTTTTGGCAGCCTATGCCCTCATGAAGCGCAAGGCTTGGGCGCAGGAACTCACCTATTACTGGGGATTGGCCGCAACCGTGCAGGCAATCATTACACCTGCACTCCAGCACGACTTCCCCCACCCGACTTTTTTTGCTTTTTTCTTTCATCACTTTGCGATCATTGGCGCAGCTCTCTTCATTCCTCTGTGCGATGCATGGCGTCCGGATCGTCCGTGGTGGCGCAGTCCTTTGCGCGCTTTTGCCTGCGTCAATGGCTATCTCTTATTCGCTTTTGGCATCAATCACGCACTCGGCACGAACTTTGGATTTGTCGCTCACGCTCCCGCCAATCCCAGCCTCATCGATCATCTTGGACCATGGCCCTTGTATCTCGGCGCCTTTCAAATCATCGCTGCAATCTTGTTTCTGCTGCTGACTTTGGCTGTCTCACAGAAAAAATGAGTTTTCGCTGCATTCGCGCATTGAAATCTTCCGCAAATGCGGCGATGTTCCTCCCCGCATGACACAAACCACCACCCGTCCGACTGGAAAGAAAGTTCTGCTCATGGGCACTTGCCTTTGCGATGCCTTTTTCGATGACGTAGCCAAAGCAACGGTCGAAGTTCTTGAATATCTCGGTGTGGAAGTCGTCTTCCCCGAAAATCAAACGTGCTGTGGTCAACCGGCATTCAACTCGGGCGATTGGAATGCCTCGCGCAAAGTCGCACTCCACGCGGCCTCGGTCTTTGCGGGCGATCTCCCTGTCATCGTGCCGTCGGGCTCCTGCGCGGCGATGAATTTTCACGGCAATTTGCTGCAATTTGAAAGCTGCCCTGATCCTTCGATCGACTCGTTGGCAAACCGCACCTGGGAAATCATGGACTTCCTTGCCAATGGTCTCGGCATTAAGGAATGGAAAGGCTCTCTGCCCGAGCCTACAAAGATTGCCTTCCACCGCTCTTGTCACTCGCGCGGCACTTGCTCGGGTGATGCCACACGCACTCTCCTTTCTTCGATTGGCAATGTTACTTTGCTGCCATTCGGCCAAAGTGAACAATGCTGCGGCTTTGGCGGCACGTTCTCGGTCACTTTCCCTCATATCTCCGGAAAAATGGGGACTCTGAAATTGGATCACATCCTCGCACAGAATCCGGACATTCTCACCAGTGGCGACATGTCGTGCTTGATGCACCTCACCGGCCTCGCCACGACGCAAGGCCGCCCTGTCCCCTTCAAGCACGCGATTCAAATTCTGCGTGATACTCATCATGTTCCAGTCTCTCGCCGATTCCCTCGACAAAACCTTCCGCAACCTCCGTGGTGTCGGAAGAATTTCTGAATCGAACATCAGCGATGCCTTGCGCGAAATCCGTCTGGCACTCCTTGAGGCCGATGTCGAGTTCTCGGTGGCGCGCGATTTCATCCAGCGCATCAAGGAAAAGGCTGTCGGCGTCGATGTGCTGAAGTCGGTGAAACCCGGTGAGCAAATCGTCAAGATTTTCCGCGATGAATTGGCGGACTTGCTTGGTGGCGACAATGTCCCGCTCGACCTCAACCCTCCAGCGCGCATTTTGCTCTGCGGTCTCAATGGCGCAGGAAAGACCACGACCTCGGCGAAGCTGGCGTATCGACTGAAAAAAGAAGGCCGCAAGCCCGCTTTGGTCGCCATTGACCTCTATCGCCCTGCGGCCATCGAACAATTGGCGACTCTTGCCAAGCAGGTCGATGTCCCCTGCTACACGCCCGCTGCGGGCGAAACGGATTTGATCAAGGTCGCCAAGGACGCCTTGCAATGGGCCACTTTGCAGGATCAAAGTGTGTTGATTTTCGACACCGCAGGCCGTCAGGAGCTGGATGATCACTTGATTGGCGAGCTGAAAAAACTCCACGCCTTTCTTCAGCCTAAGGAAACACTCCTTGTCGCCGATGCCGCCGCCGGTCAGCAAGCGGTTTCGGTCGCAAATCATTTCCATGAAGCCGTCGGCCTCACGGGCATTATCCTCACCAAACTCGATGGTGATGCACGCGGTGGCGCTGCTCTCTCGATGCGCGCGGTCACCGGCAAGCCGATCAAATACATCGGCGAAGGGGAAAAAATCGATCAACTCGGCGAGTTCCACCCGACCCGCATGGCCGACCGCATTCTCGGCATGGGCGACATCGTCGGCATGGTCGAGCAAGTGGCTGATAAAATCAACGAAGCCGATGCGATGCGCAGCGCGCAGCGGATGGCCGAGGGCAAGTTCGATTTCACTGATTTCTTGGATCAAATGAAAATGATCCAAAACCTCGGCCCGCTCGAAGGTCTGTTAGGGTTGTTGCCCGGTTTCAGCAAAATCAAAAAACAACTTCCCAGCAATGCCCTTGATCCCAAGCGCATGAAGCGCACGGAAGCGATTGTGCTCAGCATGACCCCCGATGAACGGCACGCGTCGCAAGCGCATCGCCCTCGGCTCTGGCACCACCTTGATGGAAGTGAACAACTTGCTCAAACAATTCGGCCAAATGCGCGAAATGATGCGCTCGCCGAACAAGATGAAAAATATGATGAAAGCCATGTCCGGCGGCGACAGCCCCATGGGCGACATCGGCAGCCTCATGCGTCAGTTGGGGAAAAAATAAGGAGAAGGGATTTTCAATCCCTTTGGATGCTCACGCGTTCGCACTTACGCGAAACGCCTCCAACACCACATCCCCCCATGTCCGAGTAGGTCTGAAGCAAAATGCTCAACAGCTTTGACAACGTAGATGCCATCTCATATTAGATCAACGCTCGGAATTCTCCATCAGTCTCGACATTCTCTCTGCTCGTTCGGTAACAATCACTTACTGCCTCAAGAATCCGCCGACATAGGATGATGATTCGATTACGGGCCATTCCCATCGAGAACACCAACCATTTTGCCACGCAAGCGAACGATCAAAGGGTTCATGGTTCGAAAATTTCTAGCTTTAACCCCAGCGTCCTAGCAACCTCCAACGCTTTTCCCAGTTGGCAGGTAGCTTTGCCTTTTTCCCAATCAATGATGAACCGCAATCCGGTTCCCGAGGTCATCGCTAAGTCTCTCTGAGTCACCTTCAATCGTTGTCTCTGCAAGCGTATCGCCTGACCAAGGCTCTGTGCATCCTGAATTTTCTGATGTTCCTGATCGGTAACATCCAGGAAGAGATGGCTGAATTCAAGAGAAAGGTAACCGATCGGGAACAATTAGGGCAGCAGCATGATGCCACAGTGCTCCCGATCGAGCTCAGGAGAAGGGATGGCAAATCCCTTCTCGATGCGTGTGCTTAGACCGGTAGTTCAAAACCTTTGCGATACGAGCCTTTGAGCAATGGATTGGCTTTTTCGGCCAACTCGCCGGTGAATTTTTCTTTGATCGGGTCAAAGGTCAGG
>RDYF01000040.1 GCA_004293285.1 Verrucomicrobiota bacterium | reverse complement strand
GGGATGCTGAGGACTTCGTTGGCGAGTTGATGCGCGATTTCGCAGTCGCTGCGGCTGAAATCGGAGAGATGAGCGAAGCATTCTTGCTGGTCCATGGTGAGTGGATAATACACTTCGCAGCCGATTCCTCGGGACTGGAGATGGTTTTTCAAGGCATCGCGCTGACCCTCGCCGATGACGCGAAGGGTGTATTGATTCCAGATGTGTTCGTTGTGAGCGTAGCTGATCGGCAAAACGATTTTCGCTTGTTGCTCATCGATCCACTGCTGCTGCCGTGTGGCGCACTGACAGTGGGCGGGATCGGCGACGACGATACCGGGAATCGCGGAGAGTTTCTCAGTGTAGTAATTGGCGTTGCGCTGGCGACCGATGGTGTAGTCATCGTAGTGCTCCAATTTGACTCGAAGCATCGCTGCTTGAAGAGTGTCCATGCGGAAATTCCCGCCCACGACCGAGTGAAAGTACTTCGGCTGCATGCCGTGATTGCGCATCATCTTGGCCTTCTCCGCAAGGGTGTCATCGTTGGTGACGAGGAGTCCACCATCGCCAAATCCTCCGAGGTTTTTCGACGGGAAAAAGCTGTAGGCGCCATAGTGCCCCATGCTGCCGCAGGCCTTGCCATGGTAACGCGAGCCGATGGCTTGAGCACAGTCTTCGATGACAAAAAGATCGTGTTTTTCCGCCAGTGCGAGGATGGGCTGCATGTCCGCGCTTTGGCCGAAAAGGTGCACAGGCATGATCGCCTTAGTGCGCGGTGTGATTTTGGCAGCGACCTTTTCGGCATCGATATTGAAACAGATCGGGCAGACATCGACAAAGACCGGCGTAGCTCCGGTGCGGGCCACGGAGCCGGCGGTGGCAAAGAAGGTAAAGGTGGGCAGGATCACTTCATCCCCTGCCCCAATCCCGAGAGCCATCAGAGCCATGACAAGGGCATCGGTGCCCGAGCTGCAAGCAATGGCATGTTTCACGCCCAGCATGGTGGCGCACTCCTGCTCAAAAGCGAGGACATCAGGCCCCATGATGAACTGACCAGATGCCAAGACCCGATCAAAGGCCGCACGAAGCTTTTCGGAAAGAGGGTGATTTTGCGCGTTTACGTCGAGAAGAGGAACAGGCATGAAGAAGGTTGAAGGGTGAAAAGTTGTTTCTGGTAGCTGGTCTTTGCTTTCTTAGATCCTGCTTCCCAAGTCAGACCCGGCAGAAGGGTTCGATGGGGCGGAGAGCATCGTGACTGGCGAGGGCAGCGGAGCGGGAGCCTTCGTCGGGGAAAAGGTAGAGGGCGTAGCCACCATGGCCGCCGCCGCAATATTTTTTCGCAAGAGCACCGGCGATGTCGGGCAAGGGGCTCATGCCTTCGAAAAGCTGGGCACCGTAGTAGAGATCAATGCCGCGGGCGAGGGTGTCGATACAAGTTTTCAGGACACCGTCGCGGGCGATGCGGGCGGACTCGGCGATGCGGTCAAAGTCGTGCACAAGCTTGGCGGAAGCCGGGGTATCGTGGGCGCTGCCGGTCCAGTAAATGGCCATGCGGCCTTTGAGGAAATCGCCGTTGTGCTTGAATTCGAGAACCGGGGTAGGACCCGAGCGCCAGACACAGAGGCCGGTTTCGCGGATGACGGCGGGGTCTTGCCAGCCTACGCCGAGGTCGAGCTCGGACTCAAAGCCGTCCTTGCCGTTCAGAAGAGCCCAGGCACCGCTGCCACCGAGACCGGCCTGCTTTTCAAAGGGCCATTCGCGGAGCGAGACCAGCGGCGAGATCGCGCAATTGACGATGAACTCGCCTTCGCGGGCGTAGCGCGGGACGTCGAGCCAGCCGCCGGCGAAGTCGACCCGCAGCGGGGCCTCGGTCGGAGCTTGAACAAAACGAACGATCGACGAAGTGGAGACCGGTTCAAAGCGCGGCGGGGTTTTCGGTAGAACGACATAGGTGGCTCCGACCTCAGCGCACAGGGCACGTTTCAGGTGGGCGTACTTATCATCTTCCGTCACCGCCAGGACGTCAGGGCGCAAGGCGAGGAAGTGCTCGCGGAAGTCAATGCCCTCCTCAAGGCCGCGACCGACGACAACAAGGTCGACCACGCGAAGACTCTCAAGCAAAGCCTTCTTGTGCTCATCGGGAATAGAAGGTTTGCGGCGCTTGTGAATCCAGAGGACTTCCGACGAAGCAAAAGACACGGTAAGGTGGTCGCCGAGGGCTCGGGCTTCCTCGAAGAACTGAACGTGGCCGCCGTGGATGATGTCGTAGCAACCGGAAACAAAGACTTTTTTCATAGGAGATGGAGAAGGGAGATGAGGAGTAGTGTTAGGCTTAGGCTTAGGCTTAGGCTTAGGCTTAGGCTTAGGCTTAGGCTTAAGCCTTAAGGCTTTAGGTTCACTGGGCTAGGAGGCGAGACGCCTCCGCCACTTTTTTATTCGCGGGCTGTTTGGACTTCGTGTCCGTGCAGGCGCAGGAGTGCTGTTGCTTGCGCTTTTGCCAGATCGTGCTGAACCATTTCAGCGCACATTTCTTCGACGGTTATTTCTGGCTGCCAGCCGAGTTTTTCTTTGGCCTTCGTAGGGTCACCCAACAAGGTCTCGACCTCTGCAGGACGGAAATACCTTGGGTCCACCCGCACAATGACATCGCCGACTTTCAAAGCGGTTGCTTTCGTGGCGTCGTTAATGGCAATTACTGTAGCAATCTCTTCTACACCTGTACCAGAGAATTCGACCTCAATGCCGGCATATTGTGCAGTCATTCGAACAAAATCTCTTACAGAAATTTGCTTCCCTGTCGCAATCACGAAGTCATCAGCAGTTTCTTGTTGGAGCATCATCCACTGCATGCGCACGTAGTCTTTCGCATGGCCCCAGTCGCGCAAGGAGTCGAGATTCCCCAGATAGAGGCATTTCTCCAATCCTGTTGCGATATTGGAGATCCCACGAGTGATTTTTCTGGTCACGAAGGTTTCCCCGCGTCGAGGCGACTCGTGATTGAAAAGAATGCCATTGCAAGCATACATGCCGTAGGCTTCACGATAGTTCACCGTAATCCAGTAGGCATACATTTTGGCAACAGCATAAGGCGAGCGCGGGTGGAAAGGAGTTGTTTCTTTTTGGGGAATTTCTTGCACCAGACCGTAGAGCTCCGAAGTCGAAGCTTGATAGAAACGAGTTTTCTTCTCCAAGCCAAGAAAGCGGATGGCCTCCAACAGGCGCAGAGTTCCCATAGCGTCGACATCCGCGGTGTATTCAGGGACCTCGAAAGAAACGGCAACGTGGGACTGCGCGCCGAGATTGTAAATCTCATCGGGCTGGATTTCACTCACCAATCGAATCAAATTGGAACTATCCGTTAGATCTCCGTAATGCAGACGGAATCGGCTATTTTCAATCTGTGGGTTCTCATAGATGTGATCCACGCGATCCGTATTGAAGAGAGAAGCGCGTCGTTTGATGCCGTGAACTTCGTATCCTTTTTCGAGCAAAAACTCGGCGAGATAGGAACCGTCCTGCCCGGTTACTCCGGTAATGAGTGCTTTTTTCATAATAATCAGATTCTTACTTTTCCTTGTTGAGATTCTAGAAGGTAGGCTTGATAAGCTTGCGTTAATCCTTCGCGCAGAGAGGTTTTCGCCTGCCAGCCCAGAGAGTGTCCAAGAGTCATATCAAGAAGCTTGCGTGGTGTGCCATCAGGCTTCGAAGGATCATTGAAAATCTGGCCGGAAAAGCCGATGATTTCTGCGATCAAGTGCGTCAGTTCAAGAATGCTGATGTCTTTCCCCGTGCCCACATTGACCCAATCCGGCGGATTCTCGTGCCCCACCAAGTGAAAACAGGCCTCCGCCAAGTCATTGACATACAAAAATTCACGTCGGGGTGTGCCTGTTCCCCAGATCGTGATCGATTCTAGTTGTTGTATTTTTGCTTCATGAACGCGACGGATGAGGGCGGGAACGACGTGGCTATTCTCTGCGTGATAGTTATCGCCCGGCCCATAAAGATTGGTAGGCATGGCGGAATGGTAGAGAAGTCCGTATTGATTTCGATACGCTTGGCAAAGTTTCAGTGCTGCGATTTTTGCGACAGCATAGGCCTCATTCGTGGGTTCCAGCGGTGAGGTGAGAAGACAACTTTCCGGCATGGGCTGAGGCGCGTGTTTCGGATAAATGCATGAGCTTCCGAGATTGAGAAGGCGCTTCACACCGGCTTGGCGACTTCCTTCGATAAGGTTCGTAGCAATCATCAAATTCTCATAAAGGAACTCTGCTGGGTATGTATTATTGGCATGGATGCCGCCTACTTTTGCAGCGGCAATAATGACCGTATCCGGTTGATGGTGCATGAGAAAGGCGGCCACTGCGGATTGGTCGAGAAGGTTTAACTCCTCCCGACTCGCCACAACAACTTCAAGATCTTGGCGTAATTGTGCAGCACGGACAAGAGCTGCACCGACCATACCGCGATGACCTGCAATGTAGATTTTTTTCATGGGAGAGTTCTAATGAAAAATGGATTAAATCGTGAGATTGCTATTGAGATATCCTCCTTTACCCTTGCCCGATGGTATAAAGCTGGAAGCCGATTTGCCGCATGGTTTCCGCGGGCAAAATGCTACGACCATCAAAGGCGAAGGCGGGTTTAAACATCTTGTCGTAGATGGCGGCGAAATCGAGATCGCGGAACTCATCCCACTCCGTCAAGACAACCATCGCATGAGCTTGGTCGAGGGCCGAGGTGGCATCGTTGCAGAAATGCAAGTGGCTGTTCAAAATGTGTTCCGGCACCCCGACATAGGCAAGATCTGCGAGAACTGTTTTTGCGGGAACCTTGGGATCATAGAGACTAACGTGGGCATTTTCCATCAACAAGTCGCGCACCACATAAATGGCAGCGGATTCACGAGTGTCATTGGTATCTTTCTTGAAGGCAAAACCAAGAACTCCAATCTTCTTGTTCGAAACGGTATTGAAGAGAGTCTGAACAATTTTTTCCGAGAATCGCGATTTCTGCCAATCATTCATTTGAATCACCTGATTCCAGTATCGAGCGACCTCGGGCAAGCCAAAGTGTTCGCAGAGATAGACCAAATTAAGGATGTCCTTTTGGAAGCACGAGCCCCCGAAGCCGACCGATGATTTGAGGAATTTCGATCCGATACGCGAGTCATAGCCAATCGCGCGGCTGACTTCATCGACACTGGCACCGGTTTTTTCACAAAGGGCCGAAATCGAATTGATCGAGGAGATGCGTTGCGCCAGGAAAGCGTTGGCAACCAGTTTCGAAAGCTCAGAAGACCAAGTGTTGGTCGTGATAATGCGTTCGCGAGGGATCCAATTGGCATACACTTCCACCAGCGACTCAATCGCAGCGAGACCTTCGGGAGTTTGTTCGCCACCGATGAGAATGCGGTCAGGATTATCCATATCGCTAACGGCGGTACCTTCAGCGAGGAACTCGGGATTGGATAAAACATGAAATTGCCCGGAAGCCGAGTTCGAGAAAAGAATGGTGCGCAGGGCCTCGGCGGTGCGAACGGGGATCGTCGATTTTTCCACGACAATCGTATGACCTTTCGCTTCTTCCGCGATCATCCGAGCAGCAGACTCCACATAGCAGAGGTCGGCCGCACGACCAGCGCCAGCACCATACGTTTTGGTCGGAGTGCCGACCGCCACAAAAATCATATCCGCTTCATGAATCGCCGCGCGTACCTCCGTGCTGAAGAAAAGATTCTTGTCCCGGCAGCCATTGACGAGCTCCAGCAAGCCAGGTTCGTAGACGGGAAGATCCTGAGAATTCCATGCGGCAATACGAGCTTCATTGAGGTCAACGACGCTGACCTTAATGTGAGGGCATTTGGCCGCAATCATGGCCATCGTAGGACCACCGACATAGCCGGCACCAATGCAACAGATGTTTTTAATTTTCATGATAGGATGATTGTGGGAGATGGGGGAGGGATTTTGGATTTTGAATGTTGGATTTTGAATGTTGGATTTTGGATTATCGCAACCTGCAACCTGTAATCCAGAACTACGAAAGGCTAGATGAGAAAGAGGGGCTGGGAGGCGGGACGACTCCGCCACGTTAGGAGACGAAATCGCGGAAGTAGGCGATGGTTTCGCGGATGCCGTCGTCGAACTTTACGACGGGCTCCCAACCAAGGACTTGTTTGGCAAGCGTGATGTCGGGTCGACGCACCTTCGGATCATCGGGTGGCAGAGGTTTTTGATCGAGTGTCAAAGGAATGCCAAAGTGATGAGAAACGGCCTCGGCAAACTGCATGATGGTCATTTCGTGAGGATTGCCGCAATTGACGGGAAGATGGTAGTCGCTCTGTGCCAATTTCCAGATGCCTGCGACCAAGTCGGAAACGTAGCAGAATGAGCGCGTTTGTGAGCCATCGCCAAATACGGTCATCGGCTCACCGCGCAGCGCTTGACCGATGAAGGCAGGCACAACACGACCGTCGTCGAGTCGCATGCGCGGGCCGTAGGTATTGAAAATGCGGACAATTTTCGTATCGAGGCCATGAGCGCGATGATAGGCCATGGTGGCGGCTTCGGCATAGCGTTTCGCTTCATCGTAGCAACTGCGGACGCCGATGGAATTGACATTGCCCCAGTAGCTTTCTTGCTGCGGGTGCACCTCGGGGTCGCCATAAACTTCCGAGGTCGATGCCACGAGAAATGTCGCTTTTTTCTTCAACGCCAAATCGAGCGCGTGGTGGCTGGCATAAGAACCGGCTTTCAAGGTCTCGATGGGGATTTGCACGTAATCAATCGGGCTGGCAGGCGATGCCATGTGAAAGACGTAATCGACGGGTCCCTCGATGTCATAGGGCTCCGACACATCTTGCTCGATGAAGGTAAAATGGGGATGAGCACTCAGGTGAGCGATATTGCGCGCATGACCCGTGACAAAATTATCCAAAGCAATGACGCGAAGGCCATCAGCAAGGAGAAGATCAACAAGATGCGAAGGAACAAATCCGGCTCCGCCGGTAACGACTGCTGTTTTCATAGGAATGTAAGAGATGAGTTTAAGAAAGACGATAGCGAAGGATCAATTTTTCGGCTTCCGCAAGAGCCATGCCAGTGACTTGATCCATGTTGTAGTAGCGATAAGTGCCGAGTCGACCAATGAAAGAGACCTGTTTTTCCTGCTCGGCAAGAGCGCGGTATTGAGCGTAGAGAACAGCGTTTTCGTCGGTAGGCACCGGATAAAACGGCTCCTTGTCCGGCGTCCAGTCATCGGGAAACTCGTGAACGACCGTGGTGGCATCGATCACTTGCCCAGTGATATGCTTGATTTCGACCGTGCGCGTGTAGGGGACATCGAGATCCGGATGATTGATTTGCAGGTAAGGTTGCCAGCATCCCGGTTTACCGGAAATGGCCGCGCGTTGTTGCAACTCTTCGCCCGAGTAAGTGTGACGCTCAAAGCGCAGCGAGCGATAAGGCAAGGGGCCAAAGCAATGCTCATAATAGGCATCGATGGGGCCGGTGAAAATCAAATGGCGGTAATTCCAGCGCTGCTTTTCTGAGGCAAAATCCACTCCCAAACGGATCTCTAAGCCGGGCGAATGCTCGACCATTTTTTCAAACATCGCCGTGTAGCCAGCGGCGGGCATCGCTTGGAAGCTCTCGGTCAGATAGCGATCATCGCGATTGTGGCGAATGGGAATGCGACCGCAGACCGAGGCTTGCAGCTCACGCGGATGCTTTTTCCATTGTTTCAGCGTGTACGGTTCAAAAAACGTGCGATAAAACTCATGTCCGACTTGCGCGAGGATGACCTCTTCCGAGTTCTGCGGATTTTCGATGGGCACTTGATGGCAAGCGAGGTAGTCGCGCCATTCCTGCTCCGTGGCCTCACGACCAATCCATTCTTCGAAGGTATTGAGATTGATCGGAAAGCTCCAATAGCGACCCTTGGTGAAACTCTTAATCTGATACGTCGCTTGACGCCATTCTGTGAACTGCGAGAGATAGCCGACAATGCGCGGCGAATTCGTGCGAAAATAATGAGGGCCGTAGGGATGGATGAGGACACCCGCCTCGTCATGGCAATCGTGGGCATTGCCGCCGAGATGCTGGCGCTGATCAATCACCACACAAGAGAAGCCCGCTTGGCAAAGTCGCTCCGCCGCGACGAGGCCCGAAAAACCAGCGCCGACGATCAGAAAATCAATGGAAACAGGAGCGGACATGCACGAAAAAAGCGCCGGAGAAATTTTTCATACGCTGCCGCCCTTGGTCGCATGCCTCATTTTGTGGCAAAACCTTCCGAAGAATTTTGGAGTGGTATGGTGGATTTTCCATGCAAATAAGCCAGAAATCTCCTACACGGGCATGATAAAAAATTGGTGAATTTGTTCAAGAAAAAATGAACAAATTTCTGACATTCTTGACAGATCGCAAATGCGTGCTTCGGAAGGCTTCTCGCAGGCAGATTGCGCAATCCGAGATCGGGGTCGGACGGAATAATGGCCGTTTATGGTTTGAGCGACTCCACCAGCATGTGGATCAGCGCGGCATCGTCATCACTCCCCTGCTTGTTGAAGGCCGATTCCAAATTGCGGAGGCAGCGCAGGAGAATCTCGCCAGGGGTGGCGACCGATTGAATCAGCATCGCGACATGCTCATCGGACACGTCATTGCGGGCCATGATCTGATGGATGCTGTGAATTTGTCCATGGTCAAAACAATCGACCAAAAGTGGTTGTCCACCGTGGTGGACGCGGCAGAGGAAATGGCCGGGGTAATTGACGCCCTCGACCTCGAGCCCGAGGCGTTGCGCCACGAGGATAAAGATCAAAGACAGCCCGATGGGATTGGACGTGCCATTTTCAATGCACCAAGCCAGGTCGGTGTTCCGAGGATCGTTGTAGGACGTTTGATTGCCCTGAAATCGACGGCTTTCAAACAAAAAAAGTCGCAAGCCATCGACACCCGCCACCTCGGCTGCGGGGCTGGCTTCGTCGGCAAGCATGTCCAACTGATCCGGCAGCGGTGGTCGAACGGATACGCCGTCGTGAAGAAAATCGGAAATCTGCCGCAAGCAGCATTCGAGATGCTCCCAGTCGTCGTGCATTACCCGCCATCCACGCTGTGGCACTTCCCAATCGAGCAGCAAATTTTCCCGTCGTGCGGGCTTGAGCAAGTCCGAGAGAATCTCCCTTTCCTCTGTCGACAGCGGATGCGGGCATTCCAAGAGCATCTCGCTGACATCGCCACCGAAGTCGCGCATTTTTTCCGCAACCATCGCACGCACGGCGGGGGTGTCGTCATCGAGCAATCGCAGGAGCGAGGAAAAGGATGCCGTAGCGGTCATGAAAAATCAGCTCAGGGGACGCGGAATTTTTTTTGGCAGGAAGGATCGAGCGCCAACTGGCCGGTGCGCAGGCCCTTGACGTCCATGACGTTGTAGGGTGCGTAGGGGCTAATGACCAGACCCGGTGTGCTGGTTTTTTCCGCATAAGGGTAATCCGCCGTGGGCGCGGGCGCAGGAACAGCACCTCCTTGCGGCACGATGCTCGACTGCTCCGTTGACACAGGCGGCACAGGAGGGGTGCCTGGCATCGAAGGCGGTGGATTCGCACTGGGCGCATCCGGTGGCATCGGTATCCCACTCTCTTGTCGATAAGGAGTGCAAGAAACCACGGCGGCAACGAGTGCCATTGCCAGAAGACGAACAGTGCTTTTCATGTCGGCGAGTATCACGAAGGAATCGGGATCAAGATGCAAGCCCGAAACCATCATTTTGCGGGAACCGAAGTCTTTTCACGGAACAGCTCCAGCAGGTAGGAAGAGGTAAGAACTTCGGGGGTAATGATGGGTTCTTGGCCGGGGACATAGAGCACATTGACCGGAATGGCGGTGCGACGCAGCTCGGCCAGCTTCGCCTCGATTGCAGGATCTGGTTTGGTTTTATCCGCCTTCATCGGCACAATGCCGCGCTCCTTCATCAGGGCGATGACTTCTTCGCTGTACGCTTGGCTTTTGTTCACTTGGCAAGTCAGGCACCACTTGGCGGTGAAATCCACGTAAACCGGTTTCCCCTCCTCCAGCAGTTCATCGACGCGCTCTTCCGACCAAGTTTCCCACTCGATGCCTTTTTTGATGATCGCCGCATAGCCAATCGAGCCCACGGCCAAGGCCAGCGCGAGTGCTGCGGCGATGCGACGCGTGCGCAGCGGCTGCGCAAGCGTCGACCAGCGACCATAAATCCATGCCGCCAGCGCCACCCCGGTGAGTCCGAAAATCGGCTGCAACATGTGATCGAGATCGATCAATCCCGTGTAAACCCACAACAGGTAGCCTGCGGTGGCAAAGAGCAAAAACGACATCCCCTGCTTCATCGTCTCCATCCAAGCACCAGGGCGCGGAAGGTATTTCACTAGATTAGGAAAAAGAGAAAGCACCAGGTAGGGAGTTGCCAGTCCCAAGGCCATGCATCCAAAGGCCAGGAAAAACTGCAAAGCCGGCAGCGCGATGGCCGCACCGATCGCCGCCCCTAGGAACGGCCCCGAGCAGGGAGTGGCGACTACGGTTGCCAAAAAGCCCGAGAAAAACGTGCCTGCGAGCCCCTCTTGACTCTGCCATTTTCCGCCCACACTGGTCGCCGAAGTGCCGATTTCAAAAACGCCAAAAAGATTCAGAGCCATGGCGAACATCAGCATCATTAGGCCCAGCACAACATAGGGATTCTGCAATTGGTAGCCCCAGCCCAGATCCTCGGAAACCGCGGCCTGACGAGCGGTAAAAAGAATGCCGCTGAGAATGGCAAAGCTGACCATCACACCTACGGTAAAGCTCAGTCCGTGAAGCACAATTTTGCGTTGATCCTGACCGGCTTGCTGGACAAATCCGAGAATTTTGATGCCAATCACCGGAAACACACAGGGCATCAGGTTCAAGATCAAGCCGCCGAGAAACATGCCAAAAATGACCGGGAAAAATTGCCCCATCGGCAAAGCTGGTGCAGGCGCGCGCGTGATTGCGGTCGCGGGAACTCGCACCACTCTCTCGCCATCGGCGTCGCGGTATCGCAAGATCCCCGAAAGTTCACGACTCTTCTCAGTCGGTGCACCACTGAACAACTCCTGACGCGTTTTCAGGTCAATCACCTGAACCTCGCCGTCCTGGCGTGCCGACATCGATGCCAGCGGCGTGACCATATTTTGATCGGCAATCAAATGAGCCTGCTGCATCACCGACGCTCCCGCGATGCGCAACTGGATCGTATCCCCCTCCGAGATCGCCTCGAACTCCAGCGAGGAAGGCTGAGGCTGCGCCGCACGCGCCGCAGCAAAACGGGGCTGCATGGCAGGATCGACCTCGCTCGTCGCAACCACAGGAAGTGTGATCGACAGCTTGGCGCTCTCATTTTTGCACGACTTCTGGCAAATTTGCCAACTCGCCTCCGCTGCGATCGTCACGTTTTGGCCGATCAGCGAGGCATCGTCGGGCACGGTGATGTCGACGAGGAAAAAGCCCTTGTCATGAGAGTAGGTGTACGACACCTCCGGCGCACTTTCGTCCATTTGAAACGAAGGCTCCGTAATTTCCGGGGTCGGCCACTGCATTTCCCCTGCTTCAAAGCCCGGCGGCAATTTCCACGAAAGGGTCGGCGGCAACTCAATGCCACCAGGATTGCGATAATACGAATGCCAGCCGAGGGGATGCGAAAGCGCCAGTGCGACCGAAAAGGTTTGCCCTGGCTGCACCGACTTCACCTCGCTGACAAGCTCCGCACTAGAGGAAGTTTGCTTCTTCAGCGGCAAAAATTGCCCCGAACTGGTGAGGCACAAAAGCAAGAAAAACGAGAGCAATCGCATGACAAGAGGATGATGCGTAGAGAGCGAAGAAGCAATGCCGAATTGTTCGGAAAAATCTCCCCTACCCCGCCTTCTTCCGCTTTATCCACGCAGCGAGTCCGCGACGCGATGCATGAACTCTTGGTAATAGACCAGCTCCATTCGACCATCGTGATGCTCGATGATGGCACTGAGGCTTTCAACCCAGTCGCCCGAATTGAGATAATGGATGTCGCCCACTTGCTTGTCGGCTGGCGTGTGAATGTGACCGCAGATGATGCCCTCACAATTTTTCTGATGCGCGAGCTTTTGCAGCTGCAACTCATACTTATCGACAAAAGAAACGGCGGACTTCACTTTGTTTTTGATCGCCTTGCTCACCGAATAGTATTCCTGACCAAGCATCGCGCGCAGTTTGTTGTAGACCCGATTGAGCGAAAGCAGGCTGTCGTAGCCAAAGGCTCCCAGCATCGCCAGCCAGCGGTGGTTGGTGGCCACGCTGTCAAAGCCATCGCCATGAATGACCAAGTAGCGTCGACCTTGCGCGCATCGATGGAGATATTCTTTGACGATCCGAATCGAACCGAAAGTGAGCGGCAAAAAGCGCTCCAAGATGTCATCGTGATTGCCGCGCAAGTAAATCACTTCCGTGCGCTCTTTTTCCATGATCTTGAGAATCGTTCGGATCACGCGGCTATGCCGATTGCTCCAGCGCGTCCCGCGACGCAGTGCCCAGCCGTCGATGATGTCTCCATTGAGCACCAACGTCTCGCAATGAATGTGCTTGAGAAAACTCACCAACTCATCGGCCTTGCTCTCGGGCGTGCCGAGATGGACATCGGACAAAAACACCGTGCGACACGAGAATTTTTCCGGACGCAGGCGCTTGCCTTGATGATCGAGCATGGGCTCTCGCGTGCGAGCCGTCGATGCGAGAATGGACTCAAATCGCTCAACCACTCGATCCCACGACAAGGGCTCTACGGCGGCGACCGCAGCTTCGCGCAGGGGCGCTAAAGGAGTCAAGTCGGCCAACTCAGCGCACTGTTGCAGCCAGGCTGCCTCATCGCCTTTTTCGACGACCAGGCCATTGACGCCGTGCTCGATGTATTGTGCGGCAGCGGCATAGCGATAAGCCAAAACCACAAGTCCGCTTGCCATGCCTTCGAGCACGACATTGCCAAAAGTTTCCGTTTCACTTGGAAAAAGCAAGACGTCGGCCGAAGCGTAGTGCCGAGCCAACTCCTCTCCGCGCTGCACTCCCGCAAAATGCACCCACAGCTGCTGCGCTTGCCAGTTCTCGCGCACAGGACCATCTCCCACCACCACAAAACGAGCCGTAGGTCGGGCAGCACGCAGCAGCTCGAACGAACGCATCACCAAGGGAATGTTTTTTTCCGCTGCCACACGACCCACCAGCAAGTACACCGGCGACTCGGGATCGGCACCCCACGAGGCGCGTAGCGCTTCATCCCGACGCGATGGCTTGAACAGTTGGGTATCGACACCACGACCTAACAAATGCGCATGTTCGATGCCTTCTTTCTTCAGCATGTCGATCACCTCGACACTAGGTGCCATCGTCGCATTCGCGCGACTGTGGATATGGCGCAAGTAGCTCATCGCCGCCGGCTGCAAAGCCTTCAGCTTGTATTGCTCCATGTACTGGTGAAAATTCGTGTGAAAGCCCGTGGTCACGGGAATGCCCAAAGCACCCGCCACACTCACGGCGGAAATGCCGAGTGGGCTCTCTGTTGCCACATAAATCACATCGGGACGTTTTTTCAACCACCGCTTGCGCAGCTTAAACGGCCCCGGCAGGCCGATGCGGACTTCTTTGTATCCCGGCAAAGCAATGGCTGAGATGCTGGTAGAACTGGTCGGTTTTTCCCCAGAACAAATTACGGTCACAAGATGGCCACCTTGGATCAGTCCCGAGCTGAGACGGCCTAAGGTCATCGCGACTCCGTTGATGTCCGGTGCGAAGGTGTCGGTGATGATATCGATGCGCATAAGAGTTGCGTCGCAAGGGATCTTGCAACGAAAACGGAGAACGACGAGATCCTCTCGGTGTCGGAATTGTCACGGGGAACCTGAAGGAGGCAAAAGCACGCCGCGTCGTGCGGTCATCGTAGGGCCTTGCTCCAAAATCCGCAACCACCAATCGCGGTGCTCCAAGTACCACTGGACCGTGGAGCGCAGTCCTTGTTCCAGCGAAATTTCCGGCTGCCAGCCGAGATGTTGTTTCGCGAATGTTGGATCGATCGCATAGCGTCGATCGTGCCCCGGCCGATCGGACACCGGCGTGATGAAGTCGGCATAACACCCTCCGTCGGCACGCGGATGCCATTGATCCATTTGTTCGCAGAGCAAATGCAGCAGGTCGCGGTTGGTCATTTCACGACCAGTGCCGAGCACATAGGTATCACCCGGCTGGCCGCGTTCGAGAATCAGAGCGAGGGCGCGACAATGATCTTCGACGTGCAACCAGTCGCGCACTTGGGCGCCGTCGCCATAGAGCGGAATCGGTTCACCGCGCAACATCCGAACGATCGCAAGCGGAATCAATTTTTCCGGAAACTGTCGAGGTCCATAGTTGTTCGATGAATGCGCCACCATGGTCGGCAAGCCATAGGTATGATGCCACGCCCGCACCATGTGATCCGCCGCCGCTTTGCTTGCGGAGTAAGGCGAACGCGGAGCGTAGGGCGTTTGCTCACAAAAAGCCGCAGCTTGGGCCGATAGAGAGCCGAAAACTTCATCGGTCGAAAGATGCAAAAAGCGAAACTGCGCCCGCTCGTCGACCGCCATTCCGCGCCAATACGACTCGACCTCGCGCAGCAAGGTCATCGTGCCGAGCACATTGGTTTCCACAAAAATTCCTGGTCCATCGATCGAGCGATCGACATGTGATTCCGCCGCCAAATGTACGACCGCGCGCGGCCGATAGGTCTGCAACAGCCGTTGCACCAGCGCGGCATCATTGATCGAACCATGAAAAAACGAATGACGCGGGTGATCGAGCCATTCACCCCAGCCGTGCAAATTTCCGGCATAAGTGAGAGCATCGAGATGAACCACCTGATCCTCCGCATGCTCCAACAAATGGCGCACCCAGTGGGAACCAATGAAGCCGGCCCCGCCGGTGACGAGGATTGCTGGAGGTGAGGATGGCATGCGCAATAAGAAGCAAGGGAAGACGGCGCTACCTTAGACAAGGCAGGTCACCGACCCAAGGAAATTTTGCCTTGATGGATTCTTTGATTGGCAAAATGCGAAATTCTTGCTAAGAGCGCTCAGGGTGGCCGTTAATCAATTCAATCGCAACAAGCAGAGGAAGCGCTATATCAAGGCGCAGACGACGATTGTACGCGCCACGAACCGCTTTCTTTTCTTTTTCATCGTCATGGCAAGCGCCCTGACCGCATGCTTGTCGTTCATCCCGCAAAAACAAGCCTACGAGAAAAAACTGGCCGAACTGGCGGATGCCAAAGTGCGAGAAGAAATGGCCGAGAGCCAACTGGATTCTTTGAGCATCAAGCTTGAAGCCATCAAGAACGACCCCGAGTATTTGGAAATTCAAGCGCGGGATCGACTGCAAGTCTATCGCCCTGGGGAAACCATCTACCGATTGGAGCGATGAATCCGCAGGAACTGGGCCGAGCCGAAGACATTGAGCGCATTTTGATCGATGAAAAAGTCATCGAAAAACGTCTCGATGCGATGGCAGAACAAATCGATCGCGAGTTTCCCTCTGGCCCTATCGTCGCGCTGATTTTGCTCAAAGGGGCCTTGGTTTTTGCCGCCGACCTGTTGCGCCGACTGCCACGACCGCTCGACATCGAATGCCTGAAAGTCGCCAGTTACCACGGCGGCACCGAGAGCTCGGGCGTAGTGACATTTCTCGATCACGCCTTGCCCGATGTCCAAGGTCGGCACGTGCTCTTGCTCGATGACATCCTCGATACGGGTCGCACGCTCCAAGCGGTGACGCAGCGATTGCTCAGCGAAGGCTGCGCGGCAGTGCACACGGCAGTCTTGCTCGCGAAAGATCGCACGCGCGAGGCGGAGATCGACGCCGATTACGTGGGCTTTGTCATCGGCGATGAATTTGTCGTCGGCTACGGCCTCGACTACAAAGGCCGCTACCGCAATCTGCCTTTTGTCGGCGTATTGAAAAGCGACATTGCCACCCCTCACTGATAGCTCGGAGTCTTGTGGCGCGAGAAATACCCTTGTCCGAGATACATCGATGCAGGGTAATCCGGCAGCGGATGCGCATTCGGTGGACGCACAATGCCGCGTCCAATCGTCGCATCTTCGGGTTGGGTTGCCGCAATGTTCACCGGCGTGCCTTGTCGCACTAAGCGGAAAAATTTCGGCGAAAGATTTTCGTGCATGCGGATGCAGCCGTGACTGGAGGGGAAAGGTTTCACCCAGCCCGTGTGGATGCCGTAGTTCGGTTTAAACTCGCACCAGTAAGGCATGGGAGTGCCTTTGAAACTCCAACCGCGTGGTTTTTTTGCTAGAGTCGTCTGCACCACTTGCTTGCCATTGGTGGCATAACCATGACTATTGGCACGCTTGAATTGCGTTTTGTTGAAAATGCGGAAATGGCCTTGGGGCGTCGGATGCGCCGCTGTGCCAACCGTGCAAGGCGCAATCAACAGAGGGCGCGATCCTTCCATGACGTAGACCATTTGATGGCGCAAAGAAACTTTCACCCGTACCGCAGCAGGGTTGCTCGGCAAGGTAGCAGGACGGTCGTAGGCTTGATACGCAGCGACCGAAGGTCGACCCGTGCTGACGTTCGAGCACGAGTTCAGGAACATCGCAGCCACTAGGGCCGCTGTGGTGGTGAGGAGGTGGGTGATTTTCATACGATCAGCGCTGGTCTTCTTGCAGCTTTTCCCACGAGTCGACAAGTTGATTTTTGAAAACGATCGACGCACGTTGATAGGGAATGTAAGCCACATCAGGCCCCATAAAAGGCTGCCAGCCACCACCCCAACCGCCGGGACCCCACATCCATGGGTTGCCGTAACCAAAACCCATTTGATTGGTGAAAACCGGTTGCGACCCAAGGTAATCCCAACGCTCCGTGTCCTTGCCTTCTTTGAGGCCAGAAAAACGCCGAGAAGGATTGCCCCAGGCCAATCGCACCGCATCGGGCGACATGCCGCGAGCGATTTCTCCTCTTCGCACCAGTTCCTGATGCTTGGCGGGCAATGCCAAAAAGACTGCGGGCTGCTTTTTGATGCGAGCTTCCGGTGTCTGCGTCACACAAGAACTCAGCGCGACGGCGACAAGAGCGAGGGGCAAAAACATGCGTGTCATATCAGTAACCTAGCAGAGACGAAGATCTTCGCAAGTCTTCTTGCTCGCCCATCACGCATCATCCCCCAAAAAATGCCACTTTTTCTGAAAATCGGTGCTTGACCAGGCCTCGCTCGCTCTTTAGGGTCTGTCATACAAATTATGTCGACGCGCGTATTGCTTACCACTTGTAGTTTCCAAGACACTCCTGGACCCCACCACGACTTGCTCGCAGCGCAAGGTTTTGAAATCGTTCGCGAGCGCGGCCCGCTGCCGGAATCGCGCATGCTGGAACTGGCAGGAGATTTCGATGCCTTTCTCTGTGGCGATGACGCCATCACTCGTGCGGTCCTCGACAAATGCGGCCCGCGTTTGAAGGTGATTTCTAAGTATGGCATCGGCCTTGATAAGATCGACCTCGCGGCGACGAAGGAAAAGCAGATTCCCGTGATGTTCACGCCGGGCGTGAATCACACCACGGTCGCCGAGCATACGTTTTGCTTGTTGCTGGCGCTGGTGAAAAACCTGATTCCCAGCGTCGATGCCACGCGTCAGGGCGAATGGCTGCGCCTCACGGGCCATGAGCTTTGGGCGAAAAAAATCGGTGTGATCGGCCTTGGTCGCATCGGCCAAGAAGTCATCATCCGCGCCAAAGCCTTCGGCATGGAAGTGCATGGCTATGGCAACTTCTGGCCCGAGGAATTCTGCCAGCAATACGGCGTGATTCGCCATGACTCGATCGATTCGATTTTCTCGACCTGCGACATCATCAGCCCACACACCAAGCTGGCAGCTGACACCAAGCATTTGATCAATGCAGAGCGTCTTGCTTTGTTGCCGAAAGATGCCGTCATCGTCAACACCGGTCGCGGAGAACTGGCCGATGCCAAAGCGATTCTCGCGGCACTGGATTCCGGCAAGCTGGCAGGCTATGCCACCGATGTGATGGAGCAAGAACCGCCTGCCGCCGATGACCCACTGCTGCGCCATCCCAAGTGCATCGTCACCGCCCACGTCGGCTCGCGCACTTATGAAAGCGTGCCTCGCCAAGCGATGAAGGCTCTCACCAACTTGATCAACTTCCTCCAAAACGACGGCCCCGTTTTCTGCGCCAATGGTGTAGTCCCTTCTGCTGAATAATTTTCCCTATCTCCCACTATGAGCCTCAACATCAAACCTGCTGAATCCTGTGCCTACGATGTCATTTCGCTAGGCGAAATCATGCTCCGTCTCGATCCCGGTGACGGCCGTGTCCGCACCACCCGCCAATTCCAATGCTGGGAAGGGGGCGGTGAATACAATGTCGCTCGTGGCATGCGTCGTTGCTTCGGCAAGCGCGCCGCTGTCGTCACGGCGTTTGCCGATAACGATGTCGGCCGCCTGATCGAGGACTTCATCCTCCAAGGCGGCGTGGATACCCGCTTCATTCAGTGGAAAAAATTCGATGGCATTGGTCGCGATGTTCGCAATGGCCTGAACTTCACCGAGCGTGGCTTTGGCGTGCGCGGTGCGAAGGGCACGAGCGACCGCGGCAACACAGCTGCTAGCCAAATCAAACCCGGCGACATCAACTGGGATGAAATTTTTGGCAAACACGGCGCCCGCTGGTTCCACACCGGGGGCATTTTCGCCGCTCTTTCGGAAACCACCGCTGCTGTGGTTTTGGAAGCCTGCAAGAAAGCAAAAGAGTATGGCACCATCGTTTCCTACGACCTGAACTATCGCCCCAGCCTATGGAAATCCATCGGCGGTCAAGCGAAGGCCCAAGAGGTGAACCGTGAGATCGCTCGCTATGTCGATGTCATGATCGGCAATGAGGAGGACTTCACCGCTTGCCTCGGCTTTGAGGTCGAAGGCGTTTCCGAACACATCACCGGCATCAACGTTGATCACTTTAAGAACATGATCGAGCGCGTGGTGAAGGATTTCACCAACTTCCAAGTCGTCGCCACCACGCTGCGCGATGTTCATACCGCCACCGTGAATGACTGGGCGGCGGTTTGCTGGCACGATGGTCAGTTCTACGAATCCATTTCTCGTCCGAAAATGGAAATTTTCGACCGCGTGGGCGGTGGCGATTCTTTCGCCAGCGGCTTGGCTTATGGTTTCATGGAATTCAACGACGCCGCTGTTGCCGTGAACTACGGTGCCGCGCACGGCGCATTGGCCATGACCACACCGGGCGACACCTCGATGGCGACGCTCGACGAAGTGAAAAAACTCGTCGGCGGTGGCTCGGCCCGCGTCGACCGCTAAAATACGAGTCGCTGACTTGGAACGAATTGCGCTTGCCAGCCTGTCATGGGCTGGCAAGATTTTTTTATGAGTTCACCATCTGCGCGGCAAACAGGCTTGTTGCTTCCCGCTTTTTCCGCTCGACGCGAAGGCGATCTCGGCATTGGCGATACCCGCGCGCTGATCGACTGGATCCGCTGGGCGGCGCAGCATCGGATTGCTTTTCTGCAATTGCTACCCATCAACCACACGGGTTCGGACGATAGTCCCTACAATGCCATTTCCTCGGTCGCCCTCGAACCGCTCTATCTCACCCTGGAGGTCGACGAAATCCCGGGTCTCGCGCAAGAAGATCTCGCGCAAACGCGGAAGCAACTCGGCACGGATGCTCTCGCGGCCCGACTCGTGGATTACCCGCGCGTGCGATCGGCAAAACTGGCACTTTTACAAAAAGCCTACCAAGGATTCCTCGCGGGCGATTTTTCTGCGGAGAAAAAGCAACTCCACCAATTTCGCGAAGCCGAAGCCGTGTGGCTTGAGGACTTTTCTCTGTTCCGCTGGTTGGTGGATCAAGCAGGTGGCAGCGAATGCTGGGATCAGTGGTCGGCCGCCTACCGCACCGCAGGCTACGCGCGCGAATACTTCGCCCAGCAATGCAAAATGGGGGGGAACTCGATCGAGCAACAACGGGAATTCCACATCTGGGTGCAATGGCTGTGCTTCCGCCAATGGCGCGAGGTGCGTCGACTCGCCGATCAACTCGCCGTGAAATTGATGGGCGACATCCCGATTGGCATTTCGTATCACTCGGCCGATGTCTTTTTTCAACCAGAACTTTTCGATTTGGAGTGGTTCGGCGGAGCGCCTCCGGAGACCATGTTCAAGCATGATCGCTTCATCCAACGCTGGGGGCAAAACTGGGGCATTCCTCTCTATCGCTGGGACTTGATGGAGCAACAAGGCTACCCTTGGTGGCAGCAACGCATCCGCAAGCTGACGGAAATTTTTCCACTGTTCCGCATCGACCACATCCTCGGATTTTACCGCATCTACGCCTTTCCATGGCGTCCGACCCGCAATGCCGAGTTTCTCGATCTCACTCCCGCCCAAGCGCGTGAACGCACAGGCGGACGCTTGCCGCAATGGGCTTGGCGCGATGATGAAACGGCGGAAAATCGACAGGCCAACTGCGCCGATGGCGACCGTAGGCTGCGCGCCATTCTCGCCGCGGCGGGCGCTAGCGAAGTGATTGGCGAGGACCTCGGTTGCGTGCCGGATTATGTTCGGCCGCATTTGACTTCGCTCGACATCGCCGGTTTCCGCATCCCCCACTGGGATCACGAGGACGGCGCGGTCATTGCCGGCGATCAGTTTCCAGAGTGCTCCTTCGCTACCTATGCCACACACGACCACGATACCATCGCCGCTCTATGGGAAAATTTCCGCCTCGATGCGATTGGTGCCACCGCCGACAGTGAGGAACAACGCACTGCGCAATGGAATCTGAAAATGATGGCCGACTTCGCCAAAATAGAAATCGATCCAGCCAATCCACCCGTTTTTGATTTTGACATTCAGTGGCGACTCATCGATGCCCTGCTCGCCAGTCGTTCGCGCTATGCCGCGCTCATGATTACTGATCTTTTCGGCATGATGGATCGCTTCAACAAACCCGGCACAGTGGGGCAAGAAAATTGGAGTTATCGACTCCCCTTCACCGTGCTGGAGCTCAAGCAGGATGCAGGGAAGCAACAACACATTGCTCAGTTGTTGCGTTGCATCAAAAC
This sequence comes from Verrucomicrobiota bacterium, assembly GCA_004293285.1. Classification (GTDB taxonomy): domain Bacteria; phylum Verrucomicrobiota; class Verrucomicrobiia; order Verrucomicrobiales; family Akkermansiaceae; genus UBA956. Next base: position 1,728 of record RDYF01000040.1, on the reverse strand, counting down.
TCATGATCGACTTCCCCCATCAGCACCCACTTTTCTCGGTATTGGCTAGCCCAAGAGCTGAGGATTTGCCACTCTCTCGCCATGCGCATCCGACTCAAAGACGTAGCAGAAAAAGCCGGTGTGGCCGTGAATACGGCTTCTACCATCCTGAATCGCCGTTCGAACTCATGGGCCTCGAAGGAAACGGAGGCCCGTGTTTTTGCCGCAGCGGCAGAACTGGGCTATCGCCCGAACAAAACCGCACGCGCGCTGCGCTCAGGTCGCTTTCATACGATTGGTCTGCTCATTCAGGATCTAACCAATCCGTTCTTTTGCACCATCGCCGATGAACTGGAAGCCGCAGTCGAGGAGCATGGCTACGATCTGGTGATCGAAAACTGCCGATCTTCGGTCGTGCGAGAAAAACATTTGCTCGAAGAGATTCGCGACCTGGAAGTGGATGGATTGGTGCTGTGGTTGAGCAATCAAGAAACCTATCGCGAGGAGTTGGCGAAACTTTTTGAGGATCGAATGCCACTCGTCGCACTGGGCAATGGAGTGCCTGCGGAGCCCTTGCCGACCGATGCCATTTTCAGTGACTTCACGCAAGGACTGGAAGATGCCATGCTGGATTTGTTAGCACGCGGACACCGCACTTTTGCCTTCATCAGCGCCCAATCCGAGGGCACCTTCGATGGTTCACGCGCGGAGCTTTTTCAACAAATTCTCGCCAAAAATGGCGTTTCGCGCACGAACATTCACTTGCTGCAAACTGGACACCGGATTGATCAAGCATGTGCATCGTTTGCCGAATTCTTGCGCTCGTCGCCGCAACCAACCCCCACAGCCCTCATCGCCATGAACGACCTTGCCGCGATCGGCTGCATGCGCGCCGCATGGGAGGCAGGCCTCAAGGTGCCCGATGATCTTTCGATTGTCGGCGTGGACGACATCCCGCTGTGCTCATTTCTGCCGACAACCCTGAGCTCGATCCGCCAACGCTATCGCAAGATCACGCGCAAAGCAGCGGAGCTGCTGATTGCCCGCATCGAACAAGCCACGACGGCCGAAACCACGGCGCCGCAACAGATCATTTTCCCCACGGTCTACACACCGCGCGAAAGTGTAGCTACGCGCGAAAACCGATAAGAAAAATTTCGTTTTTTTGAGATTGCAGTGCCACCACGTCATCGGCTATCCTCTGCCCATCTTTCACCACGAAAGGCCGCTGTAGCTCAGGGGTAGAGCAATTCATTCGTAATGAATAGGTCGACGGTTCAAATCCGTCCAGCGGCTCCATGATAAAATAAGAAAAACCCTTATATGATAAGGGTTTTTTTGTGCCCGGATCAAACAGGTGGATTCCGTGGGACTCCGTCCATTTCCGCCGAAATCCGAAAAAATGGTGCATTTTTGGCAACTGTTTTGGCAACTATTTTAGGTTTCTTAACTAATTTCAAAACTGACTTTTGGCGATCATGTGCCATGAATAAAAACATGAGTAAGTCTTCAAGCAAACATGAGCCTACTGGATACCCTGAATACGCAGTGCGCGCAGAAGTGATCGGACGATTTTTTTCACCACCACTCGCCAGCAGCACCTTCCATAATTTTGTCAATAAGGGCAAAATTGTGCCGATGAAAGGCATTCGCGGCTTCTATCTGCTAAACGATTCCTTGCGTCGTCTGGGGCTGAGAGAAGTGCCAAATCTCCCAGGGGAGCTTGTCACCAGGACAGCCGAAGAAATC
>RDYF01000154.1 GCA_004293285.1 Verrucomicrobiota bacterium | reverse complement strand
ACCACCGGCTACCGCCTGTGATCCCTTCGGGATCGGGAGTGAGGGGTATGTAGATGGTTGTTTTTCGGAATCGGTGGATTGGTCGTTTGCTTCGATTTGACCAAGTGGCTCTGTGATCATGGTTCATCACGGAGGACAACGGTCCCTAGGTGAGGATCGTAGCGATATTGATCGATTCTACCTTGGATTAGACGTTCTACAGCGTCTTCGATTGCGGGAAGGGGAACTAGGAACCACTCTTGCGGTTCCATTAGGTGGCCAAAGCGGTCTTTTAGTTCGACATCGAGGCGCGCTGCCGCAAAAAATTTGTGGAGCATGATCTCAAGTTTCTTGCGATCGATGTTTGCTAGCTTGAACGAACAAACGATTTCAACATCAGCTAATAAGAACGTCGGATCTTTCCTGGCATTCGCCACACGTTTTTGTACATCTCCACCGGTAACACCAATCTTGTGGAGAACTTGATGGTTTTGCACAATAAAGGGGTGATCTGACTTACTACGCAGTACGTAGATAAAACCAGTGAGCTGGTCATTCTCTTGCTCATCCCCAGAGAACAGAGGACCTAGATCATGTTTGATGATGCGGCGGCTCGCTTTGTCCTTATTGAGGGCGCGCTGTAACGAGCGTAGTAGAAGATCACTTTCCGTGCCATTATCATAAATGACCCTCAACCGACAATCTGGTCGACCATAGTCGTTGATGAATTCTTCGCCCATGTCCGCAACGAGCACGGTTTGACCATCGAGAATAAAAAGGTCACCTCGGCTGATTTCGGCATGATCTTTAAACTTCACAGTTTGCCTCACGCCTGATTTGAGCTCTTGCCGAACGACTTCAAACTGTGCACGAAATGTTACAAAATCAACGCATGGATTTCTCTTAGCAATTTCTTCAGCAGCACGTATCTCCTCACGTGACCTGACATGCTGCAATTGTGCGATGTCACTACCAGCTAACCCTGCTGCCAGCTCCGCGGCGAGTTCATCGTCGTTAGGCAGGGAGTCATCGGGCGGCTCTGAATGATACTTTGCCTCGTCCTCTCGCGATAAGGTAGTAATAGGCTTTGTCTGAACTTTGCTCAGCAGTCGATGTGAATCGCGTCTTTCCAAGAGCTCACGGCATTCCGGCAGTGAACGGAGGCGATCCAGTCTTACCGCGTAGATACGCTCGAAGATATCACGGTCCTCACCATGTTGAGGCAAGCGACCATGCTCCTCGAAAAAGCGCTCGATTTCCTCGAATCCTGCGATGATGCGCTGCTCTTTTGTCGATGCGCTATCGCCTTTCGCAGGCTTTGCGAAATCACTTAGCTCGGAATAAAGTTCGTCAAGATCCATATCACTCATAGCGTCCTTCACTCTTGTATTTCACAAATGCTGCCGCTCCTTCTGCCATGCGTTTTTCCCATTGATCCATCGCGGTGATGGATGGGAGACGTCCGCGTTCTTTCTTAAACCGGAATGCACGGATGGCAAGATCCTTCGCTTCCTCGGGAGAAAGGTTGGTGCGTTTCGCTGCAATGGCCTCTGCCACGAGCTTGAGTCTGTCCTCAGTCATCGCCTTGGCGAGAATGGCATAGGCTTCGCTGAACGGATTGATGTGATCGATGAGGTCAATTTCCAATTCCCGCATGTCTAGGGCGAATTTCCTCACTCCATCAATGAGCGATGTGTTTTCGCTTATGGCTGACATTCCGATGTTTCCTGACTTTTTTGCTTGTTGCACAATATTCAAAGCGGCAATCGCATGCTGTCGTACCGCTTCGCGATCTTCGTCATCGAGATTAGGAAATTTCTGTTGGATGATTTTGCCCATGCGCACTTGTGTCAGCTCCTCTGGAACCAATTCTTCTCCAGCGAAAAGTCCTTTCTCTAAGGACGGCTTGTCTTGCACGAAGGCGGTGACGAGTTCGTTTAAATCCTCGCGGCAAATGCGATTCGCTTCCTTGCTTTTTGGCTCTGCAAGCCCTTTGATTTCCATTTGAATCTGCCCCGTCTTGGAATTATAACCCACATTGGTAGCATCCTGATGATAGCCTGCTGTGCCATAATCGTAGCCGGGCGCAGGTCCGTTGCTGGTATGTTTGGCACGAAATTCAAAGCGCGGGGCCAGCACCTGTTCCATCAGCAAGCTCGCCGCAATGGCCTTGAGAGTGTCATTGATCGCTTCTGTGACCGCCTGCTCACTGGCATCCGGTTCGGCAATCAGGTTGGTGAAGCGGGCGCATGTCTTCGCGGGGGCATCACGTGTGGCACGACCGATGATCTGAATAATCTCCGTCAGGCTGGAGCGATAGCCCACAGTCAGCGCATGCTCGCACCAGATCCAGTCAAAGCCCTCCTTCGCCATGCCGAGTGCGATGATGATATCCACGTGATCGCGATTGTTTTTCTGCGCGGGGTCCTTCAGCGCGGTCATCACCTTGGCGTGGCGGTCAGGGCCATCATCGACGAGGTCCGCTACTTTGAGAATCCGGCCATCCGCGCGCTTCACTAGATCGAATCCTGTGACCTCGTCTTTCCCTTGCCACTCACCGAGCACGCCGAGGATTTCGCTCACCTCGGTATCCTTGCCGCGCTGGGTGCTTTCGCGCGAATTGACGTTAGGAATGTGCAGGATCGTTTTCAGATCGGAATCGAGCACGTTGGCAATGTCATCGACATAGCTGCCGCTGTAGAAAAAATAGCCGATGTCGAGCTGCTTGAGAAACTGATAGCCATTCAGTTGCTCGTAGTAGGTGTAGGTAACCGTATCGAACTTCGACTCATCATCCGGGTGCAAGACTGCCTCCGCATCGCCGCGGAAATACGAACCCGTCATCGCTACGATGTGAACCTTATCCCGCGCCATGAGCTGACGGATGTGCTCGCCCAGTCGGTTGTCTGGATTGGCAGAAATGTGGTGAAATTCATCCACCGCGATCAAACGATCACCGAAGGCCTCTGGGCCGAGTTTTTCCATGGCAAAGCGAAAGGTCGCATGCGTGCAGACCAGCGTTTTGTCACCACTTTCTAAAAATTTCACTACGGCATCCACCTTGCCGCCGCTGTCCGATCCTGCCGCGTCACAAAGATTCCACTTCGGTTCGACCTTCCAATCGGCAAAAAATCCAAACTTGCTCAGTGGCTCATCATGAAAGCTCGCTCCAATGGATCGCTCTGGCACCACGATGATGGCCTGCTTAAGTCCCTGGTTTTCCAGCTTGTCCAAAGCGATGAACATCAGCGCTCGACTCTTGCCCGAGGCTGGTGGCGATTTGATCAAAAGATATTGCTCGCCGCGTTTCTGATAGGCGCGCTCCTGCATCGGCCTCATACCCATTTCATTCGGGCGGGTGGAGCTACCATCACGGGCGTAGGTGACGGAGACGGAGGGGATGGGTGTGGGCTGGCTCATGGGGTATCGTCGGAAATGTTCGGGTTGTCGCGCGCCAGCTCACGCTCGATTAGCTCGATGCTGGGTAGGCTAGTTTGGAGTTCGGGCGGCAGGGATTCTACCAACTGGTATTCCGCCACGCCCAGCGGTTGTGATTTATCGCGCAGTGCGTATTCCGCCACGACCTTGTTTTTGCTCTTGCACAGCAGCAAGCCGATGGTCGGACCGTCATCGGGGTGCTTCACCTGCTCATCCACCGCCGTGAGGTAAAAGCCCAGTTGCCCGAGGTGATCGGGCTTAAATTTCCCGGCCTTCAGCTCGATCACCACGTAGCGTCGCAACTTGAGGTGGTAAAATAGTAGATCGATGAAAAATTCCTCGCCGCCCACATCGAGCAGCACCTGCCGCCCGACGAAGGCAAAGCCCGCGCCCAGCTCTAGCAGGAAATCCGTGACATGCTTCACCAGCGCCTTCTCGATCTCCCTCTCCTGCGACTCCTCTGTGAGCCCGAGGAAATCGAATCGATATGGGTCCTTCAGCGATTCCCGTGCTAGATCCGAATCCGGCTTCGGCAGGGTGTGGGAAAAATTCGTTACCGCCGCACCACTCCGCTCCTTCAACCGGGACTCGATTTGCATCACCAGAATGTTGCGCGACCAGTTGTGCTCCACGGCTTTGGCGGCGTACCAGAGGCGGTCTTCGCGGCTTTTGAGTTTGTCCAGCAGGGCGATGTGGTGATACCACGGCAATTGTGCAAGCGGTGCTTGCACAAATTCCCCGACAATTGGTTCGGCAAAGGGATCCGATTCCTTTTGTGCAAGAGCCGCTTGCACCATTGACCCGCCTTCCGATTGTCCAAGCGCCTCTTGGTCAATTTCTCCAAGTCCAAATTGTGCAAGAGGTTGCTGCACAATTACCCCGTCCGGCCAGGCTTCTGCAAATGCTCGCATGTATTTCAGGTTTCGCGGGGAAAATCCCTTCATATCTGGGAAAGCAGCACGCAAGTCGTTCGCAAGCCTGTCAATCACCTTGGCACCCCAACCCTGAGCGGCTTGCCGCGAAAGGATGTCGCGACCAATCTGCCAATAGAGGGCAACGAGCTCACGGTTCAAGGCCAATGCTGCCCGCTGACGGGCTGTTTGAATGCGCGTCTTTAGCTCTACAAGCCAAGCGGTATAGACTTCCGGTGGTTCGTTGAGATGGATGGAGTTCTCGTTCATTTCAATAGGGAATCAACACTGGGAACGCTTCGGCAAAAAGGCTTGGATGATTTCGCGGCGTGCTCTCGCTTTGCCATGCGTCCGCGCAATAAGTCCTGTTTGCTCAATCGCGTTCAAATCGCGACCTAGTAAGCGAGGATTGTCCGGTTGATAGGCTTGCGCCATGGGCACGGAAAGAGTAGGGATTTTGGACACCTCCACCCAGCCTGGCTGATCGCCGAGTGCCAGCACGAGGTCGCGTTGACGTTTGTGGCTCGCGGAACCTTTCATTTTCCTGAATTCCTCATGCACGTAGTTTTCCCAAGCGACCTTTTGCTGTTGCTCTCGCACCATAGTGATTTGAGCGCGGAGTCCATCCAGCAAGCCCTGGCAGGCGTAGGCCACAAAGGGAAGCACTTCTCCCCCTGACTTGCTGGCACGATCCAATTGCCGGTAATATTCCGTTCGCGTTTTGTTGTAGTGATCGCTGAGCAAATGTGCGGCTGGAACGGGCACCCCAGCATCCATGAGCAGGTAAAATTCCAGCAAGCGTGCCGTTCGTCCATTGCCATCACCAAAGGGATGAATCCACGCTAGGTAGAGATGGGCGAGAACTGCTTTCAAAATCGCCAGCGGCATCTGACCGTCTGCCCCTAGTCCTGTAAATCCTTCATTCAGCCATTGGCAGAGACGCTCCATGAGGTACGGACAATCTTCCGCCGGGGCACCCCGATACACTGTCCCCACGATCACCGAATGGGTGCGATATACGCCCGGCTCCACGCCATCGTCCACCTCCAATCCGCGCAACACTTCGCGACGGAGTCAGCTTGGGATTTTCTCCCGGCCCCACGAGCTCTGCTACGATACGGTTGCACTCGCGCAGAATGTTTTCCACCTCTTGAGCGAGATAGGCCTGACTGGGCGGGAGTTTCAGCGTGCCTTTGACGAATTCGAGCACTTGGCTTTCCGTCAAAGTATTCCCCTCAATCGCCGTAGTGGCGCCTACTCCTTTCGCCAAATAAATTTCATGCAAAGACTTTGCGATCTCCGGTTGCAGCGGTGCTCCCGCTAAATGCTCAAACTTGGAACTTGCCTCACCGAGCTGAAGCCACAGCGAGGGCAAAGCTTGGCGCAAATCAAGCTGAAATTTGATCCAGGGATGTGTCTTTTGATATGTCCTCATAAATGTCCTAATTCCGGTAGCGAAAAAATAATACAATTAATGCGAAATAATGCAAATCTTTCTTCGGAATGGTAATTTTTTGTCCTATATTTTTGGCTATTCAAAAGGCATTTTTGCGTTCTAATTGGAGATTTTAGTCGTTTGCTGTCGTTTTGCGTTTCGCCGCCTTCTTCGCGGCTGGGGCGTGGGCGGTCATTTTGGTGTAGAGTTCGAAGAGTTTTTCGAGGCGCTCGGTGTCGTTTTTGAAGCGGCGGCCGATGTAG
>RDYF01000153.1 GCA_004293285.1 Verrucomicrobiota bacterium | reverse complement strand
GCTCGTTGCGCTGCTGTTATCCGTGGGCATGGTGTGGATCGTCATGACGCGCATGGTCAAGCGCATGCGGCGTTTGGAAGAATTGATGGGGGGTGTTGCGGAGGAGAAAGAAGAGCCGGCCATGTCCAAAAAAGAGCTACGGCGCTTGGCTCGGTCGGAATTTGAGCAATTTCTCGAAGAAGATGGCAAGCGTCGGATGCTGAAAAAAAGCGAACAGGCTGCGGCCTTCCGCGAATGGCGTCGCCAGCGTGGACTGACGTGGAATGCTGAGAAGTCTAACAACTAACGAGATTCGCGGAACTGGATCGAGAGTTCTTGTTCCAGTTGGTGAATTTTGTTGCGTTCACGGGGTTCGATGAGAGCCAAAGAACGGCCCGTTTTTCCAGCGCGGGCGGTGCGTCCGCTGCGGTGGGTGTAGGAATCGACGTGGTCCGGCAGTTGGTGATGAATCACAAAACTGAGTTCGGGGATATCAATGCCACGAGCAGAGACATCGGTCGTCACCAAAGCGCGGATGCGTTCTTTTTTGAAGGCGCGCATGACTTTATCGCGCTCCGTTTGCATCAGGTCGCCGTGGAGCACATCGACCTCCTGGCCGGCCTTGCGAAGAAACTGATGGACCTTGATGGCGGTTTCGCGGGTGCGACAAAAAATCAAGCCACGTTCGTCGGGATGCTTGAGGAGGAAATCGAGCAACAACTGGTTTTTTTCCTCTCGGCTGCTCATGATGCATTCATGGCGGATCTGGCGATTGACGACATTTCTGCGGTCGACCTTGATTTGTCGGGCATCGGCCGACATGTGTTCACGGATGAGCTGAGAGAGACCCTCGGGGATGGTGGCGGAAAAAAGCCAAGTGCTGCGGCGGTGGGGGATTTGAGTGAGAATTTCTTGCAGTTCCTTGCGAAAGCCCATGCTCAGCATTTCATCGGCTTCATCGAGCACGACATAGCGCACCTCTTGGAGGTTGAGCGCACGGCGTTTCAGCAAATCGATGAGTCGGCCTGGGGTGGCGACGACAAGGTGAGTAGGGCGTTGGAGGGCGGCGACTTGGCGGTCGATCTTATCGCCGCCGGCGAGGACCTCGACAAACATTTTGGCGCTGAACTTAGTGTAGCGGAAAAGTTGTTTGCCGATTTGCTTCGCGAGTTCGCGAGTAGGAGCGAGGATCAGAGCTTGGATCTGCGGCAGAGAAGGATCGATTTTGGCGAGCAGGGGGAGTCCGAAAGCAGCGGTTTTGCCCGTGCCCGTTTGGGCTTGGACCATCAGGTCCGTTTCCTTTTCCAGCAGTAGCGGGATGGTTTGCGTCTGCACGGGCGTAGGGGTATCGATGCCCATTTCAGAGAGCGCGCGGCAGAAATCCTCGTGGATGCCTAGTTGAGAAAAAGGAGAAAGCATGAGATCAAAAAAATGCGGGGAGTCCTTATAGCGGCAAAGCGGGGGCCACTCAAGACTTCTTTGTTCGACAGGGGCAGAAAAGCCTGAGCTTGTCGGTGGTCGGCGCGTGACAAGCATGCGGATGCGAGTGCTTTGATCTTTTTTCCGTACTTGGCAAGCTGCTTGCTATGACTTAAATCGATACTATTGTGAATACCTTGTTTGATGGATACACCCCGTGGGCGGGATACGATGAAATGTTCGAGTCGGACGGCAGTGTGCGGTCTTGCTGTCAGTCGCTCAAAAACGTCTTTGATGGCTTGAGTCAAAAGGAATTCGAAGAGCGCAAGGCAGCGAGCGATTTGTATTTCTTGCGGCAAGGGATTACATTCAACGTCTATCACGACGAAAAAGGCACTGAGCGTATTTTTCCTTTCGATCCCGTGCCGCGTGTCCTAACGGCGGCCGAGTGGGAGCATTTGGAAGCGGGATTGACGCAGCGCATTGTGGCGTTGAATCTCTTTTTGCACGATATCTATCATGAGCAGCACATCTTGAACGACGGCACCATTCCGCGCATGTATGTGGATGAGGCAAAGAACTATCGTGCAGCTTTCCGTGGCATGGATGTGCCGAAAGATATTTACATTCACATTTGCGGCTCAGACTTGGTGCGTGGGGCAGATGGGCAATTTTACGTTCTCGAGGACAACGGTCGCTGTCCCTCTGGGGCATCGTATTTGTTAGAGAATCGCAATGCATTGAAGCGGGCATTCCCTGCTTTGTTCGAGACCTCGGATGTTCGTCCGCTCGATTCCTATCCGCGCGAGTTATTGAACATGCTGCGCTACATTTCTCCGGTGCGTGAAGGTGATCCAGTGTGTGTGTTGTTGACCCCAGGTTGCCACAACAGTGCGTATTTCGAGCATTGCTACCTGGCGCGGGAAATGGGCATCCCGATTGTCGAAGGGCGGGATTTGGTCGTGGTCGATCACTTTGTTTTCATGCGCACCACCAAAGGTTTGCAGCGGGTGGACGTGATCTATCGTCGGATCGATGACGACTTCATTGATCCTGTTGTTTTCCGCAAAGATTCGATGCTTGGAGTTCCAGGGTTGATGAGTGCCTATCGTGCGGGCAATGTCGCCTTGGCCAATGCGGTGGGAACCGGTGTGGCGGATGACAAGGTGATGTATACCTTTGTGCCCAAGATGATTCAGTATTACTTGGGGCAAGATCCGATTTTGCCCAACGTTGAGACCTATCTGGCATCGGAGAAACAAGATTTGGGCTACATCCTCGATCACCTGCCCGAGTTGGTTGTGAAAGCGGCGAATGAATCGGGAGGATACGGCATGTTGATGGGCCCCTCGGCAAGCAAGAAAGAGATTGAGGATTTCCGTGCGAAATTGATCGAAGATCCGCGGAATTACATCGCGCAGCCGGTGGTTTCGCTTTCGCAATCGCCGACTTGGACGGGTGAGGAGATGTCGGGTCGTCACGTCGATCTACGGCCTTACATCATTTACGGCGAAGATGTCAAAATCGTGCCCGGTGGCTTGACTCGCGTGGCATTGACCAAAGGTTCCTTGGTGGTGAATTCGTCGCAAGGAGGAGGCAGCAAAGACACGTGGGTGTTGCGCAGTTAATCGAATCAACATTTTATCAGGTGAAAAATACCATGTTATCACGAGTGGCAAACACGTTGTATTGGATGCTCCGCTATGTGGAGCGAGCCGACAACATGGCGCGTTTGATCGATGTCAACGAGCAGTTGTTGTTGGACTGGGAAAGGCTGGATAGCGAGCGTTTGCGCGATTTCTGGATGCCGATTGTCTGGAGTGCGGGCGATGATTCCCTCTACAGCGAGCTGTATGGCAGTGGACACAGTGCCGACGTCATTCGATTTTTGACCGACGATCGTCGCAATCCCAACAGCATCGTCTCGTGCTTGTTTCAAGCGCGTGAAAATGCTCGAACCGTGCGCGATCAGTTGTCGGACGAGCTATGGGAAGAGTTGAACTCTCTCTATCTCTTTCTCAATTCGTCAGAAGCCGAGCGGATGCTGCGCGACGATCCGCCGAAGTATTACGGTTTGATCCGTCGGTCCGTTTTCACCTTTCAAGGCATTGCCTCCTCGACGATCGATCGCGGACTGGGTTGGGACTTCATGGATTTGGGTCGTCATTTGGAGCGGGCCGACAAAACGACGCGGTTTTTGGACATTTCCACCTTCTTGCCGCCCTCGGCCCCGATGGCGATGCACTGGAATGCCATCGTCAAGTCATGCGGCGCGATGGGGGCTTATCGGGCCTTGCATGCGGGGATGGTCGAACCTCGCAAAGTCTGTGAGCTGCTGATTTTTTCGCGCACCTTCCCGCGCAGCGTGCGCTATTGCATGAGTCGGGTGCAGCAAAGCCTGCATGCCATTTCCGGATCCTTGATGGGCGATTACAGCGACGATGCCGAGCGCATCACTGGGCGTGTGATGGGTCAGCTCAACTACGGGGTGGTCGATGAATTTCTCAAAGAAGGATTGCACGAAGCGCTCGACGGCTTACAGACCCAGTTCAACACGATTGGCGAAGAAGTTTTTGAAAGTTATGTGCTGATGCCGCATGTGATCGCAACGACACATCCGAGCAAACAGTCCACGACGACCATGAGAGCATGGCAGTATCAACAGGAGCAGGAGCAGCAATGAGCATGATGTTGTTGCTCCGCTCTCGATGCGCTTGCGCGGAGTCAGTCCTTAGCATTAAGGTAACGTCATGATAGGAACCAAACTGCAAGTCACCCACTCGACCGTATTTGAATATGCGGCGCCAGTGGTGGATAGTTTCAACACCCTGCGGCTCGAGCCGAGGACCTTTCCCTTTCAAAAAACGATTTCGTCGACCATCCGAATCATCCCAACGACCCGAGTGCGTCGATTCAGCGATTTGTTTCAGAACATCACGCATCATTTTGAAATCCTGCATCCCCATCAGCGATTGGAGGTGCAGAGTCGATTGCGAGTGCACAACTTGCCCTTGGTGATTCCCGAGCGGAGCATGGAAGCGACGAAGGATGATTTGAATGATCCCTCGACCCGCGAGCGGACCTGGCCCTTTTTGCAAGACAGCAATCTCGTCTCGCATCACTCGCAGATTTGGCGTTTGGCGATCGATTTGTCCCACGGCATGACCACCTTGCATGAGCAAGCGATGGTGTTCATGAACTGGATCCACCAGAATTTCCATTATCAGCCGGGAGCGACGATGGCGAATACGCGTCTTGAGCAGGCATTTGAAATCCGAGCGGGCGTGTGCCAAGACTTCACCCACATGATGGTCGCCTTGTGTCGTGCTGTGAAACTGCCTGCGCGCTATGCCTCGGGTTACATCTACAACGGGCCAACAGATTTGCTGGTAGGTGCCCAAGCCTCCCATGCGTGGTGCGAAGTGTATTTGCCCTTCGTGGGCTGGATTGGCTACGATCCTACCAATGCGACTATGGCCGACGAGCGCTACGTCAAAGTGGCAGTTGGGCGCGATTACGACGACGTTGCACCGGTGAAAGGGGCCTATCGTGGCACTTCGCACTGCAGCATGAGCGTCAAAGTCTTAGTTGAGAAAGTCGAGGGATAGAGAACTTGGCAGAAAAATTCCGCTTTCTTGGCATTCTTTGCTTGCCAAATGAGTAAGCCTCTGTTTTTCTTCGCGCCCGTTCATTGAGTTCGGGCTGTAGCGCAGCCTGGTAGCGCACTTGCCTGGGGGGCAAGGGGTCGTGGGTTCGAATCCCGCCAGCCCGACCATGAAACCAAGACCACCTTCTTTGTGAGGGTGGTTTTTGATTTTGGTGGTTCAGGGCTTGGAGGCGACTTCGATTTCGATGTGCAGGTGTGAGTCAGTGGTTTTCACCATGATTTCGCGAAAAGTCGGTTTTTTCGAAGCGAGAGTATCGCTCAAGGCAATTTGGTAGCGCATGCCTTGGGCGACTTTGATGGTAAAAAATTGGTTCCGATCGTTGGTCGGCGACGGGCTGACGCCTTGGCTGATGACGATGTCGCCTTGGCGCACTTGGACAGGGCGGGCCACACGGGCATGGCTGCCAATCGATGCGCAGTTCGCATTGACCTGGTGCGGGGATGTGGCGGCGACCGATTTCGACGTAGCGTTGAGTGACTTCGATCGCGGGAATGCTGGTGTCTTGAAAGTTCCAGACCATCGGGAAATGATGGGCTGTGCGAGCCCAAGAAGTGGCATAGATGCCGTGCCAAAGTGAGCCGGGAATGGCGCGCGCGGCATCGGCAAGATACCAACCGCGGTCTAGGCCGTGTTGATCGCGGTCGTATTCCGTGGCAACCCAAGCCCGATGTTCGGGGAGCCAGACTTCATTCCAGTTGTGATTGCCCTGCTTCGTCGTCCACTCAGCAATGCCGACAATCCGAGCGGGGAGGCACACGGCGCGTGCGACATCGGTGAGCAAGATCGAGAGACCAGTGCACGTGGCCATTTTGCGC
>RDYF01000152.1 GCA_004293285.1 Verrucomicrobiota bacterium | reverse complement strand
CCGGCGTCGGCACTCTGAAACGCACACGACCGCAACCACGCCTCGCCTTCTGGATAAAATTGCGCCAAATCGATGTAAGCTCGACCCCACAAACCGTGCTGTTCCGTCGCCACGGCATCGCAAATCATCCGCTCGCAAATGGCATAATTGGGCCCGTCCACCCGACCGACGAGCATCAGATAGGGCAAGGAAACTTCTTCGATCCCCTGCTTGGACTCGTAAAAAGCATTTTTCAAAGGTCCATTGAGCGGATGACCGGACCAGCTCAGGATCGACAGTTCGCTATCGACCGATGCCTCATTCGCAACGGCAAAGGGCTGTTCCGCCTGAGGCTTCTCCCCCGCTGCAGCGGGCTTTTTTTCTGCCGCTTCTGCTGCCACCACGCGGGCGATTTTGAGCGGCACACCGCGCATGCACACCATCACTTGCATGCGATTCTCCACAGCCACCTCCATGTTTCCCTCAGCAGGCCCGAGACGCCACCATACGCGTTTTTCAAATTCATCGCGCAAGGGCTTGCGGATCAAGTCGTCGTATTCTTGCCGCGTAATCTCCTCGCGATCCGGCATTTCCAAACCGATCAAATTCACCGTCGGAATCGACCGCGCTTTCTGATAGGACTTGGCCAATGCCACCGACTCCGGCACAGCGGAGTTGTAGAGCACGACTACCCGCGCTGGTAAGATTGGTGCCGGCCCAGCACTCGCCAGCCCCATGCAGCATCCTAGGAGGAAAAAAATTCGCTTCATAATTTGATTGTCAGTGCATCATACGCCACCCGAACAGACGGAGGCAGGGATTTTTCTAAAGTTTCGTGATCCAGTTCATGCGAGCAATGAATCAGATAGGACTCACTCGGTGCGACACGCTCGATCACCTCCAACGATTCCCGGACCGTCAGATGGGTCGGATGCGGCCGATGATGCAAGGCATCGATCACCAAAAGATCCACTCCTTGCAACAATTCCATCGTGCTCTCGGGAACCGATTTCACATCGGGAATGTAAGCCAAACGACGGCAGTGGTCACGTTCAAAAAGATAGCCATTCGTCTCCACCGTGCCGTGCAAGACCGGCAAGGGCGCGATGCGCCAATTTCCGATGGCAAAAGGCCCATCCACCACCACCGGACCCGGCTTGATGTAGCCGCGATAGACATTGGTTTCTGCAAAAGCCCAAGCAAACATCGAGCGCAAAATCTCCATGCAGCCCGGATTGGCATACATCGGCAAGGGCGAATCCCGATGCCAGCAATAGGCACGCAATTCATCGAAACCACAAACGTGATCCATGTGACCGTGCGTGTAGAGCACCGCATCCACACTTTCCATTTTTGCCCGCAAAGCCTGCTGCCGCAAGTCCGGCCCTGCATCGACGAGCAAACTGACTTCTTCGCTTTGCAGCCAAATCGACGAACGCAAGCGTTGGTTGCGCGGATCATCGGACAAACAAACCGCACAGCGACAACCGATCACCGGAATCCCTGTCGAGGTCCCCGTACCCAAAAACGTCAACCGCACCGCGGAATCGTTGCCCATCTTCTCCTCAGCCATCGTGCCAACAGCAAGCTCTCACAAATTCCCCCAGCACGCACGGAAAAACATCTCGATGCACGGAGTTTTGTGCTCCAGATCGATATCCCATCGCCAGGGGTGAAGGCAACGCATTTACGCTATGCTGGAGGCATCGGCAAAAGGCAGTTGGCCGAGCAAGGACACGGTTTTGAAGAGGTCGATGTGATCGAGAGTAATGCTGCTTTCTTGGCCGGAGAGCAGGGCGTCGTAGACTTCATCGAACTGTTGCGAAATCTCGGAGGAAATGCCTTTCATCGATCGCACAACCATGCTCCAGGTGAGCAAACATCTTTCATCGTCCTCGACGGCTGAGACCAATCGGGTGATGTGGTGTCGGGGATCTGCTTCGATTTTGGCATACAGGTCGCGCACGGCGGCTTCTCGACCTTCGAGAATTTGCAGGATGCGCTGGTCTTTGACGATGAGTAACCCGGTGACATCGCGATCGTGGTTCGCGGCGATGGATTTCGACTCGATGTCATCGAAGTCGGCATCGGTCAGAGGTCGGGCGGGCTGGCTCAGATAGGTCAGCCGAAAAATCGGGCAATCTTCGCGTTGCAAAATCGTTTCCCACAATAGCGCGCGTGCGACATCCAGTTCAGACATTTGCCGACTATGTCAGAGGAGTAAGGGTGTGAAAAGAGGATTCTCGAAGATTTTCCAGCAGGGCGATCAAGCTAGGGAGCGAATCTCCCATGAGAGGAACGCATGCGGCCATCGAGGCTGGTTTTAACAGAATTTCAAAATTTTTCCGAATTTCGTCATGGCAATCATCCCGAGATTCACCACTCCGATCTCGCTTGGTTCAGGTTTCTCGAAGAGGAAATCATCTCCTTCTCTGGTCATTCAGAAAATTCTGAAATTCTGTCAACTCGGCGTCCCTCCATCGAGACAAACGATTCTCCTTGGTCTGCCTTATAGAGCGTGGCTTTCCCTTGCTAGATCGCTCACACGTTCTCCTGCTCGACCAAATCATTCATCCAGCCCCCGCGTGCGGTGACCCACTTGCCCTTGCGGATGACCGTGGGAAATCCAAAGCCATGCTCGGCGGCAGCGGTGAAGACCTCCCAAGCCTGGCTCGCGAGAATGCCTGAAATCACGATTTCGCCACCGGGCTTGAGCAGCTTGGCCATGACGGGAAAAGCTTGGATCAGAATCGTGCTAAACAGATTCGCTACCACCACATCGTATTTTTTCCGTGGCTTCCACTTGAGCACGTCCTTTTCTTCCAACACCACATCCGTGACACCATTGCGCACCAGATTTTCGGCGGTTGCTTTGACCGAAAAGGCATCGAAATCACAAGCATAGGCCTCGCCTGCACCGACCTTTTTGGCGGCGATCACCAGCAATCCCGTGCCGGTGCCTAGGTCTGCTATCGACCATCCCGGAGCACGCGAGCGTCCGATATCGACCAGCAAACGCAAGCAAGTCGAAGTGGTGGCATGATCGCCCGTGCCAAATGCCATTTCGGCAGGGATCGACAAAATCTCACGCTGCGGATGCAAGGCTCGAAGTTTCGCCAACTTGGCGGGATCGGCTTCTTGGGTGACGCCAAAGACATCGCGAATTTTCAACAAGGGCTGCACCGTTTGCGAGGGATTGACCCAAGCACCGTTGGGCAAAGGGCGAACTGAGCCACCGAATTGCTCGACGATCGCCTCGGCTTCTTTTTTGCTACCGCAAAAAACTCGAATGCGCGCCGACTTTCCGCCTTTGAGAATTTCCATCACAAAATTCGGATTGCCATGAAAGCGATCTTCCCACGCATCCATCCACTTCACTCCCGATAGCTTCGACCACTCGTATGTCATCTGGCAAAAGCTGTAGCGCAAGGCTGCCGCTGATGCAATCGCAGAATGGCAGCTCGGCGAAGCTTGACGCATCTGTTAGAAAGAGGCTTGTGCGATGATCTTGTGCACGGTTCTGAGATTGAGCATTGTCGAGAGCGAAAAAATGCGGCATCATCCTCGCGATGCTCCGCGCGACCACTGCCGCTGCTTTACAAGAATTGCCTCAGCCCTTGCACTTGGCGCTGGGCGTGTTCGATGGCGTCCATGCGGGGCATCGGGCCGTCATCGGCGCGGCGCGAGATTCCGCGTTAAAGGTTGGAGGAAGTCATGTCGTGGTGACTTTCGAGCCACATCCGATCCGATTTTTAGCGCCCGATCGCGCACCGCGACAGTTGCTGGCGACGCTTGATCACAAAGCGCGCATCCTCCAGCGCATGGGGGTCGATGCCCTCCTCGCGCTGCCTTTCAACGAAGCGCTGGCGGCATTGAGTGCCAGCGAGTTTTTGGCAATGCTCTGCCAAGGAGGCTCCATCGCAAGCATGGCTGTGGGCGAAGACTGGCGCTTTGGCCAAGGTCGAAGTGGCGATGTTCATTTCCTGCGTGCCGAAGGCGATCGACTCGGCTTCACGGTCTACGCGCTGGCCCCGGTGATGCACGAAGGCGAACGCATCAGCAGCACCCGCATCCGACAAGCGATTCGCGATGGCGCGCTGGCTCACGCCACTGCCATGCTCGGTCGCGACTACAGCATTGTGGGAGAAGTGGTAAAAGGTCAACAACTGGGTCGGACCATCGGATTTCCCACAGCCAATCTCGCAATTGACCAAGAGCTGCTGCCACCTGATGGCGTGTGGATCGTGCGAGCGCAGTGCGCCGATACCACATGGCACGGCGTGGCCAACCTGGGACTGCGTCCGACCGTCGACGGCAGCAAACGCGTGTTCGAGGTCCATTTATTCGATGTCCATCCCGATCTCTACGGCAAAACTCTCGAAGTGACTTTTCTCCATTTTTTGCGCAGCGAGCAGAAATTCGCCGGAGTCGATGCGCTAAAGCAGCAAATCCATGTCGATGCCTGCCAAGCCCGAGATTGGCTGAGCTCTCATGCATAAGACATGGCGAAAAAAAGCGCTTCATGTCATCGGAATGTGGTTTTTCATGGAAGATTCGCTGGTCAATGCTACGTATTGGGGGTAGCTGACACGCCCGACATGACCCATGGAACGCTTTGATCTCCCATTCTCGATTCCCGCCACGCACCGCATTGGCTTCACCCATGGAGCCTTTGGTGCGAGCAATTCTTTGCTGCGCGAGCTGCTAGAATCCGGAGGAGGACGTCGTGCCTTGGTTTATCTGGAAGACGCTGTGGCCGATGCTTGGCCTGATCTATCGTCTTCCATTCAACAGTATTTTTCCCACAGCTCCATCGCACTGCAAGCAGTGAACATCGCGCAGGGTGCGGAAGCCTGCAAGGCATCGGACGCACTCGTTCGACAAGTCTGGGAGCAAGTCGAAAAGCACAAGATCGATCGCCATTCCTACGTCATCGCCATCGGCGGTGGTGCCTTCCTCGACGCTGTCGGATTCGGCGCAGCGACCGCTCATCGCGGTGTGCGTCTGGTGCGCTTTCCCACCACAACCCTATCGCAAGACGATAGCGGAGTGGGCGTCAAAAACGGCATCAATGCCTTCGGCAAAAAAAACTGGATCGGCAGCTTTTGTGTTCCCTATGCGGTGATCAATGATTTCGATTTCCTCCACAGTCAATCGCCCGAAGTCTGCCGATTGGGGCTGATTGAGGCGATCAAAGTGGCACTGGTCAAAGATGCTGATTTTTTCACTTGGATCGAAGAAAACGCGGCATTACTCGGAGCACTAGAAAAAGGCACATTGGAAGAATGCGTCAAGCGCTCGGCGCTATGGCATGCGCGCCACATCACCAGTGGCGGCGATCCTTTTGAAATGGGTAGCAGTCGACCGCTCGATTTCGGCCATTGGGCAGCGCACAAGCTCGAACAACTCAGTGGCTTCGCCCTCAGCCACGCCGCAGCGGTTTCCGTCGGCCTGTGGCTGGATGTCTGTTACTCGGTCAGAGCCGGACTACTCGCGGCGGAGTCGGCGGCGCGGATTGGTCGCGTTCTCGAAATCATGGGCATGCCGATGTTCGACGAATGGCTGTTGCATCGCGACGGCAAAGGAGAACTCGCGGTTTTGGCGGGCTTGGAAGAATTTCGCGAACACTTGGGCGGACAACTGACGGTCTTGCTGCTGCGCGCGCCAGGTCAGGGAGTGGATGTCCACGAAATGAATCCGCTGTGGATCCGTGAATCGATCGCCGACATGAAAGCCGCCTGTGCGCAGACTCAGGCATAAGGCGCAAGATCTCTTTCCGAAAAATCGCTAGCCCCATGAATCCCTTACTCGCAGCCATGGAACTCGGCGGCACCAAAACGGTTGTCGCAATCGGCGATGCCGAGGGCAAGGTGCTCGAAGAATTTCGCTACCCCACGACGACTCCCGAGGAAACGCTGGGCATCGCCTGTGCCTGGTGGCGGCAGCGTGGAGACATCGACCGACTCGGCATTGCCAGTTTCGGTCCCATCCGACTCGATCCACGAGCGGTCGACTACGCCACCATGCTGCAAACGCCCAAACTTGCTTGGCAGGGATTTTCCTTTGCGACTTACTTCGCTCAGCACTGGCCCAGCGTGCGATTTTGTCTCGATACCGACGTGCAAGCAGCGCTGTGGGCGGAGATGCAGCGAGGAGCTGCCCGACATGCGAGCGAAGCCTTTTACCTTACCATCGGCACCGGCATCGGCGCAGGACTCGCCTGTCACGGGCGCTTGGTGCAGGGAAATTTGCATCCCGAAATGGGCCACTTGATGGTCAGACGACATCCCGACGACCCCTTCGCGGGCACATGTCCCTATCACAAAGACTGCTGGGAGGGATTGGCCAGCGGGCCAGCCATCGAAAAACGCTGGGGACAACCCGGCCATCTTTTGCCAGCCGACCATCCCGCGTGGGACATGCAGGCCTTTTACCTCGCCCAAGGACTCTGGGCTGCGAGCACCATGTTCAGCCCACAGGTGATGATCCTCGGCGGCGGGGTTTCGCAAGCCCACGGACTGCGCGAAAAAGTCGTGCAGCAGCTCGATCGCATGAACTCGCGCTACTTGGAATCGCTCGACCACCGCGTCAAACTCCCTGCCCTTCAACAAAACGCCGGCATCATCGGCGCGCTGCTGCTGGCTTCTCAACTCGCAGAAAAAGCCTAAGCAAAAGAAACACGGCGCGACTTAACCCTTCACTTGATCCAGCGAAGAGCATCGACAACCAGAAATCCCGCTTCCCCCTGACGACTCTTCGTGATAAGCTCGCGCAGGATGACAGCAAAAACCATCGGCCACGGTCCTCCGGTCCAACAGTTTTCCGTGATGCTCCAGAATCGCGTGGGTGCATTGGCAGCATTGGTCAAAATGCTGCGCAGTTGCCACATCGAAGTCGTCGGACTCAGCGTGCAAGATGCCCGCGATGCCACCATCGCTCGCTTAGTCGTGAGCGACCCGGAAACCACGGAGCAATTGTTTCTCGAAAAAGGCATTCCGCACACCGTGTGCGAACTGCTGGTCGTCGAACTCAAAGAGGCCGGACCCAATTTGCTGCAATGTCTCGATCACCTGATGGTGGCCGAAACCAATATCGACTTCTGCTACCCGCTGCTGCCGATTTATCAAGGCTACTCGCTGCTAGCGATGCATGTCGACGACCTTGAATTCGCGGCGTCGATCCTCAATTCGGCGGGTTTCACGCTGATTTGGCAAGATGGCTTGAGCCGCTAAGGAGCGACTCAAGCACAGCCCACAATCGCTTAGAACACGCGCCAATTGACCTCAAGGTAGGCAAAATCCGTATCGTCGGGGCGCAAGGTGTTGCGCGTAAATTCACCGGCTGTGAAATGCGCGTAACCGACAATCGTCTCCAAATCCGGACGAACCTGCCAACGCGCACGGATGTCGAACTCGTGTCCAATCGCCGAGCCACTTTGACCGGTTTTATCGCGTTCGTTGTTGCCCGCAAAACGATCGGTGTCGCTTGCCAAGTAGTACCAACTGTAGCCAAGATCGACACGCAATTTCTCCGTCGGAGTCAACTCCAGTCGCAGCTTCGGCGTGTTGATGTTTTCAAAAACGATGTAGTCATTGGCCGACCAAGGACGTCCGAATCCATAAAAGCGCTCGAAGCGATTGTCGACGCCATCGTTCGGATCGCGGTCGCCACTGGCATAGCCGTAAAAGGCACTGAGGCGAGGCTTCCACGCATGCTTGAAACGATAGCCAATCTCGACATTGCCCGCCCAGGCATCGACATCGAGATCGCCATTGTGTCCAAACTGACGAATCAAGCTGCCATCGAAATCAAAGCCACTATTGCCAAAAATCCCGTAAGCCCGGAGTCCCGGAGAATGAACGAAACGGTCCGAGGCGGTTGCCGTTTGATTTTGATCAATCGCCAAGTAAAACGGCTCCAGAGTCACGTTCTGGATTCGACGCCAGTGACCAATCAAGCCATAGAGCCAGCGCCCATCGACCGGTTTGTCCCAGTCATTGATGTCGCGCTCCAGCGGCTGAACCGCTAGCATGTCGAGACTCCAATCATTGGCATCCTGACCCACCGCTCCACGAAATCCGAGGAAGGTGTTGGCC
>RDYF01000151.1 GCA_004293285.1 Verrucomicrobiota bacterium | reverse complement strand
TGTGCGGGGAAGCGAAGACCACTTAACCTCATTCGAAGTGGCGCACCCGTAGGGATTTGAACCCCAAACCTTCTGATCCGTAGTCAGACGCTCTATCCAATTGAGCTACGGGTGCTTGACTTGTTGCGCGCTAGAAGCGCGGGCGCGAAGGTTGCTCGAAATCGCATCCGACGTCAAGGATATTTCTCATTTTTTTGTGTTTTTTCTTCAGGTCTCTTTTTCACCCACGAATCTCTCGGAAAGGGAACGTGTTTCGCGCTTTTCTTGAGTCTTTCGATTCGCTATCTTTCTCCAGTGACTCTATCGAAAACGCTCTGGCTCTACACAGGAATCGGCTTGGTGATCTTGATCGGCGTCGTGGTATGGCGCAAGTTCGACCTTTTGGCTCTTTTGTCTCCATCGACTCTACTCAAGCCCGCAGGGGCTGCGGTCACGGCACCACCCGGACCGCTGCGTGCGCGCGCCGCTGCGGAGCGCGTGCTTCCTCTCTTGCAGAACTCTCTCTCCGCCCTTGGCCTGAAAGCTGGTGATCCCGTATTTCTCCGCGCTTTTAAGGAGGAAGGAATCTTGGAATTATGGATGCGCCCCTCAGGAGCCTCTCGATTTGTGCTTTTTCAAAGTTACCCGATCGCGGCTCAATCGGGTGAACTTGGTCCGAAACTTCTCGAAGGCGATGGCCAGGTGCCGGAAGGTTTTTATCAGGTATCCCGCTCTGCAATGAAGCCGGATAGCCGATTTCACCTTGCTTTTAATATTGGCTACCCAAATGCCTACGACCGCGCTCACGATCGCACGGGCTCGTTCATCATGATTCATGGTTCTTTTGTTTCCATCGGCTGTCTCGCCATGACCGATGAAAAAATCGAAGAAATCTACACTCTCTGCGATGCCGCGCTGACGGCAGGACAAAATCGCTTTGATGTGCACATGTTCCCCTTCCGCATGAGCTCAGAACGAATGGAGAATGCCCAAGATTCCCCGCATTTTGCTTTCTGGCAAAATCTGCAAGAAGGACATCGAATCTTCGACGAGCAAGGAGTCCCTCCCGATGTTTCGATTCGGGCAAAGCGCTATCATTTTTCTCCCAGCGCGCCAGTCGAGTGAACGATGTATGCGCTCAAATCGTATGCCCCATGTGCACGCGCTTGGTTTCCATGTATTTGGCATTGTGCGGATTGGCATCCACGCGGATCGGCAACTGCTCGACAATGCTCAAGCCATAGCCATCGAGGCCGATGACTTTTTTCGGATTGTTGGTGAGTAGGCGAATTTTTTTCAAACCAAGATCCGCGAGGATTTGCGCGCCCATGCCATAGTCGCGCAGATCGGCAGGAAAACCGAGTTTTTCGTTGGCCTGAATGGTATCCAACCCAGCCTCTTGCAGCTTGTAGGCATGAATTTTCGCCGGCAACGCAATCCGCTGCATCGCGGCATCGAGCTGCTCACCGCAGTCGCAGCGCTTGGAAAGAAAGACGTCGCCGGTCAAGCACTCGCTGTGCACGCGCACGAGAGTCGGCTTTTCGGGATCGATCTCGCCCATCACCATGGCGATGTGGTGACTGCCATCGGTGTCGATCTGGTAAAGGTGACAGCGAAAATCTCCGTAATCGGTGGGCATGTTGACCACCTGATCACAGCGCACGAGCTTTTCAAAGCGACGTCGATGTTCGATCAACTGCGCGATGGTGCAGGCCTTGAGGCTGTGTTTTTTCTGATAGTCGCCCAGCTCGCCGAGCCTCGGTGTGACCTGCACGCCTCAAGGTGCCTCCAGGCATGGCGCTCAAGGGAAAAACGTGCCCCGGCTGCACGAAGGAGTCCGCACCGACTTTGGCATCGGCCAACAAGCGCACGGTCAACGCGCGATCGGCCGAGCTGATGCCTGTGGTGATTCCCGTGGCGGCATCGACCGAAACCGTAAAAGCCGTGCGCTGCACTTCGCGATTGCGTCGGGTCATCGGCGGCAAGTCCAGGGCTTCGGCACGCTCAGGCAAAATCGGCGCACAAATCAGCCCGCGACCGTGGACCGCCATGAATGTGATGTTTTCGGCTGTGCACAAAGAAGCCGCGCCGACCAAATCCGCCTCGTTCTCGCGAGAAGGATCATCGGCCACGATCACCAATCGCCCCGCCGCAATTTCGGCAATGATTTCAGGGATGGGACTAAATTGCAATTCGCTGGATGACATAAGCAGGGAGCTGCCCCAATCAAGCGCATCCTGACCATTTCGCAAAGCTTTTTTGCCGCCATACCCCAGGAAGCATCACCCAATCAGGGAAAAAACTGCCGCATGGCGCTGCTACATGGCGATAAGCATCCCCCTCTCGCGTGGCTGGAAATCGTTCGACCCTTTGCAACAAACCGACAGATGCGTCGAGATTCCCCCCTTACACAACCATGCAAGCTTTCCCCAAAAATAAATCGTGTATTTTATGAGTATTGATTTTTTACCACTTTGTTTAAAACGATTGTAGGGAAAAAGAAAAATGGAATAAAGTTTTTTGCAGTCGATTTTTTCTATTCTCTTGAAATATTCTTTTATTATGAAAAAATGGATGATTTTCTCATGGGATTTTTTGCAAAAAATCAGTGACGGAGACTAGGATTTTCGACGATTGCCAAAAGTTGTCGCGCGCGACTGACGGCCATGAACCATGAGTAGTGATCGTAGTCCGTGACCAGCTCGGGGTGAGGTGGCAGGCCGATCAAAATCACCGCTTTCGAATCGAGCCCTTTGGCCTTGTGGATGGAAGTGTGACGAATGCAATCGGGATGCTCCGTTTCCTCCGTCCATTCGCGTAGATTCCTCCCCGCCAGCACGCGCCGCGCGCCGATGGGGCTTTTGGCGATGTCCGACTGCGCATGCAAAATGAGAATTTCCGAGGGATCACAAAGGCCAGACTTGCGCCAACGATGGATGATCGACTCCACTAAATCCAGCGCGTCCTGGTCTGCGATCGGACGATGAAGCTCCGGCTCCGGTCCCTCGGGCAGATGCTCGCCTTGCCCTAGGGCGTCGATCATCGACTGCGTGTGAGGACTGGAATGATCCCGAAAAAACTGCCACAACGGTCGCGTGTAGCGCAGCGCCGGCTGCAAGCGTACGTGCGCCGGCTGCGACCACTGACGCGCCAGCAAGCCCGGATCAAAACGTTCGGCCGCACGGAAGGGCGGACGTTGCGCGACGTCGTAAAAAATGCCTGCACGGGACTCGCGACCATGCTTGAGCAAACGCAAGTAGATCTGCCACCAGCCACCCTCTTCGCTTGGTTGGCTCGCAATTTCTTCGTGCCACATCGTGTCGTGATCTTGTGCTTCATCGACGACAAGAGCATCAAAACTCGGCCATTTTTCCACAAGCTCCGCACAGCGAGAAATTTCTAACAACTGACGTGGTAGTCGGACTTCGAAGAAATGCCTCAACTCTTCCAGCCCCTCGCTGGCAGCGGGCGGCAGCAGCGGCTTACCTGCCATTTCGCAGAGTTCGAGGCAAAGATCCTCCCAACCGCGAACGATTACTTCACCGCACTCGAGTTGTCGCAATGCCACCAAGCGCTGCAACTGTGTCGTAAAGGCTTTGTGGTAGGTGAGAAATAGCACACGCTGCCCGCCGCCATCACGCGCATAACGGAATGCAAGCTCGAGCGCATGCCAGGTTTTTCCCGTTCCCGCACCACCGTGGACCAAGAGTTGACGGTTGTCTGCGAGCTGATCCAACAACGAGAAGCGCGAGGTGAACTGATGCTCAAAGAAGCGCTCGGTGTATTCGATAAAACTCCGCTTCTCCGCCGGTAAAGCACCTTGACCAAAGGCGGCGAGCACGGCGTTTTTTTGCTCCAAGGTGACCTTCCATTCGACTTTTTTATCGAAAATGCGCAGCCAGGTCGGCAGCCAGGGGGACAAATCTGCACCCGTGATCAGCCAGTTTCGCTGAATGCCCTGAATGTATTCGCCCGCGCCGATCTCGCCTAAGCTAGGCACGCACAGCGCCTTTTCGACGAAAGGCGCCGGGCCTTTGCTTTTGATGGCTTGAATCACGCCTTTCCACTCGTGCATCAACTGCTCAATCGGGTCGTCGTCCGGCGATCCTTCCCAGCGACCGGTTTCTGAAAAATGCCGGGGTAAGGAAGATTTCACTTCCAGCACCAGCAATCCTCCTGCCGGCCCGAGAATGAGAAAATCCCCCTCCCTCTTGATGCCGCGCGCATCTTGATAGTAATACCCCCAAATCACCGTCCAGTCGTGCGGCGATGCCTCTAACTCTTTCAGTCGCTCGGCGACACGAATTTCCGCTTGATGACAAGACTGTGGCGGGCGATGGAAGATCCACGTGATCATGAGCAATGTTTTGCTAGCGAAATGCAAACGCATCGACAAGTCCGCAATTTTCCCATCGTCAATCCCGCTCACCCACGCTACAGATGGCGATGTGAAAACGCGTCGATTGCTCCTCACCATCGCCTACGATGGCACGGATTTTGAAGGCTGGCAGGGACGCCCCGGCGCGCGCACGGTGCGCAGTGTCCTCGCCCAAGCCTGCTCCGATCTCTGGGATTTTTCCCCCATCATCGAAAGCTCAAGTCGCACGGATTCCGGTGTGCACGCAAGAGGACTGGTCGCGCATCTCGATTTCCCGCAGCAACTCGCCCACATCGACCACCGCCATGTCATGCTGGCACTCAACGCCCGTTTGCCGCGCGATCTGCGCATCATGAAATGCCAAGCACCGCGCACGCTCCGCCATGCACGCTTTGATGCCACGAGCAAGGAATACCGCTATCATCTCCATCTCGGCGCCGTCATGCCTCCCCACCTCGCCCGCGAGGCTTGGCACATCCCCCAGTCGCTCAACCTACCCGCCATGCAGTCCGCCGCCGCGCAACTCATCGGCCAGCACGACTTCCGCGCCTTCACGGTAAAACGACGTGGCACTCTCGGTTCCAGCACCCGCACCCTTTACGAATGCCGCGTGCAGCAACGCGGAACCACCATCACCATCCACCTTCACGGCGACGGCTTTCTCTACAAAATGTGCCGCAAAATCGTCGGCACACTGGTGCAGATCGGCCAAGAAAAGTTCCCACCTAGCATCATCCCAGCCATGCTCACCCAAACTCCACTTCCCACCCTCCCCCACCTCGTAGCCCCCGCCCAAGGCCTCACGCTCTGGCGCGTCCATTACACAGAGTCGGAAAAAAGAAAGAAGAACGCTTCGCTGAAAGACATAAGACATAAGACATAAGACATAAGACATAAGACATAAGACATAGCAATCACTCTTCACTATTCACTCTTCACCCTTCACTATTCTTTTATCCTTTCCGCCTCCTCCCCTCTATGCTTGATTCCTTCAACACCCATGCGCTGCTTTTACTCTGATCAATTTGAGCTCACTCTCCCCGCGGGCCATCCGTTTCCGATGGACAAATTTCGCGTGTCGAAGGATATGCTGCTCGAAGGCGGCATCATTACGCCCGAGGAAATTATCGAGGTCAGGCTCGCCGATACGCACATTTTGCAGCGCGTTCACGACCTCGACTATGTCAATAAAATCTATTCCTGCGCCATCGATCGCAAGGAGGAGGTCCGACTCGGCCTGCCCGTTACGCCGCAACTCTACACCCGCAGCGCCACGGAGGTGGAAGCGACCCGACTCACCTGCCGCGCGGCTCTGGAAGAAGGCGTAGCGGTCTGTCTCGCCGGCGGCACGCACCACGCTTTCCGCGAACATGGCGAAGGCTACTGCGTCTTCAATGACGTTGCCGCTGCCATCCGCGACCTGCAAGATTTCCGCCCCGGCATCCGCGTGATGGTCGTGGATACCGATGCCCATCAAGGAAATGGCACGAACTCGATCCTCGAACAAGACCCGCGCGTTTTCACTTACTCGATTCACGTGGGCAAAAATTATCCCACCAAAAAATACAATGGCTCGATGGACGTGGAGACCGTGCGCTATGTCGAAGGCGAAATGTATCTGAAACAACTCTTCACCACCCTCGCCGCTGCGCTCGATACCTTTACGCCCGACCTCGTCATCTGGATCGCTGGCGCGGACAATCACCGCAATGACCGCTTTGGCCAAATGATGCTCTCGGTCAAGGACATGCAACGTCGCGATGAAGTCATTCTCAAAGCCATGATCCGCAACCGCATTCCCATCGCGGTTCTCTATGGCGGTGGCTACAACCGACAAGCGGAATTTACCGCAAAAATCCACCGCAATACCATCGCCATGGCGAAAAAGCTGGCGCAAGAATACCGCGGCATCTAACCCAATCACGTGATGTTTTCTTCCATTGCCATCGTCGGCGCAGGTGCCATCGGACTCTATTACGGCGGTCGACTCGCCGAAGCGGGGCATCGTGTCTCGTTTCTCCTCCGCAGCGATTTCGATGCCGTGAAGCAGCATGGCCTGCATGTCGATAGCATCGATGGCTCTTTTCATCTGCCACAACCGCTCATCGCCCAGCGCCCCGAAGAAATCGGCCCTGTCGATCTGGTCATCGTCGCGTGGAAAGCCACGAGCAATTTCTTGTTAGAAAAAATTCTTCCACCGCTTTTGCACGATGGCACGCAGGTCATCACCTTGCAAAATGGCATGGGCAATGTCGAGGCCATCGCCGCCATCACCGGCCCCGAGCGCGTGCTCGCGGGACTCTGCTTTGTCTGCATCAATCGCATCGCACCTGGGCAGATTCGCCACACGGCTGGCGGACGCATGGCCATCGGCGAACTGATGCCCGCCATCCCCGATCGCGCAACGACACTTGCCCGCATGTTTCGCGACGCCAAGATCGAGGCCTCCGTGGAGCCGAATGTGGAAGAAACTGCATGGAAAAAGCTCATTTGGAATGTCCCTTTCAACGGTCTCGCCATCACTGCAGGCGGAAAAACCACCGACCAACTGCTCGCAGAACCAGCCATTGAAAAGGAAATCCGCGCCCTGATGGCAGAAGTCGTGCAAGCCGCCCACGCGCGCGGTTTCGCCATCTCGCCTCACCTCATCGAAACCAACATCGAACGCACCCGCCCCATGGGCCCCTATCGCCCGAGCAGTTTGATCGACTGGCAAGAAGGCCGCGAAGTGGAAATCGATGCCATTTGGCGCGAACCCCTGCGCCGCGCCCACACCGCCGGCCTCCATCTGCCCCACTGGGAAAAACTCCTCAAAAACCTCGAATCCACCCTTAGGGGTCAGTCCTCGCATGGTAACATTTTGAGCGAATCGCTTGAAGTAAACACAGGAATCTGTCAAAAAACCATCACATTCCTCCTGATCACCATGCACTCTTTTGCTACCGCAAAAACTCCTTTGCAAACGAGCAAATCACGATCACCCTTCTCGTGATCGTCAACATGCGTTCGAGCCGTTCGTAACAGAATTTCAGAATTATTCAAAATTGCTTTGATCCTGAATGCCACACTCCATTCGCGACCAAAACCAATCAGTGCAAGCGACACACACAGAGTGCTACTCCAGAGACAAAAAATTCTGAAAATTCTGAAATTGAATTTCTGTCTCATCAGCTGCTCATTGCTGCCGCGCGTAGCATCCGGATCAGACGATCCGCGAGTCTTGCTTCCATCTTGACGAGTGATTTCGTCTGACAAAGCGAAACATCGCGTTGACGCTCTTTTCGCTAGTGATTCACCTCAAGACATCACCTTCTTGACAAAGCAAGCCTTGAGGCCGATGGCGATTCCATCCATCTTGCACGAAATCTCATGATCGCCCTCAACCAGGCGAATCGGCTTCGACTTCGTGCCAACCTTGAGCACTTCAGAAGAACCTTTGAGTTTCAGATCCTTAATCATC
>RDYF01000150.1 GCA_004293285.1 Verrucomicrobiota bacterium | reverse complement strand
CGACTGATTTTCTACTCCGAAAGCAATTCTTGACGAAGCTGTTCGAGCGCTTTTTGCACTTTCGGATCTTGCAAGGCTTGGTCGAGCTCAGGGTCGCGCAGCAATTCGCTATACCGACCTTCCCGCAGCAGGCGTTTCCACTTCGGGTCTTGCAACATGGTTTTTGCTCCCGGCACTTCGTGCGCTTTCTCGGGCGGGGATTGGCCTTGACTGATTTGCGACATCCATTGCGCCATGGTCAAACGCAGTGGATCGGTCAAAGGATCGAGTCGCTGCAACCACTCGGCCGGAAGATAGCGATCGATCACTTCTTTCCACAATGCGGTCAGCGCGGTGGTATTGGGGTCTTCGATCTGACGCAGCGTACCGAGATGCCGAATCAGCAACACCGCAATCAAAGTCAGCAGAGCCGTTGGCAAAAGGCTCGCGGTCAGCGAGACCGAACGACCCGCCTGAGACTCCGGCTTTCCTCCCAGCCACGACAAGGGCGAAAACAGTGAATGAGCGATTTTTTGCAGAAAGACAAAGGCAAACACTCCTGCCAAAGCCGGCAGCAGATACGGTGCCCAATCAGGGGGAGTCTTGAACCAGCTCGCCGCCCAATCGGCAGTGAGAATCCATACCCGGTAGCCGACCCACAGCGAAATCGCCAGCAATGCGGTCGAGATCAGCAGACGAAACACCCCGCGGAAAAAAGCGACGATGGCACACAGCAAGCCAATCCCGACCACCAGCAATATCAGGCTCGCATGGGGGTAGCTTGTCAGTTGTTCCAGCATAACCTTGGCAAGGACAAGGCCTCAGAGAGATGAAATCGCCCGCTGACGCAGCAGATGATCGGCAAGCACGAGAGTCGCCATCGCTTCAACAATCGGCACCGCACGTGGCAGCACGCAGGCGTCGTGACGCCCTTTTCCTTGCAACTCCGTCTCCTGCCCATCGCTGGTCACCGTTTGCTGACTGGTCATGATCGTTGCCGTCGGCTTAAAGGCGACGCGGAAGAAAATCGCTTCGCCGTTGGAAATGCCACCCTGCACCCCGCCGGATCGATTGCTGGTGGTGCGGACTTTTTCGCCTTCCATGACGAAGGGGTCGTTGTGTTCCTTGCCGGTCAATAAGGTGCCCGCAAAGCCCGAACCAATTTCAAAACCTTTCGTCGCAGGAATCGACAGCATCGCCTTGGCGAGGTCGGCCTCGAGCTTATCAAAAATCGGCTCGCCCAGTCCTGGAGGGCAGCCACGAATGACGCATTCAATCACGCCACCGACGGAGTTTCCTTGGCTGCGAATGCTTTTGATGTGATCGATCATCGGCTCCACCATCGCCGGATCGCCAGTGCGCACGATGTTGCCTTCAATCGTCGCGGCATCGATGGTCAGGGGATCAACTTGAGCTTCCAGATGCTGGATCGATTTCACCCACGCGAGAACTTCCAACTGCGGATGTTGCTGACGCAACACTTGCATTGCAATCGCCGCAGCGGCCACGCGGCCAATGGTCTCGCGCGCCGAGGCCCGACCACCGCCCGAGAGCGCGCGGTAGGTGTAGTCGGCATGCGAAGGACGATATTTCACCGCCATTTCATCATAAGCACCGGGGCGCTGATCGGTGTTTTTTACCGTGATCGCAATCGGCGTTCCGAGTGTTAGATCATCTTGAATGCCAGAAAGGATTTCCGCCGTGTCCGGTTCTTTGCGCGGTGTGACGATGTCCGACTGCCCTGGGCGACGTCGATCCAAGGCCTGTTGAATCATCGCTTGCGTAATCGGCACACGCGGCGGACAGCCATCGATGATCACACCCACGGCGCCACCGTGAGCCACCGTGAGATTCTCCAAAAGTATGAATGCGAAAAGCTTGTCCAAAGGTCGACGACATGGCGGCACTCTAGAGTCAAACCTGCGATTCGCCAAGAGCAGAGATGCACGAGTTTTTGCCGGTGTCGAACCGATACCCCACGCGGCAAATTGACGCAGGGCTTTGCCTTGCCAAATCAGCGGAAAAAATTCACTTTCATCGCCATGCACGAGTCCATTCCCGAAAGACAATCGATCAGCCTGCGGTGGATCGTGCGCATGCGCTGGCTCGCGGTGCTCGGTCAAGCGCTGGCGGCCGTCTTGGCGTGGTGGCTCTATGATGTTGCGGTGCCGTGGCTGCCCATCAGCTTGATTTTTGTCACCACGATTGTTTCGAACGGCATTTTTCCGCATTACCCCCAGCTGCTACTGCGTGGCTGGAGTCTGTGGCTCGATGTCGTGCTGCTGACGGTGTTGATTTATTTCACAGGCGGTCAGCACAATCCCTTCACCTCCTTTTACCTGCTGCATGTCGCGCTCGCGGCCATGACACTTTCTCCGGCTCGACTCTGGTCTCTCGTCGCCGCCTGCATTGCGGGCTATGGGATCATTTTCTACGATCATCAACCAATCCAAATTGGCGGCATGGAGCTATCGAGCGGTTGCGAAAGCTACGACTGGCATTTGCAAGGCATGTTTGTGGCCTTTGTCGTGACAGCCGTTTTCATTGCGGCTTTCGTCTCGCGCATGCATCGCATTCTCGCCGCCCAAGATGCTGCGCTGGAGGAGGCTCGACTCGAAGCGCAGAAGAATGCGCACTTTGCCTCGCTCGCCACGCTGTCTGCTGGGGTCGCTCATGAACTCGGCTCGCCCTTGGCGACGATTTCTTTGGCCAGCTCAGAATTGCTGCATCATCTGAGCGCCAGTGATCATCCCGATGCCCGTGAAGACGCCGAATTGATTCATCAGCAGGTGAAACGCTGCCGCAACATTCTCGATCACTTGAACGAAAAAAACACCTTCGGCCTCGGCGATCCCTGTGTGCCCGTGACGGCCGCGCAACTTCACGCCGCTGTCATCGCCGACTTACCCGCGGACTTGCAGCGACGTCTCAGTTGCGAATGGTCCGATGACTCATCGAGCTGCGCCTTGCCCTTCGATTCGGTGCTGCAATCGATCATCATCTTGCTCAACAACGCCCATCAGGCTGATCGCTCGGACGCTCCGCTTACTTGGCGTCTCGAGCTAAATCGCAGCGAGTGCCGAATCGAAGTCATCGACGCCGGCCCC
The DNA here is from genome assembly GCA_004293285.1 of Verrucomicrobiota bacterium. Lineage (GTDB taxonomy): Bacteria > Verrucomicrobiota > Verrucomicrobiia > Verrucomicrobiales > Akkermansiaceae > UBA956. The sequence continues at coordinate 4,377 of RDYF01000150.1, read as the reverse complement.
GCTCCCAGCGCAGAGATTCTGGCGCGCGCCGGTGATCCCTTTTTCACCAGCAAGGCACCCGGCGATGGCATGGGGCTCGGGCTATTTCTGGTCAAATGCCTCGCTCTTCGCTTGCACGGTTCGTTTTCCCTGACTCGCTCGGAACAAGACCGCACGCATGCCTTGCTCATTCTTCCTACACCCCTCGACGCCTCTCTCTGATGAAAATTCTCCTTGCCGATGACGACCAAGCCTACCGCGAGCGACTCGCCCGTGCGCTGAGCCGTCGTGGTCACGAGGTGCTGCAAGCGCGCGATGGCGATCACGCGTTGTTCGTGGCAGCCGATCCCGACATCGATGCCGCCATTCTCGATCTCAAAATGCCCGGCAAAAATGGCATGGAAGTCCTGCGCGCCATGATCAAAGGTCGTCCTTCCTTGCGCATTCTCATCCACACCGGTTACGGCAGCATCGCCTCGGCGATGGAAGCGGTGCGACTCGGGGCGACCGATTACTTGATCAAGCCCACCGATGCCGATGCCCTGCTTGCCGCCCTCCAACGCGACGGAGCAGCAAACCCACTGCCCGAGCCCGAAACCCCGAGCTTGGAACGTGTCGAATGGGAACACATCCAGCGCGTCATCGCCGATTGCCAAGGCAACATCAGCGAGGCCGCCCGCGTGCTCGGACTGCACCGTCGATCCCTCCAACGCAAGCTACAAAAATTCCCGCCACCCCGATGATCCGATGGAGCGTCGGCGGCGTCATCGGCCCCTGCAAAAAATCCCCTGCCATTCTTGACCTTGCGCGTGTTCCGTGTAGTCTCGCCCTCCCAACATGAGCGCGGAATCGAAGAATTACAAAGACACCATCACCCTGCCACAGACGCAATTTCCGATGCGTGCGGACTTGGTGGAAAATGAACCCAAGCGCCTCGCCGCTTGGGAAGCGCGCCAATTGTATCGCACCATTCTCGACCGTCGTCTCGCTCAGAAGGCACCGAAGTTCATCCTGCACGATGGCCCACCTTTCGCCAATGGCGATGTCCACATGGGCACGGCGCTGAACAAAGTGCTCAAGGATCTGGTTGCCAAATCCAAAACCATGGCGGGCTACGCCGTGCCTTTTGTCCCCGGCTGGGATTGCCACGGCCTACCCATCGAATTCAAAGTCGTCAAACAAGCCGCTGGTCTCGAGCCCGCGGAAATCCGACGTCGCTGCACGGAGTTTGCCCTCAAGTTCATCGACATCCAACGCGCTTCGTTTCGTCGACTCGGGGTTTTTGCCGATTGGGACAATCCCTACCTCACGATGAATCCCGCCTACGAAGCGGACATTCTGCGGGTCTTTGCCAAGATGGTGGAAGATGGCCGCATTTACCAAAGTCGCAAGCCGGTGCAATGGTCCTACGGCGCTCACACCGCTCTCGCTGAGGCAGAGGTGGAGTACATGGAAAAAGAAAGCCCCGCGATTTTTGTCAAATTCCCGCTGCTCGATGACTCGGGCGAATCGATGGTGATCTGGACCACCACCCCCTGGACGCTGCCAGCCAATTTGGGCATCGCCGTGCATCCCGAGTTTACCTATGTGGTCGGTCGTTTTGCCAAAGACGAGCAATCGCAGACGCTGATCATCGTCCGCGAACTGGTCGAAGCCTTTGCGCAAAAAACTGGCTTCGTGCTGGAGGAAAAACTCCGCGAATGCAGCGGTCGATCGCTGGAAGGAAAGCTCGCGCAGCATCCGTTTCTCGATCGCACATCGCGCGTGATTCTTGCCACTTTTGTCACTACCGACGCTGGCACGGGCGCGGTGCATATCGCCCCAGGTCACGGAGCCGACGACTACACTGCAGGCATGCAAAACCAGTTAGGCTTGCTCTCGCCTGTCGATGACAACGGCCACTTCACCGCCGAAGCGGAAATGCCGGAATTGCTCGGCAAACATGTCTTTGCGAGCAACGAGCCCATCATCGAAATGCTACAAACCCGCGGTGCCTTGCTAGGTCGTGAGCACTATCGCCACAGCTACCCCCATTGCTGGCGCTCGAAAACGCCCATCATTTTCCGTGCGGTCGAACAGTTTTTCATCTCGCTCGATGGCATCCGCGAGCAAGCACTCGCCGAGATCGATCGCGTTCAATGGCTGCCCGCTTGGGGACGCAATCGCATCTACGGCACGGTCGAAGCCCGACCCGATTGGTGCATTTCCCGCCAACGCACCTGGGGCGTGCCCTTGCCGGTGTTTTATCGCCATGATGGCTCGGTCATCCTCGATGCCGAACTCGCCCGCAAGGTCGCCGACCTCGTGGAAAAAGAGGGAACGAACATTTGGTTCGAGAAATCCGATGCCGAACTCGCCGCGCTCTTGGGCCTGCCGGCTGATGTGAAAAAATGCCGCGATACGCTCGATGTCTGGATCGATAGCGGCTGCTCGCACGTCGCCGTCACCGACCGACACCCCGAACTCCATAGCCCCGCAGATCTCTATCTCGAAGCCACGGACCAGCATCGCGGTTGGTTCCAAAGCTCGCTCATGCTCAGTGTCGCCTACCGCAATAGCGCTCCCTACAAGGCTGTGCTCACTCACGGATTTGTGGTCGATAAGGACAAGAAAAAACTGTCGAAGTCGGAAGCGGAAAAAGCCGGCAAACCGATTGATGCCGCACATTATTACAACAAATACGGCGCTGACATCGTGCGACTCTGGGTGAGCTCGGTCGACTGGCAAAGTGAAGTGCCCTTCGGCGAAGAGCTGTTCAAACAAGTCGCCGAACCCTATCGCCGTCTGCGCAACACCCTACGCATTCTGTTAGGAAATCTCGATGGTTTCAACCCCGCTACCGATGCCGTATCGGCGGAGCAGATGCCGATTTTTGATCGCTGGATTCTCGAGCGCTTGCACCAAGTCGTCGCCGAGTGCCGTAAGGCTTACGAAAATTTTGAGTTCCGCAAAGTTTTCAATGCCCTGAATCAATTCTGCACCACCGACCTCAGCGCCGTTTACATCGATGTCACTAAGGACAGGATGTACTGTGATGCGCCGACTTCGCTGCGTCGACGCGCCAGTCAAACGGCGATGTATGAACTGTTCATGGCCGTCAGCAAATTGCTCGCACCCATCCTCGCTTACACGGCGGATGAAGCGTGGGAACATGCGACTTTCACGACTGGAAGCATTCATGAGCAAGATTTCCCTGAGCCCGATGCACGCTTTGCGCAAGCCACTGCCACGCCGCTGATGGAGCGCTTGTTTGAGCTACGCTACTTGATTCAGACCGCGATCGAGCCTTGCATTCAGGCGAAAGAATTTACGCGGAATAACGAAGCGGCGGTCGTGCTCACCGTTCCTCAAGATGATCCTGCACAGGCGTTGTTCCATGACCTGGAGGCATTGAAAGAAATCTTCATCATTGCCGAACTGGAAATCCGCACGGGCGAAACGGCATCCGCCACCGCCCGCAAAACCGAACTGCCGCTGTGCCCACGCTGTCGTCGTCACGAGCCGTTGTTGGAAAGCGGACTTTGCCAACGCTGCGACGATGTCGTCGCCACGGCTTGATCACGACTTGTTGTTAGAAAAAAAATCGCATGAACCTCAGCTTCCGCCAACTACTCTGCTGGATCACTCTGCCTCTCTTGGTGCTCGATCAAGTGAGCAAGTGGTGGATTGTGCTGGAATTTCCCGAGCCCGGCTATGGCTTTCGCACGATCGAACTCACGTCGTGGTTTCAGATCATCCGCGTGCACAATCAAGGCGTCGCTTTTGGCATGGGCAATGGCACCGCCTGGGCACCCATCGTGTTTTTCTTCGTTCCAATCATCGCACTTTTTGGCATCCGCCATTTTTGGAAAAAAGGCATCTTTGTGCATCCGACGTCGCGCATAGCCGTCAGTCTCTTGCTCGCAGGGATTTTTGGCAATTTCACCGACCGCTTGCTGCAAGGATTCCAGTTGCAACGCGTGGCGAACGAAAGTTTCTGGACTCGCTTGTCGGAGGGTTATGTTGTCGATTTCATCAGCGTCTGGTTGCCGGGCTTTGAAAAAATCATGCCCTCCAGCGGTGGGTGGTGGCCGACATTTAACGTCGCCGACTCCTGCATTTGCCTCGCCGCGGCTTTGCTCTTTCTCTCGGGATTTTTCGAGGAAAAGAAAGCTGCGTAAGCCTTGCGGAAAATCCCGACTTCTGCTTGCGCCGATGACAATCGCGGCGATGTTGCGGTCGCTCCATGGAACTTGTCTGGTTCAAGAAAGATTTGCGACTGCTCGACCACGCGGCACTGACGGCGGCGTCACAGCTTGGTCCGGTCTTGGCGCTGTGGATTTATGAAGATGAGGTCATTCGCGCGGAAGATTTCGATGCCCGGCATCTGGGCTTTGCCAATGAATGCCTCGCCGAGCT
>RDYF01000149.1 GCA_004293285.1 Verrucomicrobiota bacterium | reverse complement strand
AAAAAACAATTTCCCCCACGCGCTAGGGCAAAGTCCTGGTTGACGAGGCACGGCAAATTTTTCGCCAAAGCAAGTGCGCAAGACACCAATCGGTTCGATGTTCATGGCGGAATCTTCTCCTTCCCGGGCCTTTCCGGCAATCTCTAAACATCGACCTCTGTCACTCCTCCGTCAGCGCTGACGATGATGTCGCGCGATGCAGCCATTGGTGCAGCGACTGCGCAAACGCTTTGGTAATGCCTGGACATGACGCGATTTCCTTTCATCAAAATGATCTTGCGCGCCGCCGTCACACCGGGGCAGTCATCGAGCAAACTCTCGCGCATGCGCCTGCGCAACAACAGCGAGTTGTAAGAATTGGCAAAACGATGCGCCTCATCACGAATCCGCTGAAGCAGCTTCAAAGCCCCGCGATCATGCGGAATCACCAGCGGCTCACTCTCGCCAGGGCGAAAGACTTCTTCTCGCTGCTTGGCGAGGCCGATGATGGGCAGTTCGTGCAATTGCAGTTGTTTCAATTCGGCCATGGCACTGCTGAGCTGCCCTTTCCCACCATCGACAATCACCAAATCAGGCAACAGCACTTTTGCTTTCCCTTCTCGCGCCAAGCGCCGTTGGCTCTCGATCACGCTCTCTTGACTGTCATCGGCCAGCGACTGATTGGCTCGGGAGTTTTCTAACAAAATGCGTGAGTAGCGTCGCCTCACTACCTCGGCCATGCTGGCAAAGTCGTCCTGACCTTTCACACTGCGAATCCGATAGCGACGGTAGGCTTGATTGTCCGGCACGCCATCGACAAAGCGCACCATCGATGCAACGATGTGGGTCGAGGAAACATTCGAAATGTCGAAACACTCCATCACCCGCGGCGGTGCGGGAAGATCCAGCCATTCGCCCAGTTCCGCGAGGTCTTCGACGGGCTTTACCGTGCTCGGCAGACCTCGTCCACGCGAAAACTGTCTCGTTGGGTTGAGAGTGAGTTCGAGATTTTGAATCATATCGCGCAACAAGCCCGCGCGCTCAAACTCCATCGCCTCCGCCGCCGCACGCATTTCGTCTTTGAGCTCATCGAAAACCTCCCGACGCCCCTTTCCCTCTAACAAGCGACACACCTCATCGATCTTGGCCCGATAATCCGCTGCCGAAATCCTGCCGACACAAGGTGCTGCGCAGTTGCGGATGACATCCGCATGACAATGCTTGTATTCCTGCTCGCCCGGCGCAAAGGCCTGGCAAGTGCGTAGGCCAAACTTGCGATTCAACCATTCGACCGATGCCCGCAAGGCGCTCGAATGCGCAAAAGGACCGAAGTAGCGCGCTTGATCATCTTTTTTCAAACGCGTCATCACCAAGCGCGGCCAGGGATCGTGAATGTTGACCTTCACCAAGTAAAAGCGTTTGTCATCGCGAAAACTGACATTGTAGCGCGGTCGATAGTCCTTGATCAGTTTGCCTTCGAGCAACAGCGACTCCTGCTCATTGCGCACCACGTGAAATTCAAAGTCCCAAATCGCCTCAATCAGCGCTCGCGTTTTGGCATCCGCACGCATCTTTCGCGATGCCATGAAATAACTCGACATCCGCTTGCGTAGATCTTTTGCCTTGCCGACATAAATGATCGAGCCAATGCGATCCTTCATCAGATACACCCCGGGCTGATGCGGAACATCGCGTAGTTTGATTCTGAAGTCTGCTTTTTCCATTTTCCGCGACAGCAATCTACTGCTTTCTTGGAAATTCACAAATGCAATCAGAAGATCTGCCATTGCCCCCCATCGTCAAACATGCTACAATTCCCGCATCCAATGAAACATCTGCACCTCATCGCCGTGATGGCCCTGCCTTTTCTGGGCTCAGTTGCGACTGCCGCTGAATCGACAAGCGCCCAACCGAGTCAGATCAACGAGTTGAGCTTTGTCGAACTCTTTCAACAAGGTGGACCCGTGATGTATCCACTGGCTGGGCTTTCTGTGATCGCCGCTTCACTCTGCCTGCTGTATTTTTTCACCATTCGCCAGAATTCCGTGGTCTCGGATCGCTTCATGGATCAGGCGGAAGATTTGATCCGCGCTCGTGATCTCCAAGGTCTGGCCAAGTTGAGCAGTCGACAATCCGAATGCATGGCACGCATCACCCAGCGAGTCATCAATTTTATCATCGCCAATCCCACTGTCACTCTCGCCGAGGTCCGGGAAATCACTGAGTCCGAGGGCTCGCGCCAATCAGGCATTCTCACCAGTCGTGTCAGCTACTTGTGCGACATCGGCAATGTCGCACCGATGCTCGGACTGCTCGGCACGGTCATGGGCATGATCCAAGCCTTCCTCGAACTCTCGCAAGGCAACGAAGGCGTCAAGCAAATGGAACTTTCCTCAGGCATTTCCGCCGCCCTGATTACCACGGCTGCCGGTCTGATCATTGGCATCCCGACCATGCTCGCCTACGCCTTTTTCCGCACCCGCACGCAACGCTACATCGGTGAGCTCGAAGCCGCTTCGAGCCATTTGGTGGCGCTGTTGCAAACGCTCACCGTCCGCACCCCTGCCCAAGCTGCATCTGTCATGAAATTTCGCCGACATCCCCTTGAGCCCGCCTCTTTCCAGATGGCGCCGATGATTGACATTGTCTTCTTGCTGCTGACCTTTTTCATCATCACTTGGCAGTGGTCGCGCTCGGAGACCGAGCTCGATGTCTCCGTGCCCACCACGGCAGAAGGTGCCGATCCGAAAAGAGTCCAAGGAGAAAAAATCATCAACGTCCGCGCCGATGGCACGGTGATTGTGGACAAAACGCCGCTGACGCAAGAGCAGCTTTATGTCATCATGAAAAAGCTGGCCGAACTCTACAAGAACCAGCCGATTCGACTTCGCGCTGATTCGAAGACGGAATACCAGCACGTGATCAATGTCATTTCCACTTGCACCAAAGCGGGCATTTGGAACATTTCTTTCGCCACTCAGCGCCCCGAAGAGAACAGGAAATAACCTCTGCCCTAGTCATGAAACACCTTCCTTTCGCGCTGCTTCTCGGACTTTGCTCAGTCGTTTGTGCGCAGCCTCCCGCCAGCCCCGCAAACGCGGCTGTCGATTGGGCTGATGGCTTGTGGCAGCGTGCCAAAAATCTTTATGCGGCAGGTGCCAATCAGACCGACATCGAACAGCGCATTGCCTATTTCCTCAAAGCTGCGGAGTTGTTTGCCGAATTTCAACAGCGCTATCCCACGCATCGCGAAGTGCGCTCGGCTCAATACTACCAAGCACTCTGCCTTTACAACGCGGGGAATGTCGATGCCGCGAAGGCGATTTTCACGCAAATCATCACCACGCAACGCACTGGTCCCTATGTCGCCGCTGCGAGTTCGGCCATGGCAGGCGATGCTTTTGAGAAAAAAGACTACGCCACCGCCGCCGCCCTTTACGCCAAGCTCGCCGCCAATGCCGTCAAGCCCGCCGATCGCCAGCGCGGCCATTATTTTGAAGCGCTCAGCCATCACTACCGTCAACGCGAACGCGAAGCCCTGACGACCTATCGCAAGGTGCTGGCGGATCCCGATGCCGCGCAAAGCCCGTATCTTCATCTCTGCCGCAATGCCGTGGGCGCACTGCTGCTCAAAGAAGGCAAACCGCAAGAAGCACTGCCGTTTTTTGAAGAAATCCTGCGCTCAGCCGCCCCCGAAAAATCGCGCGCCGAAGCCAGTTTTTACGCTGGCATTACTTGCCTGCAACTCAAAGACACCGCGCGCGCCGATGGCTATTTTCAACAAATCTTGAGCCAGACTCATCCCGATTGGCAAAACTATCGCGCCGATGCCCTGACTTCGGTGATGCAACTTCGTTTTCAGGAGAAAAAATACGCCGAAGTTGTCAGAATGTTCCGCTCGCATCCGCTGTCGACGGGCGATGAGCGTCAAGCCAAGCGCACGAATCTCGCGGCGCGCTCGTTCATGCTCATCGGCAGCTACCTCGAGGCCATACCGCTGTTTCTCGATGTGCAAAAATTGGCACCCGATACGACACTGGCCTTCGATGCGTCGTATCATCGACTGCTGTGCTTTTACCAAATCGACGGCAAGCACATTGTCGAGCAAGTCGATGCCTTTCTCGAAATTTACGAAAAATCGCACAAATCTCACCCACGCCTGCACGCCGCTTTGATGATGAAAGCCGGTGCTTTGCAAAATCAGGGCAAACTCGCAGAAGCCGCGGCCACGTATGAATTGATCGACACCTCATTGATTGCAGAAAACAACCGCGCGAATTTGCAATACCAACGCGGTTGGTGTTTGGCGAAGGTGAAAAATTACCAAGCGGCGATTCGTTCGCTCGATCAATTCATCAAAGATTACCCGCGCGACAAGCGCCATGCCGAAGCGATTGCGCTGCGCGGCGATTGCTATCTTGAAACCGGTGACCGCGAGGCGGCACTGAAAGATTTCACCCGGCTGATCGAAAGCGAGCCCGGCGCGAAACTTGCCGCCTACGCATGGCAGAACGACCTGCCCGGCATGGTCGCCAGCTATGAGACGCTATTGCGCAAGTTCCCTTCCCTGCCGCCCGCTACCGTCGCCAATGCGGCCTTTTACATTGGCTACGGTCAGCACAAACAAAATCAACACAAAGCCGCCATCCCACAGCTGATTCGCGCTCGGGAAATGGACCGCAAAACCTACGGCCGCCGCGCCGGACTGTTGCTGATTTCGAGCTACTACCAATCGGAACAAATCCAAGCACTGTGCGAGGAAATCGATGAGTCGATCGAACACGGTTACTCCGATCAAGTCTCCCCCGCCCTCGTTTCTTGGGCCGGTGTGCAATCGCTCAATCAAGGCAAGGGCGAGCAAGCAGCACGGTTTTTCATGCTCATCGCCAATCCCGAAGAACCACGTCGCACACCGCGCGAGGTCTGGCGTCATCTGGCCAAAGCCTTGATTCTCTGCCGCGAATACGATCGCTCGCTGAAGTCGATCGAACACGTCCTCGCGGTGGAAGAACAAGCACAGGCGCAAGCCGATGCCTTTGTGGATCAAGCTCGATGCTATCTCGCACTGAAAAAACCGAAAGAGGCGCGAAAATCCATCGAAGCCTGTTTCGAGCGCAAGCCCCAAGGCGCTCTCGAAGCCGAAGCGAGCATTGTCTTTGGCGACGTCTTGATGGCGCTCAAACTGCCCCAGGAAGCCCAAGAGCGCTACGCTGGTGTGGCCCTACTGATCGAAGACGCTCGACTCAAACCTCTCGCCATTTCTCGGCTGATTCAAGCCCTGGAAGCCAACCAAGATTTCACCAAAGCGGAACAGTATCGCAAGGAACTGAAGGAACAATTCCCTCAGTGGAAAGAAGAAACTCTTCCTCGTCCTTAAGCTCTCCCTACTCCCGACTTTTCTCTGTCTCTGTTCCATGGCCCAGCATCATTCTACCAACATATCCCGCTTTCGCTCTGTTCCTCACCGCGCTGTTTTTTATCAAGCTGTCATCTGGACTTTTCTTCACTGCTTTTGCTTACTCAGCACCGCCGTTGTTGCCTTCTTTTTCTTCTTTCATCGCGCTCAAGTGAATGTGGTGCAATACAAACGCTTTTTTCTGATCGGCGTGGTCAGCAGTGTGTTTACGTTGATTGTTTCCTACTACCAACGACGCTCGGCGCGCTGCCCTCTGTGCATCGGTACGCCACTTCTCAATACGGGCGCGCGAGCTCACAAGAAATCGCAATGCCTCGGCCCACTCAATCAGGGGCAGACTGCCGTGCTCAGCATCATTTTCACCCAAAAGTTCCGCTGCATGTACTGCGGCACGCGCTATGATTTGCTGCGCACGCCGAGAAATCTCCGCGATCCCGAGAACCCGTCGGAGGATTGACACTGTCCAAGCTTTTTGCCGACATCCTCCGGTTCCGACTTTACGCGCTCGCGTTGATGCGCTACGTTTTGGACATGCAAGCCTTGCCTTATGAGCATGCCATCCAATCGATCATGCAGCGCGACCCTCGCTTTCACCCCGCCGCGTACCTGTTTCTTAAGGAAGCTCTGGATCACACCCTGAAAAAGGTCATGGACTCGAATAGCGGCATGTCGCGCCATGTCAGCGGCGCAGAATTGCTAGAAGGCTTCCGCGAACTGGCTCTGGAACTTTTTGGCCCCATGGCTTCCACCCTGCTCAAGGAATGGAATATCCATCGCTGCTCGGATGTCGGCGACATGGTTTTTTTGCTGATCGAGGAACAAGTCTTTGGCAAACAGGAGTCGGACACCAAGGACGACTTCTCTGACGTCTATCGCTTCGCCGATGCCTTTGAAGCACCTTTTTTGCCCAAATCCCTTGCCGCGAAGGCTTCGTAACTCGGACTGTTTCTCATGGCATTTCTCCCAGACCAAGCCTACGAGCACATCATGCGTGCCTTTGAAAATGGCCGACTCGCGCACGCTCTGCTGATTTCCGGTCCGCGCGACTCGGGCAAGTCGGCTCTCGCCGCGAAGATCGCTTGGCTGCTGCAAGGACGAAACCACGGCGGATCGGACCTTTTCGGCGATCCTGTAATCGTCGATCCCCTGCCCCTCGAAGAACAGGAATCGGACGCGGTGCAGGTCATCCGACCGGAAAAAAAATCGCGCGTCATCAGTGTCGATGCCATTCGCGAAGCGGAAACCCGACTCCACAAAGCTGTCTCTGAGGGTACATGGAAAATCGTGGTCATTGTCGATGCCGACCGCATGAAGGCGGAACCGCAAAATGCTTTTCTCAAAACGCTCGAAGAGCCGCCGAACAACACCTTGCTGATGCTGCTAACCAGCCAACCGCAAGCCTTGTTGCCGACCATTCGCTCGCGCTGCGTGCAATTGCCGCTGATGGGAAAAACCGATTACCGTGCCGATGGCGGAAGCGAGTTGATCGACACCATGAATCGCGTGGCGAGTGCTTCCTTTGGCACGCCCTGGGGCGCACTGACGATCAAAAATTGCTTTGCTGATGTGCTCGAACGGCGCAAGAAAGAGATCGAAAAAGAAGAAGCCGCCGCTTACAGTGAGGAGAAGAAAAAATACGCGCAAACCACTGATGGCGCTTGGTTGCGCGAGCGCGATGAATTTCACGAAGCTGCCTCTCGTGCGGCTTACTTGGGCGAACGCGCACGATTTTTCGAGATCATGATGGCATGGATGGCCGATGCTCTGCGCTGCCAAGCGGGCTCTCAGTGCGAAGATTTCCCAGAAGTTGCCACGCTGATCGAAAAAATCGCCAAAACGGAATCGACCGAAACTCTGCTGCGCCGCGTCGAAGCCCTCGAAGAACTGCGCTCGACCCTCGAAACCAATGCGAGCGAACAACTTGCACTGGAATCGGGCTTCATCAAAGCATTCGGCTATCCGCGCTGAGCGATCAATGCAGGCGCGCCAGCTCGGTGACTTTGAGTGCCAGTTCCAGAGCCGCCAAGCCTTGCTGACCTGTCACCGCGGGCGTTTCGCCGCGTGCAACGGCATCGACGAAGGACTGCAACTCGCCCATCAAGGGCTCGCCTTTTTCGATCTCGACATCGAATTTGGCAATTCCGGTATCAACCTTTGCATACATCTGTCCCTCTTGCTGTTGATAGTCCAACGAGAGATAGCAATCTTCTTGAAACACGCGAATCTTGCGCATCCGCTCCGGGCTGATGCGACTCGCCGTCACATTGGCGACACAGCCGTTTTCGAATCGCAAGCGCGCATTGGCAATGTCTTCGGTGGAAGTGAGAACTGACACGCCCACGGCATCGATGCCGACCACGGGACTCTTGACCAAGTGCAAAATGACTTCCAGGTCGTGGATCATCAAATCGAGCACGACACCGATGTCCATGCTGCGATTGGGAAAAGGCGAGAGTCGATGAGCCTCAATGAAACGTGGTTGGGTCAAGCGACTTTCCAACTGCTTGAGCACCGGATTGAAGCGTTCGACGTGCCCCACCGCCAGCAAGCGTTCGCAGCGTCGTGAGGTTTCCACCAATGCTCGCGCGTCGGCCACGGTGGCGGCGATGGGTTTTTCGATCAAGACGTGCACGCCTTTTTCTAACAAATGACACCCTACCTCACGATGAGCAATGGTCGGCACGGCGACACTGGCCAAATCACAGTGAGCTGCGAGGTCGTCGAGAGTATCCACAGGCACTCCGCCAAATTCCGCACAGACCGCCTCGGCGCGCGCGCGGTCGGCATCATACACAGCCGCCAGCTCCACTCCTTCCAACAAGGAATAAATCCGCGCATGATTGCGCCCCATGGCTCCCGCTCCTGCTACCCCTGCTCGCATTTTCGACATGCCGCTACTTATGCCGCCCCGACCGCTTTGACAAGCCTCGGCTGTCAGGAAATGGCAGGAAATGATTGGTTATGAACTTACCAAGAACCGACGTCGTCGGAGCTCTGATAACGATTCACACCAGCCTCTTTGCCCGCGGTGCCCTTTACCGCATCTTTGCCATAGGACCAGACCACAAAAGGTTCGTAGCGCGGTTCGAAATCTGGATACACGGCAAGGCCATAGGTTTCCATCCAGCGATCGTTCAACCCATTGCTGCGCTCGTTGGTATAGGGCGGCACGTTGATGCCAATCATAAAGGGACGCCCCCATGGATCGAGGATTTGCCCAAACAAGGGGTCTCCCGTCACATTGACCACGCCGTTTTTCTTATCGGTCGTGCGCGGAAATTGCATGTATTCTTCAAGACGAGGATTGATGGTCCGCGTGCTCCAATCTCCACCATCGAAGGAAAAGGCAAGATCTTGTCCTTCCAAAACGGCTACGACGAAGTCGTTGCTGTAAGCGCCTTGACCGAAGACCACGTCGGGCAGGTTCGTCGCCAAGGCCGCAGGCGGCACCGGAGGCCGATTGTAGTCGGCACTGAACGCCGTCATCGCCGTGGTCAATTCACGGATGGTTCCCAGCGCCCGGACTTTCTGCGCTTTCAATGTCGCGTTTCTCACGCCCGCCACCACCAAGGTCGCAAGAACGACCATAATGGCAATCACGACCAGTAGCTCGATCAAGGTAAATCCACGGCGCGTTTGACGATCGCCGACAGCAAGAGTTTTGAGTTTTATCACATCGAAAGCACTAGCGAAGCCGTGCCCGTCTGTCCAGCACCCAAAACAAAAATCGTGAAAAAGGAGAATGCCACTCGGTCACTCGGGGTGGGAAGTTTCACTCTCGGCTTCGACGATTACCGCCGCACGTCCTTGGGCTTCGCACCACAGCTGATAGACTCGAATGACGTTTTTCCTAACGCCACTCGCCGGACATTTGAGAAATCCTTTCTTTTTCGCCGACTCAAAGAGAATGCGCTCTTTTTGAGTCAGACGATGCCCGAGACTCCGACTGCCAATGCGCGCTTTGGTGGCCTGACCTCGACTGAGTTTTTCGACATCGTCTGCTGTGACTTTTCGCATGCGTCACCATGCCACAGCCCCGCCATTTCGCCACCGCAGAATATCATTTTTTCTTGCGCTTCACCGGCAAGGGTGGGGCGGCGAGCTGCCCCTGCCCCTCTTGCAGAGCTTTGATCTGATCGCGCAAGTGCGCCGCAAGTTCGAACTCGAGCTGAGCGGAAGCCTCGCGCATTTGTTTTTCCAACTGCGCGATGACAGCAGCTTTGTCGTAGATGGTCTCGTCTTCTCCCGCCCGGGAAATCCCTGCCTGTCCGTCTTCGTCGCCATCGGCCTGGGCCATTTGCAGCGATTCTTGCACTGCTCGCACCACACTGCGTGGGGTGATGCCGTGCGCTTGGTTGTACGCCATCTGACGCTCGCGTCGCGATGTCGTGATGTTGAGCAAAGCCTGGATCGAATCGGTCACGGTGTCGCAAAACAGATAGCACTCGCCATTCACATGCCGCGCCGCACGACCTGCCGTCTGGATCAGTGAAGTGTCGTTGCGCAGAAACCCTTCTTTGTCGGCATCCAAAATGCAGACTAACGAAACTTCAGGAAGATCGAGCCCCTCGCGCAACAAGTTGATGCCGACCAAAACATCGCAGGCTCCCGCTCGCAGTTGTCGCAAAATTTCCACGCGCTCGACGGTGTCGATGTCGGCATGGATGTAACGCACTTTAAGCCCAGTTTTTTGCAGATACTCCGAGAGATCTTCTGCCGTTTTTTTGGTCAAGGTGGTCACCAAAGCACGCTCACCGCGCGCGACACGTTGTCGACACAGCTCGATGGTTTCGTCGATCTGCCCTTTGAGCTCGCGCAAGTGAATCACCGGATCGAGCAAACCAGTG
>RDYF01000148.1 GCA_004293285.1 Verrucomicrobiota bacterium | reverse complement strand
GCCGTCGACCATTTTCATCACGCGCTCCACCTCAGCACCGAAGTCGGCGTGGCCGGGGGTATCGACGATATTCACCGTAAAGCCTTTCCAGTGAACAGCTGTGTTTTTGGCTTTAATGGTAATGCCCTTTTCCTTTTCCAGGTCCATCGAGTCCATCGCGCGTTCCGCGACAGCTTGGTTTTCGCGATAGGTGCCGCCGGCTTGGAGCAATTGGTCAACGAGGGTGGTTTTGCCGTGGTCAACGTGTGCGATGATGGCAAGATTGCGGATATTGATGGACATAAGGATAAGAGTCGAAGACAAAAAATGGGGGATGGACGCGGGCGCTATGCCTTGAATTTTCCATAAAGGCAAGGAAAACTGTAGAAAAAAGGCTAGGAAGGTCGGAAAGTCCGAAGGTCTTTATGTGAAAGAGGGACAGACTGCGACCGAGGGACAGACCATATTTATTGAATGCGAACAGACTGCGACAGAGGGACAGACAACATTTGCTTATGAGACAAAGGGACAGACAATATTTACTCGCTGAAAGAGGGACAGACAAGATATGCTGCGCTGAAAGAGGGACAGACAAGATACGCTGATTTTTCACTGGTGTTTTGAACCAACGATGAATCCTGAGTTGGGCTTTTTGTCATCATAGAGATTTTTGAAAGAAGTCGGGTGTTGGGGCGTATCTGCTCTAATGATTCGTATTTTAGGAGCAACTACTCTGGCGTTATTGTGCCTCGTGTCGACTCTCTCGGCAGAGGGGGTTTGCTGGATTTGGAGCAATAAAATCGCGGGCGAGAAGGAGCGGGTGGGTTTTCGCAGGGATTTTGAAGTTCCGGCGCAAGTGGTGTCGGCGACTCTGTCTTCGACGGCCGATAACTGGCATGCGGTTTGGATCAATGGGGTAAAGCTCGGTTCCAATGGCCGATGGGAAGATGTGCAGACTTTTGATGTTAAAAAGCATCTGAAGCTCGGGGGCAAAAATGTCATTGCGGTGCAAGCGGCCAACGATGGTGCGATAGCAGGCATGGCGTTGCTTTTGCAGATGGAGTTGCCGAATGGTCGTTCGATTCGGATTTGCAGCGACGAGACGTGGCGCTGGTCAGGATCGGCTAGTGCGGGCTGGGAGAAGGCTGGAGCAAGGTCCGATGACTGGAAGCCGGTGGTGGTGATCGGAAAAATGGGCGACGAGCCATGGGGCGAGATCATGCAGGTGAAGAGTTCGGGCATTACTCCTGCGGTCGACATGACCAAGAAATTCAAAGTAGCCGATGGTTTCCGTCTCGAGAGGCTTTACGATGTGCCACAGCCTCAGGGCAGTTGGGTCAGCATGACCTTGGTCGATCATGGCAATTTCATTTGTGCAGATCAGTATGGGAAGCTTTACTACGTGCGCGCTCCCGAGCTGGGCAAACCGGATCAAGGCACGATGGTAAAGCCGGTGGAGGCGGAAATCGGCGGTGCGCATGGACTTTTGTGGCATCAGGGCGCGCTGTTTGTGACCGTCAACGAAGCCGTTGGCCAAGAAGCGGGGGTGTATCGGCTCGATTACGACAAGAAAAAAGGCATTTTCGCGAAGCCCGTTTTATTGAAAGCGATGAACGGTCGCGGCGAGCACGGTCCGCATTCCTTGGTGGCTTCTCCCGATGGCAAATGGATTTACTTCGTGGCGGGAAATCACACCGACCTTGCTGCAATGGATCGCAGCATGCCCGTGACGACGTGGCAAGAGGACCAATTGTTGCCGCGCCAGCCCGATCCCGGTGGTCACGCACGTGAGCGTATGGCTCCTGGCGGCTGGATTTCTCGATTTACGCCCGATGGTCAAAACTGGGAGTTGGTTAGCATCGGTTATCGCAACGCATACGACATCGCTTTTAATCTCGAAGGGGAGCTTTTCACCTACGATGCCGACATGGAATGGGATCTGGGGACTCCATGGTATCGTCCCACGCGGATCAATCATGCCATTCCCGGCAGTGAGTTTGGTTGGCGTAATGGCTCGGGCAAATGGCCCGCGTATTACGAAGACAGTCTCGGCACCGTTGTCGACATTGGCCCGGGTTGTCCCACGGGCTTGTTGTCGGGCAAAGGCGCGAAATTTCCAGAACGTTATCAGCGTGCGTTGTATGCGCTCGACTGGACCTTCGCGACGCTCTATGCGATCCATCTCGAAGCGCAGGGTGCTGGATATGTGGCCAAAACCGAAGAGCTAGTGGCGGGAGAAGGCTTGCCATTGACCGATGCCATCATTGGCGCGGACGGTCATCTGTATTTTCTCACGGGCGGACGTCGCACCAAATCAGCGTTGTGGCGTGTGAGCTATGTAGGTGCAGAATCCACCAAGTCGGTCGCACCACGGGCTGTGAGCAAAGAGCAGATGAAGCGTCGGAGCTTTGAAGAAGTCACCCTTAGCGGCAATCCGTCGCGGGTGGAGGAACTATGGCAGAGTCTTGCCTCCGAGGACCGCACCATGCGTTATGCGGCGCGGGTGGCTGTGGAAAAAATTGCTCCGGAGGCTTGGGTGGAGCGATTGAAAAACGAGAAATCGCCGTGGGCGGTTTTGCACGGCAGCATGGCTCTGGCGCGTTTGAATGCAAAAGCTTATCGCGAATTGGGTTTGGCGGCACTGGATCGACTCTCGTGGAGTGAATTGAGCGAAGCCCAGCAGATCACGTGGTTGCGTGTGGCTGGTCTGTGGTCCATGCGAACAACGGCATTTTCCGAAGAAGAAAGAGGCCGCATTTTGGCAAAAGTGGACGCGGCTTTTCCTGCGAAGTCCGATGACCTCAATCGCGAGTTATGTCGCCTACTGAGCTTCCTGCAAGCACCGAACATCGTCGCGCGCACCTTGCAGCAGATGGACTCCAGCGCGCCGTCGCCGATTCCCGATTGGGCTGAGCTGGCCTCCCGCAATGCCCGTTATGGTAGCAGTGTGAAAAAATTGTTAGCCAAATTCCCACCATTGCAAAACACCTTCTACGCCTACTGCCTCCGTGAAGTCAAAGGGCCTTGGAAGGGTGGGGAGCGCGAGCGCTTTTTTGCTTGGTTGGGCGATGCGGCCAAGCGCAGTGGCGGCAATTCCTACATCGGTTACCTCAATGCCATTCGCTCCGATGCACTAGCCAATGCCACAGCCGAGGAGCGCCAGCGCTATGGCGAAGGCGGGGCGATCAAGCAAGTCGATTACTTTGCCAATCTTCCCGAAATCAAAGGTCCTGGTCAAAACTGGACGATCGAACAAATCGAAAAAATCGCCTCATCGGGGTTGGACGGTCGCGATCGCGAAAATGGCAAACGCATGTTCCAAGCATGCCTGTGCGCGGCTTGTCATGTGATGGGAGATTCCGGAGGTGTTGCTGGTCCACAGCTCAATGCGCTCGCAGGTCGCTTTTCGGTGCGCGACATTGCCGAAGCGATCATCGAGCCGAGCAAAGTGGTATCCGATCAATATGCCGCCTCAACCATTCATAAAAACGATGGATCGAGCATGGTTGCCAAAGTGCTTGATGAAAAAGAGGGAGTGCTCTTCGTGGCATCGAATCCCTTTGATCTTTCACAACGCAGTGAGATTCGCAAAGCCGATGTCAAATCGATCGAGTCATCAGCGGTATCGTTGATGCCTCCCGCGTTGATCAATCGACTGAATGAAGACGAGTTGAAAGACTTGTTTGCGTATCTGTTAGGTAAGTAAGGTTGAGGTTTGTCGCTACCTGCTGCCTATCCAAGGGGCGGTAGCGCGTCGCCCGGTCGCGGATTGTAGGGGAAGTTTTTCTCGGGATTCAAGTCGAAATCGGGATCCAAATCGGGATCGATTGCGATTGCGATTGCGATTGCGATTGCGATTGCGATTGCGATACCGATACCGATACCGATACCGATACCGATACCGATACCGATACCGATACCGATACCGATACCGATACCGATACCGATTTTTTCTAGCAAAAGTGTTGGTGCTGGTGTTGGGAGTGGCACCGCAACGCGCTGGGAAGTCAGGCGACTTTCTGCTCGGCTTGCACGTGATGTTTCCACCAAGCCAAGGCCTCGTGGCGTGGTAGCCAAGGGTTTTTCTTGGTGAGAGAAAATTGGGCGCGCCAAGACTGATGGCACCACGCGATGCCGAGCTCGGATGCGATGAAGGTTTCATAGGCAATCAGCCAGCGCAGGAAAGGTTGACTGTGTCGCCAGACGATTTCAGGGCTGGCGTAGCAGCCATCTTCCTCGCCGGGAATGGGCGCGCGTGGGTGATGCCAGCACTTGAGGCGCTGGCTCGCGCGACGGTAGACGCATCCGACCGTTTCTGAGCGATCTCCGAACCAGCAGGCGATGGCTCCGTGCAACTGCACGTGGCCATTTTCCCACGGCATTGTGTAACAGCTCGTGCCTTTGAGACCAGGCGATTCACTACGCTCCATGCCGAAGCGGAGTAAGGCATTGCCCTGCGGGTGCTCGACGTCGTGACCCCACAAGATCATTTGTTGTGCCATTCCTTTGGTCGCTTCGCGGAGTCGTTGATACGTCGTCATGCCATCGAGGAGGAGAGAACTTTCATGTTCCACTCGGGGAATGGATCGCGGAACTTTTGTGCCCAGGTCTCCTTGGGCATCGCCATTTCGGCATCGGTCAGTAAGGCGGCATCGAGCATTTCCGTGAGAGCGATGCGGTCCATGTCGGTGCCGATGAGGACCATTTCTTGGCGACAATCACCATTCGGCTCCTTCCAATTGCGCATGATGCCTGCGAGGCTTTCTTTGTCCTCTGGCCACTCATCTTGTGGGATGGCAGCCCAGAAATAGCCAAGGCATTGATTGCGGCAAATGCTGCCTGCTTGCGACCAATAACCAGCGAGGGGGAGTCGGGTCGCCAGCCAAAAAATGCCCTTCGAGCGGATCACGCCGGGCCATTCGCGTTCGAGAACTTGATAAAATCGCTCGGGATGAAATGGTCGACGTCGTTCGTAGACAAAATTGTTGATGCCATATTCGATGGTTTCTGGGGTGTGCTCGACTAACGAATCCAGCCAGCCGGGTTTTTTCTCCGCTTGGGCCAGATCATAGAGACCGGTGTGGAGAATCTCGTTGAGGGGGACTTCCGAATTTTGCGTCTCGATGATGCGCGCTTGGGGGTTGAGCGAGCGAATGATGGCATGCACGCGGCGCTTTTCTTCGTCATCGAGCATGTCGATTTTATTCAACAAAATGATGTTCGCGAAATCGATTTGATCGACCAGTAGATCGACGATCGTGCGCTCATCTTCCTCGCCGACTGCTTGACGTCGGTCTTGAAGCGACTCGACCGAGCTGATGTCGCGGAGGAAATGGTAGCCATCGACCACCGTGATCATCGCATCAATGCGGGCGATATCGCCCAGTGAGCGTCCTTGCTCATCTGTGAAAGTAAACGTTTCCGCGACCGGCATCGGTTCACTCACGCCGGTGGACTCGATGATAAGATAATCAAAACGGCCATCGCGGGCGAGTTTGCCGACCTCTAACAAAAGATCTTCGCGCAGCGTGCAGCAGATGCAGCCATTCGACATCTCGACCATTTTTTCCTCCGTTTTCGAAAGTTGCGCATCGCCTGAGCTGAGAAGTGCGGCATCGATGTTGATTTCGCTCATATCATTGACAATCACGTGAAGAAGAGTCGTTTTTCCTGCACCGAGAAAGCCCGAGAGCACAGCGACGGGGAGAGTCTGAGAAGAAGCTGGGAGAGACATGCGGGCGCATTCTGGCCAAGTTCTTGTTAAATGCAATAAAATTGCATCAGTTGACATCATTTTTGTCAAAGGGACAGACTACATGTGTGACAGAGGCCTACGTATCTTTAATGATGGGCACAGATGGGGATGCGAAATCTATGGGATCTGAGATGGGTTGGCGCGGGCCCACTACGCGACAGAGGGACAGACAATATTTCTGCTGATATTACAGAGGGACAGACAATATTTTTGAGATGGGTTGGCGCGGGCCCACTACGCGACAAAGGGACAGACAATATTTCTGCGATCGCTGCCTTACAGAGCCACCCAGCTGGGCATGAAGTTTTACAGTTGGCTGTCACTTCAAATCTGCGATCAAAGCCCCTGGCGGATTGCTCTGGGCTGCGTTCAACTCATCTATGCCAAGTATGAATCAGGACTTTTGGACACCCATGCTCACGACAGAGGAACAATGAGAATGGGACAGACAAGATGTGCGGGGCTGTGTTGCGAGCAATCGGTGATTGTGAATCGGAATGATCTGTGCATAGTGAGTGCGGACATGAACGATACCATCACGCCAGCAGCGACTGGATTTCGCAAGGACCTCGCGGTTTTGACCAAAGTGCGGTTGAACTCTTTTGTGCTCGTGACGGCATTTTTCGGGTATTTTCTTGGTTCGCGCAGCTTTGGGTGGGATGGGATGATCTTGGTTCATACTTTGCTCGGGACAGCGGCTGCGGCATTTGGTTCTGCGGCGTTCAATCAGTTGATGGAAATTGATCTCGATGCACGGATGGCGCGCACGGCTGATCGACCGCTGCCATCGAAGCGTATGGACGTGCTGGTGGCCTTTGTGATTGGGATTTCGCTGAGCGTATTTGGTCTTGCGCATCTTTCGGTGAAGGTCAATCACTTGGCGGCGGTGTTGACGCTTGTGACCTTGGTGACGTATGTCTTTGTCTACACTCCGATGAAGCGCAAGCACTCGGTGAACACGTTGATTGGTGCGGTGCCAGGCGCCATTCCTCCCATGATAGGCTGGGCGGCAGCGGGTGGTGGCTTGGATGAACACGCGTGGTTTTTATTTGCGTTCATGTTTTTGTGGCAGTTGCCGCATTTCGTGGCGATCAATTGGATTTGTCGCGAAGAATACGAGTCGGCGGGCTATCAAATGTGGTCAAATGGCGATGTCTCAGGCCAAAAAAGTGCCCGCCTTTGCGTGATTTTTTCCGTTTGTTTGATGCTGCTGCCCGTCTGGCCTTTTGTGACTGGTATGGCATCGTGGTGGTGGCTGGTTGCGGCCCTTTTCCTTGGGGCGCGCATGGTCATGCTCGCGCGTCGATTTGGTCAAGAAGGCGAGCGGGGATCGGCGCGTCGACTGTTTCTCTATACTTTGCTCTATTTGCCTCTCGCACTGACCGTGCTGGCTTTGAGTTGGAAGGCTTAGTCAGTGCTCGAAGATCGTTCGAAGTCTTTCTGCAGCGAGCGCAATAAGCGATATTCCTTGGGACTCATCGGATAGGGGCCAGCGACTTCGATGGGCTGGCTGATCGCTTTGGTATTGTTGCGAAACGAATACGCTTGGCGGTTGTTAAGATAATATGCAACGAGGTAGTGTTGTCGTGAATGCGTGGTTTCGGCAATGCAATCTGGTGTGCCAAACTGCTTGAGAAAGGTGCCGAACTCGGGATGCAATGTGGTGAAATACTGCAGTCGTTTCCACCCCAGCGTGGCGGGGGAGGAATCGACGATCATGATGCTATCATTCGCTTCTTTTTCCGTCCAACCAGACCCCCATGCCGCGCGATAGGGGGCACAAGCGGGTAGGCTTAGTGCGAAGAGGCAAAAAGAAAGCAAGGGCAATGAGAGCGCGCGGAGCATGATAAAACTATCTACGTCGATCGCGATCGATGATTTTCATCAGCGCGCGAACATTCGGACGCATGGCTGTTGATTCTGTGAAAATCGGTGTTTCCAGGGGGACGAGAAACTCGACGCTCGAGTTGATCGCCAGCAGTTGGCCGTAGCGGTCCAAGACTGGCCCACCGCTATCACCTGGCTGCAGGGCGATGCTGAGGCTGAGGCGACGGGAAGGAGTAAAAAAGCGCTCGGGGCCGATTCTGCGGTTGAGCACGCCGTATTCGGAGCGCAGTCCGGTGGTGAGCCCGCCATGAAAAATGGGCGTTCCCGCCGCAAGCGCCTGTTCTGGGGGAGAAAAGCGATAAAACGCCGGTGTAACGATGGGCGCATGCAATAGGGCCAGATCATCCTGAGAGTCATGCCAGACGAGACGCGCGTGACAGCGTTGATGATTTTTTCCGCGCCCATAGAGCAAGTGAATGTGACCCTCTGCTGCTTTCCTGACGACGTGATCGGCGGTGAGAAAGTATCCGTCATCTGTGATCGGAGTCGCGGTGCCAGCATCGGTATCCTTGGGCGCCGCGGAGGGGTGAAAGCCGCCTTTGACCCAAGCAGAAAGGTCGTATTGTGAGGAAACCACAACACCGGCGACGCGTGCTTGAGCGTAGGGAAGGATCGAAAGTTCGGGAGGTGGCGCTGGGGCCTGTGGTGCCGGTGGCGCAACGCAACCGGCGACCATGCCTGCCAGAACCGCGATGAGGGAAAGTCGCTTCATGAGGCTGTAGTTGGCTCGTTTTCCGTTTCGAGCTCCCCTGAGAGTTCTCGTGCGAGGCCCACAGCGGCGATGTCTTCGACATGAGCCACCGATTCGACTTTCGCCAGCGACTGTCGCAGTTCCTTGGCACCGGCGAATCCTTTGCAGTAAGCAAGCAGTCGGCCTCGCATCGCCATCATGGCATGGCGTTCGCTGCCATACCGTTGGCTATGCACGGCGAGTTGGCAATGGCGCACAATCAGTGCCCAGCGTTCCTCCGGTGTGACTTTGTTGGTGATTTCCTCACCGCGCAAGCGCGCTTGGCTTTCGCGAAAAATCCATGGGTGCTGCATGGCTGCGCGACCGATCATGATGCCCGAAATGGCCGTTTGCGCCCGCCTGAGCATGACGTCGTCGGCGCTGTGGATGTCGCCATTGCCGATGAGTGGCACCTTCACCGCGCGGGCGCAGGCATCGATGACCTGCCAATCGGCTAGGCCCGAATAGCCTTGTGCGCGAGTTCTGCCATGAACGGCAATGGCCTGGATGCCGGAGTCTTCGAGAATGTGACAAACCTCGACCGCGTTGATGTGATTTTGGTCCCAGCCAATGCGGATTTTGGCGGTGACGGGCACGCCTGTGCCTTCGAGCGCCTTCACAACACCAATGGCGACCGATGCCAAGACGGGGCAATCTTTTAGCAGGGAAGATCCTCCATTTTTTGAGACCACCTTATTGACTGGGCAGCCGAAATTGATGTCGATGAAGTCGGGCTTTTTCCAATCGAGAATCTTGCGCGCCGCTTCGCCCATACGTGCACCATCGGCACCAAAAAGCTGGATGCCCACAGGGCGTTGCTCCTCGGTGAATTCCGTGTATTTTCGGGTGTATTCGTCGCGCTGCATGATGCCTTCGGCGGAAACGAACTCCGTCACCATGACGTCGGCACCGAGTTCTTTGCAGAGTTGGCGAAATACCACATCCGTCACACCCGCCATGGGAGCGAGGTAAAGAGGAAATCGATTGTTTTCAAACCAAGGTAGCACCGCGCGCATTTTATCATGCGTTCCATGAGAGGCAAGGTGGGATCGCAAAAATCCCAAGTGGGAAAATTTGGCCATTGACCAAAAGTGAGCCTCATGGAAAATCGCCACGTGAAAATCGATAGCCACCAGCACTTTTGGCAGTACAACCCAGAAGAATATCCATGGATCCAAGGAGAACTTGCCCTCTGCCAGCGCGATCTCTTGCCACAGGATTTGGCGCCTCTGCTGGCGGAGTCGGGGCTGGATGGCAGCATCGCGGTGCAAGCTCGGCAGATTGTCGAAGAGACGGATTTCTTGCTCGCATTGGCCAAACAACATCCGATCATCCTTGGTGTGGTCGGATGGGTGCCCTTGGTCTCGGCTCAAGTCGAGGCTTTGATCGAAAAATACGCGGCGGAACCGAAGATCGTGGGCTTTCGGCACGTGATTCAGGACGAGCCCGACGACCAATTCATTTTGCGACCTGATTTTCAAGCAGGAGTGCGCGCGCTGGAACGTCATGACTTGTGCTACGACATACTGATTTTTGAAAAACACCTAGTGCCGACGATTGCTTTTGTTGATCAATTTCCCAACATGCGGCTTGTGCTGGACCACATCGCCAAACCGAAAATTCGCGTCGGAGCCTTCGACCACGAGTGGGCGAAAAACATCCGCGAATTGGCGAAAAGGCCGCATGTGACATGCAAGCTATCTGGCATGATGACCGAAGTTAGTGGCGGTCTGGGTTCCAAGGAGGTCTTGCTGCCCTATTTCGAAACCGTGCTAGAGGCCTTCGGACCAGAGCGCTTGATGTTTGGTTCCGACTGGCCGGTATGCTTGATGAGGACGGAGCATAAAGCTTGGGTGAAGACTGTGGAAGAGATGATTTCTACGTGCAGTGTGGAAGAGCAAGCGGCGATCATGGGAGGCACTGCCGAGCGAGTGTATTTGTGACCAGTCCGTGGTTGCTCGACTTGTGATGCCTACACGGCGATCAAGCTAGGGAAAAGCTTGCAAATGAAATAAAAGTTACCACCAAAACACTTTAGAGTTGTACAAAGTAAAGACATCCTTAAGATTGCGAAATGCCTCGCAATCCTAACAAAATCAATTATAGCAAGGGCTTGCCCCAATCCTTTCATTCATTCCAAATCATTGAAGACCCCCGAACTGGAGGAAATAAACGCCATCACTTTGGTGCCGTGCTTTTCATGGTCGTCACCGGCGTCCTCTGCGGTATGAACTCCTTCTCGGACATCGAAGAGTTTTGCCTCCTTCAAAAATCTTGGTTCAAGAAGTGGATCAAAATGCCCAACGGCGTGCCTCGCGCCCAGACCTTCTCCAACATCTTTGCGCTCATTGACCCCAAGCACTTTCGCGATTGCCTCATCGCTCACATCGGCACGCTCCATCCGCGTTTGCAAGAACTCATCGCCATTGATGGCAAAACCTTACGCGGTAGTCGGGGCCTCGACAGCGAAGCAAGTCACGTCGTTAGCGCCTGGGCCGCGGATAGCGGCGTCACTCTTGCTCAGGAATTTGTGAGTGATAAACGCAACGAAATCACCGCCATTCCCTTGCTGCTTGAAATGTTAGATCTGGAAGGTCAAATCGTCAGCATTGATGCCATGGGCACGCAGACCACCATTGCCCAAGCCATTATCGAGAAAAAAGCTAACTACATCCTCGCGCTGAAAGGCAACCAAGGTAACTTGCACAAAGAGGCACAAGACCAATTCCACTATGCGATACGCAATCTCGATATCAGCCAAACCGATGGCTGGAGCCAGCATCAAAGCGTAGAAAAATCACACGGAAGGATTGTCGAGCGTCGCACGATCGTAAACCATCGCCTCGATTGGATGGCTCAAGAAATCAGAGGCAAATGGCCGCAACTCAATAGTCTGATCATGGTGGAAACTCGCAGCAGTACATTGGATGACACCAAAGAAACACGAGAAGTTCGCTACTACATCAGCAGCCTCAAAAGCAGTGCCGCTGAGCAGCAGAACAACATCCGCCAACACTGGAGCATCGAAAATAGCTGTCACTGGGTATTGGATACCGCGTTCCGCGAAGATCACAATCAGACCTACCAAGGAAACGCAGCCGAGAACCTCGCAACCGTGCGCAGAATTGTCATGAACCTGCTACAAATCGACAAAACTTATCCAAAGAGCACACCCAAAAAACGCATGCGCGCTTTGATTGATAAGAAATACCGCGAACTCTTACTCTCCCTAGCTTGATCGCCCTGTGCTCAGCGATTGTCTTGCGGGCGACAGGGGCGTCTGGCGATCGGCAGACCGAGACATTTTCGCGCGGAAAGTGAACCCTCAGAACCTGATGCGGGTCATGCCGCCGGAGGAAGTCGAAAATTCATTTTCAGCTCTCAACCGCGCATGCCTTGGCTTGCGCGGTTTTTTGATCCCTAGCACTGCACTACCACCATGATTACTCCCGAAGAAACCAATGGAGCTACGAGCCATGATGCCTCACGTGAACCTTTGCCTGCCTCTACGCGGGTGTATGTGAACGGTGAAATTCATCCGCAAATCCGTGTGCCGATGCGGGAAATTGCGCTGTCCGATACCAAAACGTTTAGCGGTGCGGTCGAAAAAAATGCCCCGGTGCGGGTTTACGATTGCTCTGGGCCATGGGGCGATCCCGATTTCCAAGGTTCGGTGGAGGAGGGTCTGCCTGCGCTGCGCCGTGATTGGATTGTAGGGCGTGGCGACGTCGAGGCCTACGACGGTCGACCCGTGCAGCCGCAGGACAATGGCTACCTTACCGAAAAACATGCCGAATTCGCGTCGAAGTCCGAGCGCTCGAACCGATTGATGGAGTTTCCCGGCCTCACCGCCGAGCGCCGACAGCCACTGCGCGCGAGCAAAGGTCATCCAGTGACGCAGTTGTGGTATGCGCGCCAGGGCATCATCACGCCGGAGATGGAATTCATCGCCATTCGCGAAAACATGCGTCGTGCCCAAATCGCGGATCAGCGCGAGGACATTTTGCGCAATGATTTGAACAAACAGCATGCGGGCTCAACCCAGCTTCCCAGCAGTCCGTATACACCATCGATTTTCAACCGTTTTCCTCAGCGCATTCCACAAGAAATTACAGCGGAATTTGTTCGTTCGGAAGTCGCTGCTGGTCGTGCCATCATTCCTCTCAACATCAATCACCCTGAGTGCGAGCCGATGATCATTGGTCGCAATTTCTTGGTGAAAATCAACGCTAACATCGGCAACAGCGCGGTGGCTTCGTCGATCGAAGAAGAAGTCGAAAAAATGCGTTGGGCGACGAAATGGGGTGCCGACACCGTGATGGATCTATCCACCGGAAAAAACATCCATGCCACGCGTGAGTGGATTTTGCGCAATAGTCCGGTGCCGATTGGTACCGTGCCGATCTATCAAGCGCTCGAAAAAGTCAACGGCAAGGCTGAAGATTTGACTTGGGAGTTGTATCGCGACACCTTGATTGAGCAAGCGGAACAAGGGGTCGATTACTTTACCATCCACGCCGGTGTGTTACTGCGTTTCGTGCCACTGACCGCGGCGCGCATGACCGGCATTGTGAGTCGTGGTGGATCGATCATGGCCAAATGGTGCTTGGCGCATCACAAAGAGAATTTCCTTTACACTCATTGGGATGAGATTTGCGACATCATGGCGGCTTACGACGTCAGCTTCTCGATTGGCGACGGCCTGCGTCCGGGCTCGATTGCTGATGCCAACGACCGCGCGCAATTTGGTGAACTCGAAGTGCAAGGCGAACTGACACGTCGCGCTTGGGAAAAAGGCGTGCAAGTGATGAACGAAGGACCTGGTCACGTGCCGATGCACATGATCGAAGAAAACATGGCCAAGCAATTGGAGTGGTGCGGCCTACGACCACATCACCAGCGGCATTGGTGCGGCGATGATTGGTTGGTATGGATGTGCGATGCTTTGCTATGTCACGCCGAAAGAGCACCTCGGTTTGCCGAACAGAGACGACGTCAAGGAAGGCGTGATCACCTACAAAATCGCAGCGCACGCGGCGGACCTTGCCAAAGGGCATCCCGGCGCGCAATATCGGGATAATGCTCTCAGCAAAGCGCGTTTTGAATTCCGTTGGGAAGATCAGTTCAATGTCGGGCTCGATCCGGTGACTGCGCGCAGTTACCACGATGAAACCTTGCCGCAAGAAGGTGCGAAAACCGCGCACTTCTGCAGCATGTGTGGTCCGCATTTCTGCTCGATGAAAATCACCGAAGACGTGCGCAAGTATGCGGCCGAGCAAGCGCT
>RDYF01000039.1 GCA_004293285.1 Verrucomicrobiota bacterium | reverse complement strand
GTTTCAATCCGCGCCCCTCGTGAGAGGGGCGATAGCGGGATGCTATAGGCTTTGATTTTGCTTGGCAAGAATGGATCTTTCCGCGAAACGGCTTTTTGAAGGCGCTTTCTAACAAAAAAATGATTGCAGAATGTCAAAGAACGTTGATGGGGCGGGCCTGAGAAGGTAGCGCGAACCTTCGGGGCTTTTGTTGTGCACTTGGGGTTCGCGATGTCTTCTCGGCGAGCGTATGAGAGGATATCACAAAATCAGCGGGCCTTCAATGTTGTATGTTTCTTTGGCTCCGTGATGCTCGACTTTGTGTTCCCAGTTGGTGCCTAGGTGATAAAAACGCAGGCTATCGGTCTTGGGGTCGATGATGCGGATGAGCTTGTCTTTCAGTGCTACCAGCTGGGCGGGATCCACTTTGCATTCAAAGACGGAATTTTGCACGCGTTGGCCGTAGTCAAGGCAGGTTTTGGCCACTTGGCGGAGACGTCGTTTGCCGGCTTGGTCGATGGTGGATACATCGTAGGTGAGAAGGATATACATGGGGGAAAATGGTGAGCTGCTGTTATTTGTGAAGGTAGGCGGGATAGGCATCGAGGTCGCCGCGGAGATGGCGGGCGAGGAGCCGAGCCTGAATCATGGGTAGCAGGCCGAGACTGATTTTTTCATCGAGGAAAGGATGGTGGATTTCTTCTTGTTTGCGCTCCTGCCAGTGAGCGAGCACGGTTTTTCTGGCATCTTCTGCCAGCAATACGGCACCGCTTTCTTCAAAGCGGAAATCTTGGATGGTGATTTGCTGTCGATTGAGAAGTGTGAGCACGGCGCGATCGGCAAAGATGGGACGAAATTCTTCCATCAGATCGAGGGCGAGCGAGGGACGCCCGGGTCGGTCGCGATGGAGAAATCCGCACTGCGAATCGAGTCCCACGGATTCGCAGGCCGAGCGGCAGTCGTGCATGAGGATGACGTAGAGAAACGAGAGCAGAGCATTGACGGGATCGAGGGGAGGGCGGCGGGAGCGTCCTTTGATCTGCAGTTGCGGATCGCGTGCGGTGATGAGCTGGGGAAAGGCCTCGAAATAGAACGTGGCGCAGTCGCCCTCAATGCCGCGAATGCTATCGAGCGAGGTGACGCGGTGGAGGTAGGGGATGCGTTGGAGAATGGCATCGCTGGCGCGGAGGAGTACGGCGCTGCGATGAGGGTCCTTATCGCCGTGGTCGCGGGCGGCGCGCATGAGGACTTGGCGGCTGTTATGAAGTTTCGCGGCGATCATATTGGCGGCAATGGCGCAGGAGGCGGGTTCGGCATCGGCGCGGCGGTATTGTTCACGGCGGAGAAGGATGTTTCCTGAGGTAAAGCTCTGGGTGCAGGCGAGGAATTTGCCGTGCGGGTTATGGAACGACAGAGAAACCTTGGCCTCGGCGCAAGCGGCCATGAGCGAGGCGGAGGCGCAAGTGTCCCAGCCAAGGCAGACAATGCCCTCAAGGTTATGGAGAGGCACGCGAAGTTTGACTTGGCCCTCGTGCCGGATGGCGACAGCGGCCCCATCTTTGTGGAGATAAGCGCCTTCGAGGGTGACGAAAAGTGTGTTGAGATGTCGTTTCATGGGAGAGGTTTTGGGATTGGTGATTGACTGCATGCAGTTTTATGAGATCGTGCATGCATGACTCAGGTAACCGTAAGAAGAGTGGAAGAAAAATGGGTAGCGAAGGCCAAAGCGATTGCGGCCCAAAAAGGAGTATCGATGAATACGGTGCTGGTCGAAGCCTTGGCGAGAGGGCTGGGAGAGGACGGAGTTCTGCGCAAAAACGGCTTGGAAACATTTGCGGGAGATTCGCCTGATGATTTTGGAGCAGAATGGGAGGCATCGATGGAGGGGTTTAACGCGATCGACTCGGATTTATGGAAGTGACTGTCGTGCTGGATACGAACGCCTACAGTGATTGGCGTCGTAGTGGAAAGTGGGCTGGCAATGTGGCTACGGCGACTCGTGTGGTGATTCCCAGTGTGGTGTTGGGTGAGCTGGAATTCGGCTTTTTGCAAGGAGCGCGTCGTGCGGAGAATCGTCGTAAACTTCGGGAATTTCTGCAACATTCTCGCGTGGAGGTGGCGGTGGTGGATCATCGCACTGCCGAAATTTACGCGGAATTTTTGCAACATTTGAGAGAGAAGGGTAAGCCGATTCCGACGAATGACATTTGGATCGCGACGCAAGCGTGGCAGTGCGGTGGCGAGCTCGCGACACGCGATGAGCATTTTGCCGAGCTGCCGATGTTGCATCGTGCGGTGGAGTTTCCGCTGCCGTGATGGGTGATGGCTTGCTGCTAGACGTTGCCGTTTCATGAGGGTGGCGACAAGCGCATAGAGATGTCGTTTCATGGTGGAAATGGTGGCGGATTATCGATTTGACTATGGTCATGACTACGACTGCCATCAGTGCATGGTCATCTCGAAAGGAAAACTCAAAGCGAAAATGCTGGAGTATTTTCGTGAGGTAGAGCGCACGGGAGAATCGTTGATTGTGACGGACCATGGGCGGGCAGTGCTGGAAGTGAGGCCGGTCATGCCACAGATGGCATCGAAAGCCGATATGATTGCGAAATTGAGGAGCCAATTATTTGGGGGCAAAGCGGCAGATGCCATCGAAAGCGATCGCATCATGGAGCCGGAGTGGAGCGAAGGAGATGAAGCGGATGACGCGTGGTGGACCAATCCAGAAGCCTCCCGATGATTCTTTTCGACACACATGTTTTGTATTGGTGGCCGGGTGATCCTCTTCGATTGTCTGCTACTGCGCGTGATTGGACGGATCAACCCGCCTCGGATTCTCGCACCGTTTTGATATCCACCGTGTCTCTGTGGGAGCTCGAATCCAAACGGCGTGCGGGGAAAATCACCTTGGCGACTTCCCTGCGCGAAGCATGGCCCAACCTGAAACTCTTGCCAGGTGTGGAATGGATTTCTCCGGCGGCGGAAGACTGGTTCACGGCTGCAGAACTTTGCTGGAATCATCGCGATCCAGCGGATCGGCTGATCGCCGCAATGGCGCTCAATCGCGGCGTGCCGGTGCTGACGAAAGATGGGAAATTTCATGAACCGGATTCGCCCGTGAAGGCAGTTTGGTGAGCGGCTAGTTGGTTGTGAAACCATGCGGCGGCACCGCGTTTGAAGCGCATGGCATCGGGCATGCACAGTTCCATGAGTGAGCAGGCATCACAACGGCGAGGTTCGTATTCGGCCAGCGGGGTGATGCCTGTGATGCGGCATTGACGGAATGCGGCGATGGTTTCCTGAACGAGTGAGCGCAAAGTGGCATCAAAGTGGACCTCGGTGCGGCGGCGTTTTTCACCGTAGTAGAGGTCGCCGGAGGGGATGGTGGTATGGAGCATTTCCTCCAGGCACATCGCTTGGGCGCAGAGCTGGACCTCATCGGCACGGTGGCTTTTGGGTTTGCCGCGTTTGTATTCCACGGGTCGAATCGAGCCGTCGGGATGAAACTCGACGACATCGCATTGGCCGCTGATGCGGAGACGCACAGAGCCGACGCTGAGATTGCGCGTGATGCGCACACCGTGGCGGATTTCCGATGGACCGTTGTGAGCGCGTTCATGAAGGGCACGGCCTTGAGCGGTGAATTTGTTTTCAGCCCACACCTGTTCCAGATGGATGAGGGCGCACTGGCGCGGACAGAAAAGCCAGTGCTGGAGGGCAGAAATGGGGATGGGATCTTCTTCGGGGGGCATGGTTGGTTGTTTGATCTTAGAGGAAAGATTCGTCCGCTAGGGGTCGGGTGGCTAGCCGGGGGGGAAGCGAAGATTGCCTCATAACGGAATGCCGCTGGGTTCATGATTGCGCGGTTTCTTCGAGGAAGGGGTTGATGATTTCTAATCCCTCGATCATGAGCCCGTGCTGCATGTCCTCTGAATAAAGAAGAGAGCAGTTGAGTGAGATGGCTGATGCAACAATGAGGCTATCCCAGTGAGAGAGTTGGTAGCGTAGGTGAATTTCCAGGGCTGTTTGGAAATCCGCTATGGTCAGGTCTGCAATGGTGAGGCAGAACCATTCTTGAAGCCATTGGATTTCTTGCTGCCTGGGCAAATTGAGTTTCTTGGGGTTTCTTGCGCACGAGATGAACTCATTGAGGACCTGCACGGAAATGCACAGGTGGGGGAGTAGGGTGATTTCGCGAGCGATTTGTCTTTTTCTGCTCTCTACTCCGCTTTCGCTGGCAGCGTAAACGAGTATATTGGTGTCAACGAAGGCGGTCTTCATAGCACTCCTCTCGGTGGAAAGTCCAAGGTTCCGTGGCGGGCTTTTTCACAGCCCGGGCATCCGCAGCGGCATAAAGTTTCTGGAGTCGTTCGACTCTCGAAAATTCATCGTTTTCTTTGCTGTGCTGATCTTGATGGAGTGATTGAAGATATTCCCTGACCATGGCACTGATCGAAGTGCCGCGCTGTGCTGCAATGATGCGTGCATTGGTGTGAACTTCATCATTGATTTTGAGGGTGATATTTTTCATGGCTGTGCTGCACAGTAACTGTGCGATTCTTGGTTCTTGGTTCTTGGTTCTTGGTTCTTGGTTCTTGGTTCTTGGTTCTTGGTTCTTGGTTCTTGGTTCTTGGTTCTTGGTTCTTGGTTCTTGGTTTGTGTGAGACTGGGCGTTTATCCGGTTTTCTTGGATCTCTTATTTTGCCGGCGGTCGTAAGCGGAAAGCTCGCCATCTTTCCAGCGGCCAATCCATACATCGTCGATTTGTTCCCAGTGATACTTGGCGTGTTGAATCTTCATGGGGAGGAGGATTTGCTGTGATGCAGTTACTTTGTGATTGATACTGATCTTTACCAATTCGATGTATTGAAGGGCGAAACCCGTGACGATCATGATGGTGGGAGGCTTGCGGCTAGCGAACGAAACGATTCTTTTCAATTGCGTGGCAGAATCCCACGGCCAGTCACGGATCGAGATTTCATGATCAGGTGCTCCTTCTTCATAAAACGCTACGTCTTGTAGCCAATCAGGGCATTCTGGGTACTCCAAACCTAAATCTGCAAACTCATCCCAGAAAAAGCGTGTGCTGCTACCCCAACGGTTGGCCATGTCCATGGCGCTAATTTCAAGCTTGGGCTGATGCGCCAGCAAAGCCCGCAGCAATCCCTCATCGGCCGCGCCGGTGTAATGCACCGTGCGCAGGCCGGAGGTGGAGATGGCTGCAAGGATGTGCGAGATGACTTCAGAGGAAAGCGCTGGGACTTTCGTTTTGAAGTCATCCCAAGGAATGGCTTCTGGTTCGTTTGCCATAGGTTAGATGCGGCGGATGAGGGATGAATTAAAAGCCAGGAAGAATTTGAGGTATAAGACTTGCCCTTCCATCATCGTAAGAAATAGCGAGCTCTTCAGCTGTCGGGAGCTTACCGGTCTTGGGATCAATTTTCCCATTCAAACTGCCATGAACTTTTGCGGAAGAGATGTCACCAGAAGCGCAAGAATGTTTCCACCAAACCACGCTGATGACTTCCATACTGCCGTCGGGGCGGGCGGAGGATGCGTCATTTTCAAACATTGAGCATAGAGCTTTCTTGAGTTTCTCGGCATCTTCGTCGCTGAATCCGGTGCCGGTTTCATCCGAGGCTAGTTGAGAATTAATGCTTCCAAAGAATGTATAGATTCCGAAATCGATGCGGTGTTTCATACCCATGGTGTCAGCACCCTTTTTCCCTGCTTTGGTATCTTCCAAGTTCGTGCTCTTGGTGATTTGAATACTGCTGATACTTACCGGTTCCAAACTATAAGCTGAGTGTATGGAAACAGGACCACGGACGGGAATAGAGACTCCTTCGCCAGATTTTGTGCCTTTGA
Organism: Verrucomicrobiota bacterium; assembly: GCA_004293285.1. Lineage (GTDB taxonomy): Bacteria > Verrucomicrobiota > Verrucomicrobiia > Verrucomicrobiales > Akkermansiaceae > UBA956. The sequence continues at coordinate 29,290 of RDYF01000039.1, read as the reverse complement.
ATGGGAAAATTTGTCCGAAAGCGCGGACATCATACCATTTCTTACAAGCTCCTTGTTTGAACTTTTTGGGGTCTTTCATATCCAAGTCCTTGCAGGCATCAATACGTGCTTTGATGGACTGATGCTCGTCCATGGCGTTGTCGTTGGACTGGACGAGGATATTTTCGGGGTTTTCCATGGTCATCAAGCGGTTGCGGATTTTGCGCTTCAGACAGACGTCGGAGATTTCGCCGATGTCATCGTAGTTGGTGCGTGGGCGGTTTCCGTTTAGTGGGTCTCCATTAGGATTGGCGTTTTTAACGGATAAGATGACGGCAAAGTCGTATTTGTGATTTGTGCTCATAATAGTGTGTTTGATTAATTTAGTTAGATGATTCGTCTTGATGTTCGTCGGTGTTAGTGTCGGTTTCTTCGGTATTTAGGTCTTTAGAATTTTTGGTGTAAAGAGCGGAACGTTGACAGTGGTAACCTAGAAGGTATTCACCATCGAGTTTGTTATCGTTTATGAAGTCTTCGGGATGAAAGAGGTCTTTGATGGCATCCAATTCTATTTGGTACCGATGGAGCAGTCCGGGCTTATTGGATTTCAGTCTGCGAATGTAGGGCTCAAGTCGTTGATAAAGTATTGGCCATGTATCGAATGGCCGAGAGGAATAGCGCTGCATCATGCGAGCGGCATTGGTCGGGCGATTTTCGTCCCTAGCCAGAGCTGCTTGCTCTAGGACATCTGCGACGGCGAGTAGGCGGCCATAAAGATAGCTGCGTGTATTTCGTTCTGGATCAAGTGACATTGTGTAGTTGGTTTTGTTGTTTTTCTGGAATTGTTGTTTTCGATAAAGTGCGCAAGCTATGCCGAGAATTTTCTCCCACTCCCAGTCTTCGTGGCTGATGCGGGCACTGGCACGTTGGATGCAAGAAATCACTAGGTCGTCAGGAATGGGACGTGCATCAATGATGCATGGTAACAAACGGCGATAGGTTGCGGATTTGAGTTTGTCGTCGAGACGTGATCCGAAACCGTAAGCGGCTTGGGCTATCTCATGTGGCGAAGGTGCGCCCAGATATTTCCGTCCTTTGTTGTGATACAGAAGCCACGATGTAGAGTCGTGCCACTTTTCGATTCGATCCATAAACTCGCTTGCTGTGAGTTCGCGAAAGTAGGTAATTGCCATCCGACCCGGCGTGGCGGAATCGAGGGAAAGCACGAGGATTTTATTGGTATCACCGAGCGCTTTTCGATAGCCGAGTAGTTTTTGTTTGAGTGCGAGAGCGATACTTTGTCCTGTATTGATCTGATCTATGAAGGCGATGCGAGCTTTGTGTTCTTGTTCGAGAAGCGCATCAATATCATCTTCTTCTAGCTGAACGGTTGCTAATTCAAGGCTTGAATCAAGAGGATTGGGTATTTCTTGATTGTTAAGAGACCACGCAACGACGGCCTGTTCTCCGAGGCGCGTTCCCTGTTTTGAAATGAGCCAACGCAGGGCATTGTGCGCCTTTTGTGTGACATCGAAACTAACGGACGCTGCTTCAATGCCACTTGGATCGGTGAACCTGCCACGAAAAGTAAATCCGCTGCCATCATTAGATGAGATGAGTTTGGCTTTATCAGCGGCGTGTCGAAGCTTAGCTGGGTGTTGAATCGCAAGTGGTTGATTTTTTCCGGTGACGTAACAAAGGCCTGTAATTTCTTGAGTAGTCTTGTAGTGTTCACTCCAACTTTCCCATACACTGGGGTCTTCCCATAAGTTGGATGATGGATCACCGGGAATCGTGACACGCCAGCGAATGAATGATTCTTGTGGAGTCGAAGTGGCGGGTAGTGATGCGAAGACTTCTGGTGGCTCCGATTCTTTATCATTCCATTCATCTAAGAAGTTACCAATTCCGCTATCTGAATGAGTGAGTGGAATTATTTTATGTAAAACTAGGTCACGTATGAGCCTGGCTTTTTTGACGTATTCGTGCACGATTTTGACTTTAGGATGTGGGTGCGAATTTTGCCATTTGTCGAGCAGATTAAGGTAATCGGTATGTGGTTCGGATGGATTCGCCGCGTAGCCTGAAGTAACACATCCGCCATACTCCAAAAAGTCTCCGGCTAGATATTGTAACTTATCGCAAAGAGGATGAGAAGTAGGTTTAGAGCCTGCGCGCCCGCCAGATTGCTCCGTGCAGGGAACGATTGTCTTTTGTTGTCTTTTGGGTATGATTTTGGCGGAAACAAAATTGGATTGATGATCCAAGGTTACTTCGATGTTTGCATTTTGAGTTGTGTGAGAAAGCGGGAGAAGTGTGTCGCTGCCCCCCTCTTCCTCAACGCCGACATGTGAGACGCAGTTGTTGTAGGTATGATAAAGCGATTCTATCAAGTTCATGAGATTTGATTATGAGGTTCTTCCACTACGCTAGCAGGTGGATTCGGAATCATGTCGCGAAGCACGCGGCGGGTGAGACTTTGGTCGTCTGGGCGAGGGAAGCGGATTATGCTGTTTGTTTCTATTTTTGCGTTCCAGAAGCGGGCGCTGAGTTCTTTCTTCCCAGTAGTGTCAGGGTAATCGAAGCCGTGAAACATCGTGCCATAGGATAGCTCTCCATACTGCTGATGCTGAGTTTTGCCTTCGCCGAAGATGCAGGGTTCGACGTAGCCTTGGCATTCGCGGGTGCCGAGAAAAATGTCGCGGCGGCCACCTTTGCGGATCATGCGCTTGGCGATCTCTAAGTGCTTTGGTGCGAGTTGATCTGATTTTAGATCTTCACGTAGAAGATTCCACTCGAAGTGTGCTCGGACTTGGTAGCGAACATCGGCAAGGTAGGTGTAGGTGGCTAGTGTGTTTCCGCCACTGATATTTATGGGTTTAATGTTTTTCGCTTCAGTGCGAATAGGGCGCATGACGCGAATTTCGTCGATAACCCATGTGAAAACAGGCTTCCAATAGATTGACTCAGTGATGCCTTTGATGGCCTCGTAGGTTGGGATGTGGTAGCTGCACTTTTCACCGCCGACACGGGTGATGGGATCGGTAAAGAGGGCGTAGCGTCCCCAGACTTCATATTCAATTTGTGTGCTGTGGCTTTCTCGGTTCATGTTTTTATATTCCGGTGTAGTATGTTTCAGAGAGGGCTTTCAAAGTGATTCCGTAATCCTCACTGTAATGAGCTGGTGCGAGTTCAAAAATACCTGATTCGGGGTGGATTTCCGATATAGCGCGAGATTCAGTGAGTTTTTTTACGATGTGAGGAAAGGCGTTGACGGTGAATTTTTGTGCTTGCTTGTGGAGTTTGATTTTTTGTGGGAGGGGAATGTTTTCGTTTTGATAACAAGCAGCGAGTTCTGAAATAAGTTTGCTTCCGTTGTGTTCTTTTGAATTGTAGGGAACGATGATACCCTGCGTTGGCGCATCAATGACACGAAAGGCTTCCGCAGCGGTGGAATGAGCTTGTTGGAGTGGAAGATTTAAAGGTGCCTTGTCTGAGCCGCGTTGTTCGCATTCATCGTGTGAAAGTTGGTTCGCGCCTAGGAGATGGATCAAGGAGGTGTTTTGTGAGACTTCTGTTTTTTGATGTTCTGGTCTGGATCTTGCAAAGACGGGATATGTCATGAGGCAAGCACGGTCGTAAAAATAGTATTCGTAGTAACGGGTCATAGCTGCCTCGGAAAGAAGGCTATTGTCAAACTTGACTGGGTTATTGTGATATTCCCTTAATACTCTCTCGGTGACATCTTGTCCGACTTGAATTTCCGCAAGTGCCGCTGGTATATTTTCTTCTGAGAAATTCAAAATGTAAACGGGTTTCTTTTCTAAGTGATGGCCGTGACGGTTGCAACGTCCTGCAGCTTGAATGATCGAATCTAGGCCTGCGATAGACCGAATTACGCAGCCGAAATCGAGATCAACACCTGCTTCGATGAGTTGTGTGCTGACGCATATGAGCGGCTGGGAATTTTTCGGATCAATAGTTTGGCGGATGAATGCAATTTTTTGTTGTCGATGGGCGGGGCACATATTTGTGCTAAGATGAACAACGGGGTAATTTTTCTCTGATTTGAGAAGATCAAAAATGTTGCGAGCGCTATCTTTTGTGTTGCAGACGATGAGAACGGATTGGTGTTCGCTCTGCTTTTCGCGGGCGAAGGCGGTGATTTCCTTATTTGACCATTTGCCGATACGCGTGAGATCGATGATCTCCGTACGACGCAGGTTTTGAGAGAGAGCCTGCGGCTCTGAGATGATGCTACTGTTTTCTGGAATACGCAAATGACCGTGTTTTTGAGCGACTTTGTCGAGTAGTGGCATTGTGGCGGTGCATAGCACTGCTGTAGAGTTTGCTTGGGATGTTAGGAAATTGATGGCATTATTGAAGAGGTGAACGGTTTTGATGGGGAGACACTGAATTTCATCGAAGATGAGAATGGTATTGCTCATCTGATGCATTCTACGTGCTGATTTGGTTCCTGATGAATAAAGTGCATCTAGAAATTGCACAATGGTAGTAAAAACAACTGGAGCGTCCCAGTTTTCAGACAGGATACGGTTATTTTTTGTGTCTTTATCATCAGAAAGATTAGAGTGGTGTTCTAAGACATTTTGCTCACCTAGGATGTCCCTGACTTCGCCGGCGTTTTGCTCGATGATGGTCGTATAGGGTAGGATGTAGATAATCCTATCTACGGGATGAGTATTTGTAGATGCTGCCCTATGTAGAGCAAATCTTAGACTGGCTAGTGTTTTTCCGCCGCCTGTTGGAACAGGTAATGTTAGGATACGTTCTGGGCGCTCTGCGGCGTTTCGGCAGTCCTCCGATATGTTGTAGCGGATTTGGTTGATGCTTGTATAAGTGGTGAATTTTTTGATGTGTTGCTCAAATCGCTCGCGAAGTGTTGCCCAATCCGGCTTTGAAATGAGATTTCTCATCGCAGCTTTGCTGGGATCTTCGAAGTCGATGGTGTTGATGCGATCCGCGTCGAGCAAGCAACTGAACAGAAAGCGGGTATAGAGAGCTATGTGGAAAGGGAAAAGCTCTCTCCCTAATTCCTTATGGATTGCGCTAATGCGCGTTTTGTATTCTGCGTGCCGTTCTAACTTAGCCAATAATTGGTCGATTTGGGTGATGATCGTGACATCAGCTTTAGAGAGTGATTCGCTGAGATAGCTGTTTTGATCTGCTTTCTGGATTCTCGATAAAAATGGAGACACTCCTTGTAAATTGATAAAATCTGTTATACCAGAGCGAGTATGGTGAGAAATGATAGCTGCGCTCAGTGCCTGTATGTGGATTTTTGTGGTTCGCTGTGTTTCGGGAGTAATTCTTTTCCAAAGATACTGGGCACCTGCTGTGGCATGGTCGCGTTCATGTGATGGCTGCGTAAGCGAATCTTTCTGAGCTTTCTCGCCATTCAAGCCTGTGGCATCGTATATGAATTTCTGGAATGCGTCTGAGTATTTACCGAGGTCATGCAGAAGCCCTAGAAGTCGTCCGCTGATAGGAAGCCCGATCTTTGCTGTGAATTTCTCACAAAGATCAGCAGTTTCGCACAAATGATCGATAACAGGCTGTGCAGTTTGATCGTGCTGGCGGTAGTGAGCAATATATTTCATCAAAAACTAGAAATCGATGTATAAGCTTTGAATATTAGGTGGATGAAACCTTTGAATTCGTTTATTCTTGAGAAATTCGACGCGAATTGGGCGGTCCAGTAGGCGACTTTATTGAGGTGGCCGTGATTGGGGGCCATTTCGGCGCATTTTTTGCAAGTGTGGCGTTGGCATTGGTGATCCCCCTCACCGAAGGGGGTGAAAAGGGGCTCCCATTCGCTTTTGAGGCGGTCTGGCCTGGAATGGGCGTAGTGGATGTGGGGAGGCATGCCTATCGAAATCTTTGTTCGGAAGAACACTTAGTAGATTTCGATAGGTGCGTCAAGAATTTCTCTCGAAATTTTTTATGGATCGTTTTTTTAAGAAAAAATCCACGCAACATCGACTTGGATGTCGGGATGGAGGCTGTTGTGTCGGCGGGGAGGGGCAATTGGATTTTCACGGGCAGGGCAATGATGCGGCGGGGAGCATCGGTGCTCATGTGTTTTTCTACGCGGATTTTCATTCCTGTGAGATCGATCTCCTTGCGCTGCGCGATAATGCCCATGACCGTGGCCATGCAGCAGCCGAGCGCAGTGGCAACGAGGTCGGTGGGAGAAAAGGCTTCGCCACGACCGTTGTTGTCGACAGGTGCATCGGTGACTAAGGTATTTCCCGAGGGACCGTGATGGGCGGAGCAGTGGAGCTGACCTTCGTAGTCAATGTTGATTTCAATCATGGCTTGAGCGATAGATTGGCTTGGCGGAAACTATTCCAGCCGCCGCCGCGTACCACACCGTGAATTTTTGAGGCATCGTAGTCGTCCGAGACCCATTCGTGAACATTGCCGGAGAGATCATACATGCCGAAGGAGTTGGGCAAAAACGAGCCCACGGGTGCGGTTTTTTCAAAGCCATCGTTGTAGCCTTGGATGATGCGTTCGGGATTCACCCGACCTTGTGTGGCGGCGCTTTCATCCGCAAAATTTCCCGAGGCGGCAGGCGGTGGCCAGGTTTGCCCCCAGGGCCAGATCTGTTGGGCTTGCGCATCGCGCTGACCGGGGGTCTTGCCTTTTTCCGAGCTGAGGCCTGCCATCGTCGACCATTCGGCATCGGTGGGGAGTCGGTATTCGTAAGAAAACTGGATTCGTTCTTCTTTTCGCTCTCGAGTGGTCAGCCACTCACAGAAGGCAATCGCGTCATTGCGTCGGATGTAGACCACAGGGTGATCCGGTCCTTGGGGGAAGTCGGGCTTCGGCAGGGCGGGTCGTTGGGTTTCTTGGAGAAACAGCGCGTAATCCTGCACCCGAGTTTCCCACACGGATGCCATCAATTCCTCGCCCACGGGCACAAACTTCATGCCAAGAGCATTTTCCCAGGGTTTGCCAAAAACGACTCCTTGGTTCGGTTGTAGTTCCACCGTGACACTAATGCGTTCACCATTTTGCAGATTGAATTGCTGGGTTTGCGGTTTGAAGCCATCGAGCAAAAACATCAAGTCCACCGGACCGGGGCGGATTTTTTCGATGAGCTTCGAGCCATCGATACGACCACGCGATTCCTCATTCACATAGACCTCCACGCCTGCGGGTTGTGCGACGACTTGGATCGAGCCGTAGGGAACTTGTCGGACGATCACGCGGAAGGGCTTGAGATTTTTCTGACGCAAATCATCGGTGAGCGACGGATGTTCAAACATCGATTCAATGCGCGGCAAAATTTCCTGATCCGTGGTGAGGTGCGAGGGCGTGGCACCGCGTTGCAGCCAGCGGCAGAAAAGTTCGGCTTCGCTCGCGCTGGTCACGACGATGCGCGAAGGCTGGCCATTTTCTGAAATTTCAATGACCGTTCCGGCGTCGGCAGGTCGTTTTTCGGCTTGGACATAGAGATTCCACGAGCGTTCGGCAACGTAATCGCGGGAGACGTGCAGATCATTTTCTGGGAGGTAGCGCGTGCCCAATTGATCCTGCCAGGTTTGTCCGATGATGGGTGGCGAAAAAACCGTTAGAGCGCCGCCGAGTAGTACGGGTTCCGACGATTCGACAACGGTGTGCTCGATTTCCAAGGCTTGGTATCCCTGCTTGCGGAGGGTAAACGAGAGAGTCGTGCCGATGGGATACGACAGCACGGTGGTTTGCGTTTCGCCCATGTAGGTGCCTTCCTTGTCAAACACGGCGGCTCCTTCGGGATCGGAGACGATCTTGATTTGTCCCATTTTTGCGCTTGGTGGCGTGGGTGAAATTTCACTTTGCACAAAGCGCTGGAGCTTGGCGACAAAGGAATCGGTCTCCAGCGATTTCCAAGCGAGAAATCCCAATCCCGAGACCAAAATCGTGATCGTAGTGATGACGCCCGAGCTACGGGAGCGTCGGCGTTTGCCACGCTGGATGCGGCGCAAGGCATCGGCCAGTTCGGCGGCCGTTTTGATGCTGCGTTTGGAAACATGCGGATTGCAGACATCGCAAATCACCGAATTGAGAGCCAGCCACTTCTTGCGATCATAGCCGCTGGGCAGCTCATCGGGCAGTTCGGGGAAATCGAGTCGATCCTTGCCCGTGGCGATTTCATAAAGAACCTTGCCGAGAGAATAGACATCGGCCTGAGCCGAACCGGGTCCTTCGGGGGGCACAAATCCTTCCGTGCCGACAAAGGTGCGCTGGCCGCGTGCGGCGACGAGCCCGATATCTGCGAGCTTGGCCTTGCCGCCGACAAAAATGATGTTCGATGGTTTGACATCGCGGTGAGCGAGACCCTTTTCATGCAGGTGCTCCAGGGCTTCGGCGAGACGCAGTCCCACATCCAGGCATTCCTCAATGGGAAACTGTTGGGCGCGAGTGTCCTTGCTATCGGCGCGCAGCGTACGTGGTTCGTATTCAATGGGATTGATGTCAGCGCCCGTGTGCATGTCATCGCCGAGCTCCATCACATAGTAGTAAAACGACTTGCGGTCGGGGCTGCGACCGACATGGAGCACATTGACCAGGCCTGGGTGATCGCGGGAAATGGGTTCAAAGCGCAAGATGCCTTCAAATTCGCGTTCGAAAGTTCTTTCATCCTCAAAGTCCTCGCGCCAGACCACTTTCACGGCGCGCAGGGCACCAGTGACGCCGCGTGCGAGCCAGACCTCCCCGTAAGCGCCGCCGCCGATTTTGCGCAGCACCTCGTGATCGGGAATGACGGGATGTGGTCGTTGTTTAATCGCCATCTTGCTGCAACTTTTCGAGTTCCTTTTTCAAGACCGAGCCGACGCGGTGCTTGGCGAGGTAAACTTGTGCCATCGAAATGCCGAGGTGTTTTTGCACCTTCGTCGCATCCCATTCGCGGAGGACGTAGTAGTCGAAAATTTGGAATTGTTTGGGCGAGACCTGAGCCTTCACGCGGGCGATGGCGGCATCGGCGATGTTGCGTCGCCACTCGGTATCCCAGACGCGATCGAGGTCCATGCCGTTCGGGTCTTCAAAGCGATCGATGATGGCGGTTTTGCGGTCATCGTCCCATTCACCGCCGACCATCGAGGTATCCTTCTTGCGTTTGCGGAATTGGTCATTGATGCGCCAGCGCGTCATGTTCATCAGCCACGACTTGAACGATCCTTGTTCGGGATCATAGAGTTTCTTTTTGCTTTGCTTGGCGATCGAGAGAATCGTCTCTTGCACGCAATCGAACGCTTCATCCGGACGCAGACCGGCTTTGATGGCGACGGCGTAGATCAGTTTCCAATAGGTTTGGTAAAATTCGTCCCACGTTTTCTGATCCTCCCAGTTGTCGAGTCGGGCGATCAGGCTCTTGCGAGTGCGCGCGCAGATGGCAGCCAGTGCCTCATCTTGCTCGGAATTTTTTTCTGCGTCGCTCATCGGCATCAGAAATAGCACACCGTCAGCCGTTTGTCTTGCTCAGAATGTGCCATGGAAAGACAGGAAGAGCGATTTTTTGGAGTTGTCGGATGGCACGGATGGGCTAGGATGCACGCGTGAGCTATCAGGTTTTTGCGCGAAAATATCGTCCTGCGACATTTGACGATGTCCTAGGGCAAGATCATGTAGTCCGGACCTTGCGCAATGCGATTGAGCAAGATCGGTTGGCGCATGCTTATCTATTTGTCGGCCCGCGTGGCACGGGGAAGACCTCGACGGCGCGAATTTTTGCCAAAGCACTGAATGGACCGGGTGGGCCGAAGGTTGACTTCGATCCCAATGACCCCGTTTGCTTGCAGATTGCGGAAGGAACATCGCTCGACGTGGTCGAGATCGACGGTGCTTCCAACAACGGTGTCGACGAAGTGCGGGCGCTGCGCGACTCCGTGAACTACGCGCCGATGCAGGGGAAATTCAAAATTTACTACATCGACGAGGTGCACATGCTGACCAACCAGGCCTTCAATGCCTTATTGAAGACCTTGGAAGAGCCGCCGCCGCATGTGAAATTCATTTTTGCGACGACGGAGGTGCACAAGATTTTGCCGACCATTCTCTCGCGTTGCCAGCGATTTGATTTGCGACCGATTCCGACGGAAACCATCGCCAAGCATTTGACGCACATTGCCGAACAAGAAGGCGTGGCCTTGGATCAGGCGGCGGCATGGGCGATTGCCAAGGGGGCGGATGGCGGCATGCGAGATGCGCAATCGATGCTCGATCAGCTCGTGGCCTTTTGTGGCAATCAAATTCAAGAAGCCGATGTGCTCAACATTTTCGGATTCACTTCGCGCGAGACCATCGCGGCAATGTGTGAAGCCATTTTCCAGAAAAACACGGCTGCGGCGCTGCAAATCATCCAACGCGAGGCTTCGACGGGTCGGGATGTATCGCAATTGCTCAACGAGCTCATCGGCGCGTTGCGTGCGTTGATCGTGGCGAAAGTCGATCCGCAAGCGCCGAACGAAGGGATTCCGCAGGAGCTGTGGGAAAAACTTCTCGATGCGGCGAAAAACTGCAAAGCCGATCGATTGCTCGCAGTGATGGACGTTTTTGCCGACACCGAAGGTCGGATGAAGTGGGCGAGCAACCGCAAGCTGCACTTGGAGTTGGGCTTGATCAAAGCAATCCAAGTGATGGGAGAAGCGCGGATTTCTGACATCATTCATGTGCTGGAGGGATCTGCGGGGCACTTTTCGCAAGGCGCTCCTCCAGCCGTTTCGCACGACGCCACTCCGCCAGCTGCGGCGGCACCTGTCATCGAGCCGGTGGTGGCTAGGCCCGTAGAGCCAGCACCCCAGCCGCAAGTCGCTGCAGAAATTTCCCTGCCGGAGCTGTCTGCGCCCGAGCCAGAGCCCGCGCCGGAGCCTGCTCCTGTGGCGGCGAAGCCGAGCAAGCCCGCCGGTGGGTTGTCGGCCTTCGACGCCATGATCGAATTGGCGGAAGACCGGCCCGATGAGCCCGAAATCAAGCCCGTGGTCGCTGCGACACCTCCGCCAGCTGCCGCGAAACCAGCGCCCAAAGAGACCCCGCGCGAGGCCGATGACTTTTACAAAGACCCACTGATCCAGAAAGCGTTAGAAATCTTTTCTGGAAAAATCATTACAACCTAACTGATCGATGAACATAGCAAAATTGATGCAACAAGCGCAGAAGATGCAAGCAGGTCTTGCCGCTGCCCAAGAAGAACTCGCCCAGCGCACCGTCGAAAGCTCGGTCGCCAATGGCAAAGTAGTGGTCGTGGCCACTTGCTCAGGAGACGTGCAATCGATCCGCATCGATCCCACGGTTGTCGATCCAGCAGATGTCGATTTCCTGCAAGATCTGATTCTCAAGGGCGTGCAAGAGGCGATTGCGCAAGGTCGTGAGATTGCCGCAGCGGAGATGAAAAAGCACACGGGTGGCTTGCCGATTCCGGGCTTCTGATCATCGTGACGGCTCGCAGAGAAAAGCGAGCGAAATTTTTTCGATGCGATGAACATGGGGGCGATGATCCGTGCGTTGTGTGCGACAGCGCGCATTGCGAACGTGCCGAGTGTGATCGTCAACGTGCTGACGGGCATGTTGATGATCCATTGGTGGACAGAGGCAAGCATGAGTGTGGAGCCGCCTGTGGTGATAGGACTCGTGAGTGCTTGTCTGCTCTATCTATCGGGAAATTTTCTCAACGACTGGTATGATCGCGAGTGGGATCGGGAGCATAGGCCCGAGCGCGCGATACCATCGGGCTTGATCCGTCCGCGCAGCTATCTGCTGACGGCGATTGTGATGATGAGTAGCGGCGCGATGATGGCGTGGTGGATTCATGCGAGCGTGCTTGCGGTGTATTTAGCCATCGGCATCTTGGTGGTGAGTTATACCCTTTGTCACAAGCGCCATGCGTGGTCGATTTGGTTGATGGGCGGATGTCGGGCTGGGCTGTATGTGATGGGGATGATGATCCTTTCGCCAAATCTGCATGTCCTTTCCTTGCTATCAAAATCGGCAGAAAATCTGTGGGCTAGTTCCTTGATGGTTGCCTGCGTGCTGCTACCGATGGTGGGCATGACCTGTTATATCGCGGGCATTTCCTTACTGGCGCGATACGAATCCAGAGCTGTTTTGCAGCCGGTGGTGAAATGGTGGGCCATGGCGCTGTTATTGATGCCCTTGGCGACCCACTCGACGTTTTTCTTTTCGTTTCTCATGACGATGGGCTGGGAGAATTGGGAGAAAATGGCATGGTGTGGGCTTCTGCCGCTTTTATTTTGGACCGTGCGCGCCGTATGGCAGCCTTGCGCGGTGAGTGGGAAAGTCGGTCGATTGCTTGCAGGGATTGTGTTAGTAGATGGCGTGTATTGGTGGACCAGTGCGATCACGCTTCATGTCGTGATGGGCGGTGGACAAGCGAATTTTTCGATGATTCCCTTGGTGGCCCTGGCAGCGGCTTTGCTGCTGCAAAAAGTGGCACCAGCAACCTAAAACCCTCATGAGATCCTCACTTGCAACACTAGCTGCAACGGCAACAGCGGCACTGGGACGACAGCCCGATTGGATTGCCGCAGCGCCTGGACGCGTTAATTTGATTGGCGAGCATATCGATTATTGCGATGGATTTGTGATGCCCTTCGCCATTGATCGCTACGTGGTGATGGCTGCCGCAAAAAATGGCACATCGATGTCGCGCTGGAGCAGCGAAGGGCAGCCGGATGCATGCATCCCTCATGACGAGACGCAAAAGATCGGCGAACCAGCGTGGGCGAACTATCTGCGCGGGGTGATCGAAGGATTTCGATCATTGGGTCACGACATTCCCGGCATCGATGTCGCCGTCGTTTCCTCCGTGCCACGCGGGGCGGGCCTGTCTTCCTCGGCGGCGCTGGAATGTGCGGTGGCGACCTTGTTGGAGTCGGTTCTCGGGATCGAGCTATCGAAGCGTGACAAGGCGCTGATTTGTCAAAAAGCCGAACACGAATTCGCCGGAGTGCCATGTGGCATCATGGATCAGTTTGCGTCGACTTTTGGCGAAGCCGATCGCTTGGTGATGATCGATTGTCGCAATCAAGAAGTGCAGCTTGTGCCTTTCGAAAACCCTGATCTTACCGTGATCATTGCCAACACGCGAGTGCATCATCAGCTTTCCGATGGCGCCTATGCCGAGCGTCGACGGCACACGGAGCAAGCCCTAGCATGCTTGGCACAGAGTTCTTGGCGCGAGGTCACGTTGGATCAAGTGATGGAAAAATGGCAGCAATTGGGCGAGCCCGTGAACCGTCGTGCACGACACGTCGTCACGGAAATCGAGCGCACCCAGCGTGCTGCAGAACTGCTAGCGGCGAGGGAATACGAAGCCTTTGGTGCGTTGATGGATGCTTCTCATGCTTCCTTGCGCGATGACTTTGAAGTTTCTTGTGCGGAGCTCGACGTGATGGTCGACATCGCGCAAAGCCTACGCGGTCGAGGTGTGCTCGGGGCGCGCATGACCGGTGGCGGATTCGGGGGATCGACTGTGACCTTATGCGAAACGGCCAAGGCAGAAGAAGTCATGGCGATCCTGCGCGAGCGCTATCAAGCAGCCACGGGCATTGAGCCAGAAATTTTTTCCTCACGACCTTCGCGTGGTGCGCATGCCTTTGCCAAAGGCGATTGAGCTTGCGGGGAAGGGATCGACGATTGTACTGTCGGGCATGGCGGAATTGACAAGAGTAGAGCCGATTGCCTTGATGCCGACTCCGGCGGGTTGTGCGGTATTTTTGGGCGATGGTCACAAAGTCATCTCGTTCTTCATCGATCCGTCCATCGGTTCATCGATCAATGCCGTTTTAGCTGGGCAAAAGCCCGAAAGGCCGCTGACGCACGATCTTTTCGCGATGTCGCTCGATGCCTTTGGTGCAAAGCTCCAGCGCGTGGTGATCGTGCGCATGGAAGGCGAGGTTTATTTTGCGCGGATGATTTTCCAGGTCGAAAACGAAGTGCAGGAGAAAAAAATTGTTGAGCTCGATGCTCGACCAAGCGACTGCATTGCCTTAGCAGTGAGAATGCACGCGCCGATGTATGTGCTGACGAGCTTGTGGGAGGAATTGGTCGACGTTTCCGAGACCTTAGAAGAAATGCGTCGCGCCGGCGAAGAGTGACCGAAAGATCATGTTGCTGGCATTTCACAAACCCTACGACGTGCTGTCCCAATTCACGCGCGAGTTGCCCGAGCATCGCACCCTCGCCGATTTCGGATTGCCGAAAGGCGTCTATCCGATTGGTCGGCTCGATCGCGATTCCGAGGGCTTGTTGTTATTGAGCGACGAAAAAGCGTTAGTCGATCGATTGCTTCATCCGCGCCACGAGCATCCGCGCACCTACTGGGTGCAGGTAGAGGGCTCCATCGACGAAGCGGCGATGCGTCAGTTGGCAGCGGGCACACTCGTGATTCAGGGGCATCGGTGCGCCAAAGCCCGCGTCACCCTGCTCTCCCATGAGCCAGACATCGCCCCGCGCGTGCCGCCGATTCGGTATCGGTCCTCCATTCCCACTTCGTGGATCGCGCTTACGCTGACTGAAGGGAAAAATCGTCAAGTTCGTCGCATGACGGCAGCGGTGGGTTTTCCGACCCTGCGCTTGGTTCGAGCGGCGATAGGAAATTTTCTGTTAGGAGATTTGATGCCGGGCGAATCGCGTGAGCTGAGTCGAGAAGATCGCCAGCGATTAGGAGTCTGAGCATCTGAACGCAAAAAATCATGACGCCCAGCGACGTCATGATTTTTCATGATGCGATCGTGTGACTCTCGCTGCAAGCCATGCGGCGAGAGCCACGGACACAACCACATCAAAACTCAGTGCGGATGCCGGCGACAATGCCGCGTCCGGCGAGCGGTGCTAGGTCGCGCACAAACGAAGTGCTGAGGCGAGCTTCTTCATTCGTGAGATTCACGCCGCGCAGGAAGCAGATCGAATCCAGTCCGCCGATCTTGGTCTTGTAGCTGATGCCAGCATTGACCAAGAAAAAGCTATCGGTAGGAAGTTCATTTTCCGGCACACGATTTTGGTTTGCCGAGTATTGACCTTCGAGGAAAGTGGTGACAGGACCAATGCCGTATTCCACCGTAGCACCAGCGCGGAAGGGGGCGATGCGTGGCAGAGCTTCACCGGAATCGCGATTTTCGGCATGGACAAAGTCCGAGCGCAGGATGACGTCGAGACGATGCTCATCGGCAGGAGCCTTGCCTTCGGCTTGCTCAGCAGTGATAGGACCATGAAGGTGGAACACGGTTTCCAACTCAAAGCCACAGAAGTCGGCATTCACGGCTTCGAACTGGAAAATGGGCAATTCCCCGTGATCGTGGCCATGGCCGGGATCTGCGGCGTGATCGTCTTCATACACCTCTCCTGTATTGCGAAGATTGATGAAGTCGTTGAAGCGGTAGTAGTAAGCATTAGCAAAGCCCGTAACCCAACCGCTCTTCTTGCGGATGCTCAGATCGATCGAAATCGCTTCTTCATTGTCGAGATTGGCATCGCCTTTTTCATACGAGCCGGTGGCAAAGTGTGGTCCGTCCGCGAACAATTCCATGTTGGTGGGAGGACGTTGCGTATAAGCCAGCGAGGCCGATGCAGCATATTCTTCGGTGATGTTGTAAATCAGGCCGGTAGAAGTGCTGAAGCCTTGGTTGTCGACATTGAGTGTGGGTCCCAGTTCATCCGACGCCAGGCGCTCATTGCTGTGATGGTCAAGGCGCATGCCGAATTGATAGCGCAGCTTGCCCACTTCCTTTTCTTCCAAGAAAAACAGCGAGTGCTTGGTGGTATCGACGGCAGGAATGAAGGCCTCTTCACCGAGAGCGGCGAAATCCGAGACTTCAATTTCATAACCGAAAGTGCCTTCAAATCCTGCGACTTCCTTGTGCATGAATTCCAAACGACCGTTGAAACCTTCGATGTCGAAGCGAGTGCCGACCTCCTCACCTTCGAATTCGGTGTGCGTGTAATCCGAGTAGCCGAGGTTAAAGCGGATTTCGCGCAAGAACGAGAGTGGTTCGTAAACAGCACCGCGCACGTCAAAGCGACGTTGCTCCATGCCGATGGTGACATCTTCCTTAGCGACCACGCCGTAGTCCGAATCCATGCCCGAGAACGAGAAGCCGAGGAAGCCATTTTCAAAGACATGAGATGCGCCAAAGCCCATGCCCTCCGTTTCCGAAGCACTATTGGGCACATAACCGCGTGTTTGTTCGTGATCGGGATCTTCGATCTCATCGATCGCACGTTGTTGCGCCGAGCGAGCAAAGCCGGGAATTTCCAGATTTTCCGTCTCGCGATGGAAATAATCAAAGTGGAACACCCAAGGGCCCGTGCCCCAGTTCGCATCGAAGCTTTGCGAAAAGGAATTGTCGGGCGTGCCCGCCATCAGACCGATGCTTCCCGAGGGATAGAGGCCGGTGAAACGTTCTTCGGCAATGCGGTTGTCGAGCACATTCACGGCACCGCCGAGAGTGTTCGGACCGTAGAGCAGCGTGGAAGGGCCGCGAACGACCTCGATCGACTGGACCGAAAGCGGATCCACCGATACGGCATGGTCGGGGCTGAGATTGGCGACATCGAGAATCGAAGTGCCATTCTGCAGCATGCGCACGCGGTCATCGCCAAGACCGCGGAGGATGGGTCGGCTCGCGGCAGGAGAAAAGCCCGTGGAGCTGACACCAGGCAAACGGTTTAGGGTTTCGCCAAGCGTAGGCTCCACGCGCAGCAGCAAGCGCTCATCCGAGAGCTTGTAGGCGGGTTGGATTTGCTCGTAGATCGTTTGTCCCGAGCGATTGGCCGTAACGACCACCTCATCGAGCACATTCGATGGTTCATTTTCTTGTTTTTTTTGCTCGGCCGCATGAGCGTAGCAGAGCGACAAAGCCCACAGGGACAGGATGGAAGGAACACGTTTTAGTTTCATCGCGACCCCGTGTTAATGCAAAACAATTGCATATTCAAGCAGTAAAATGCCAGAAACTTGCATTATTGTGTCATAATCGAAATCAATGACTTTTTTGCGAGAAAGTATTCGGTGATAGATCGCGACGTTCGCGGGATCGGGGTGAGAAAACGATTGGAATGCCTGGGCCAGGGTGGCTTTCACGCAGTTGGTGCGAGAGGTATTGGCTGTAGCTTTGTTGCAGCAGTTTCTTGTCGTTGACGAACAAAATGTAGGTGGGCACCGGAATCAGTTCGCTGGTTTTGTCGGTCGCCACCGTGCCGTAGTAGAGTTTCATGCGGCGTTTGAGTTTCGAATCGATCGGTGGCGGATTCTTTTCGATGGCCTTTTGCAGCAAACGATTCAATACACCTGTGCTGGGGTATTTTTGGGCGAAGTCGCGGATTTTCAGGGCTTCCTTGAGGACTAGCTCGACCGACTCATTTTGTTTCGCCGAGACCACGACAAAGGGCGCGTAGTCGAGGAAAAAGAGCTCGCGTTTGACGTGTTCGGTGGCTTCTTCGATGCGATTTTTTTTCTTCGCGCCGGGGTGATAGAGGTCGAACTTATTCAGAACAATCAGGCAAGGCTTGTGCTCCTGGAGAATCAGCTGGGCAATCTTGCGATCTTGAGCGGTGATGCCAGCGGCGAGGTCGATGACCAGCAAAGTGAGGTCGGCGCGACGGATGGCTTTTTCCGTGCGCATTGCCGAAAAGACCTCCACCGAAGTATCGCGCTTCGAGCGCGGACGCAGACCGGCGGTGTCGATCAGGGTGAAGTGTTCGTTCTTGAACTGGCAAGGCAGGTCAATGGCATCGCGCGTGGTGCCGGCGATGTCGGAAACGATGGTGCGATTGTCCTGCAAAATGGCATTGGCCAGCGAGGATTTTCCCGCATTAGGTTTGCCCACAATGGCAATGCGGATGCCTTCTGGTTGGCGCATTTCCGGCGTTTCGCCGAGGGCGTGAGAAATCGGCTCTAGGGCGGCATCGATGGCATCGACCAGTTCACCAAAATTGCGACCGTGTTCGGCGGACACTGCTATGCCTTGTCCGAGACCGAGCTTGGCGAAGTCCGACCACGCCGACTCGTGTTTGTCGTGATCGACCTTATTCATCACCAACAACACGGGTGCTTTGGCCTTGCGGAGTTTCTGGCTGAGAGCGGAATCGATCGCGGTGATGCCATCGTGGGCATCGACGACAAACAAAATCAGATCGGCGGTCGAAATGGCGATGTCGGCCTCAAAAGCAACCTGCTCGGCAAAGCCGTCATCGAGCGTGGCACCAATGCCGCCGGTATCGACGATTTCGCAGGGAAATTTCGTCACCTTCGAGGGCGCGGAGAGGCGGTCACGGGTAATGCCCGCCTGATCGTGAACGATGGCGATTTTTCGACCAACGAGACGATTGAACAGAGCAGACTTTCCCACATTTGGGCGACCAACGATAGCAACAGTGGGCATGGCGGCATCATGTCGCAAAGTGACAGCATTTCCAAGCCGAAAAAATTTCGTGGTGCTAGACGCGCATTTCTCGCTCGCCAATTCGACGTCTCAGAGTAGCCTTGCGGCGTGGATACCAAACAACAAACGGTGGATTTGCTGACGGCCTACTACGATCATTTCAACGCGGGCCAGACGGATCAGATGCTGGCTTTGATGGCAGAAGATGTGATTCACGACATCAATCAGGGTGGTTGCGAAATCGGCGTGCAGGCCTTTCGCGAGTTTTTTGCGCGGATGAATCGTTGCTACCGCGAAACATTGAGCAATCGACAGCTTTTCGTCAGCGACGACGGCACGCGTGCGGCGGCGGAGTTTGTGGTGCATGGCACCTATCTGGCGACCGACGAGGGCTTACCTCCGGCGCAAGGGCAGACCTATCAGTTGCCCGCTGGGGCCTTTTTTGCCATCGAAAACCAGCGCATCAAGCGTGTGACGATGTACTACAATCTCGAACAATGGCTGGCGCAGGTAGTGGGCCCGTGATCTGCGAAGCAATTTGCTTGCTAGTCCGGCCATCGCCTCGCAGTCTAGGGGCGTTCTGAACCATCTGCCATGACCGATCTTGCTCTTGCCACTCATGCCGCTCTGGAAGCGGGGAAACTGTTGCGTGAAAAATTTGGCCAATTGGCCGTTGTCGATGAAGCGACGCATCACGACATCAAGTTGCAGCTCGACAAAACCTCGCAGGACTTGATCACCAAAATCTTGCTCGACGCCTGTCCCGGAGACGCGCTCTATGGCGAAGAAGGGATTGCGGGCAATCAAGACAGCGAGCGTCAGTGGATTGTGGATCCGATCGATGGCACCGTGAATTTCTTTTACGGCATCCCGCATTTCTGTGTTTCTATCGCCCTGCGCATTGGTGAGGAAATTGTTGTCGGCGTGATTCACGATCCGATGGTGCAAGAGACTTGGACCGTCGAAAAGGGTGGACCCGCACTGCACAATGGCACACCGATCTCGGTATCGAGTCGTGATTTGTTAGAAGAGTCCATTCTTTTTGTCGGCTGCGGCAAAGACGGCGATGCCTTGCGCACGGGCATGGATCGCTTTGCGAAAGCTTCGTTGCGCGCCCGCAAAATGCGCATGATGGGTTCGGCCGCTTTGGGCATGGCCTACATTGCTTCGGGACGCTTGGATGCCTATGTCGAATCGAAAATTTCGCTTTGGGACATCGCCGCCGGCAAGTTGCTCGTCGAGACCGCAGGCGGAAAAGTCGACCTCTCTCCTTCGCCACAGCATCCGGATAGCTATGGCATTGTGGCGACTAACGGACGCATTCCCATCGAAGAAATTCTCTAACAAAAAACCTATGTCAAACCAAGCCGTCATCGTCGGTGGCACGATCGCCATCGACAACGTCATCACGCCACAAGCCGAAGCGAAAGAATTGCTCGGAGGCTCTGCCGCCTACGCAGCGCTTGCCGCTTCGTATTTTACCAAACCAGTGCACTTGGTGGGCATCATCGGTCACGATTACCCGCAGCAGCATCTCGATATGCTGGAGTCGCATGGCGTGACTCTTACGGGAGTGGAGCGTTCGAACGGCGAGTCCTTTACCTGGACGGGCGAGTATCATGCGAACATGAACGACCGCACCACGCATCGGGTAGGGCTCAATGTGTTAGAAAATTGGAGCGTGCAAGTTCCGGAGGAAATCGCATCGACCTCGATTGTCGTATTGGCCAACATGTCGCCCGACAACCAATTGCAGATGCTGCAAGGCTGCACGGCGACGTCGCGCTTCGTCATTGCGGACACCATGGATTTGTGGATCAACATCGCCAACGAGCGACTGCACGATGTCTTGCGTGTGATCGACTTGTTTGTCATCAACGAAGGCGAAGCGCGCGAGTTTACGGGAACTTCGAATTTGATTTTGGCGGGTCAGCGGTTGTTAGAAAAAGGGCCACGATTCGTCATCATCAAGCTCGGCGAATTTGGAGCGATGCTCTTTACCGGCAATCCTGCGGGCTGGGAAGTGAGTCCAGTGACCTTCTTCCGCTCGGCGGCTTTTCCTTTGCATGAAGTGGCCGATCCGACGGGTGCGGGCGATACCTTCCTTGGTGCTTTGGCAGGTTATCTGGCGTCGCTCGGCAAGAGCAACTTCGGCTTTGAAGACATCCGCCAAGCTGTGGTCAAAGGGTCCATCCTCGCCTCTTTCACATGCGAAGAATTTTCCACACGGAAACTGCAGTCGCTGCGCCACGAAGACATTCGTGCGCGCGAAAATCTGTTCAAGGTTCTGACGTCTTGGTGATGAGTTGCAGATCTCGTTAGAGAATCAGCATGCAATCGCCGTAGCTGTAAAAGCGGTAGTTTTCTTCGACTGCCTGACGGTAGGCTTCGAGGATCAATTCGCGGGAAGCCATGGCGCTGACCAGCATCAGCAGCGTGCTTTGCGGAAGGTGGAAATTCGTTAGTAGGGCATCGACCGCGCGAAACTGGTACGGTGGATAGAGGAAAATGTTGGTGCTGCCCTCTTGGTCACCGGAGCTGATGCGTTGACCGGCGGGGGCGGATTGCGCGAGATGTTCGAGCACCCGTGTGACGGTGGTGCCGATGGCAATCGTGCGCCCGGATTGGTTGATCGCCTGGGCCGTGTCGGCGCTGATGTGGTAGTTTTCCCAGTGCATGTCATGCTCCTCCGGGCGATCTGCTTTGACAGGTCGGAACGTGCCGACCCCGACGTGCAGTGTGAGAAAGCAGTGGGGGAGTTTTTCGAGCATTTCTGGGGTAAAATGCAGACCAGCGGTGGGTGCGGCGATGGCGCCTTCGTGCTTGGCGTAGACCGTTTGATAGCGATCGCGATCGACCTCTTCATCTTCGCGTTTCATGTAATGCGGCAGGGCGAGATGGCCGTGTTCATTCAGATCCAATTCGCGATCCCATTCGATCAGTCGATCACCATTGTCGAACACCTCGACCACCGTGCCAATGGCATCGGCGACCTGGACCGTAGCGCCGATACGCATCTTTTTGCCGGGTCGGACTAGGCAGCGCCAGCGCAGCTCGCTGGTGCGGTCGGTGACCAGCAATTCCGTTTTGCCATCGTTCGACATCAAACGAGCGGGGATGACTTTCGTATCATTCAGCACGATCAAATCCTGAGGCTGGAGGAACTGCGGGAAATCGCGGAACAGGCGATGTTCGATTTTGCCCGTTTCGCGATGAATCACCATCATGCGTGATGCGGCGCGATCAGCGAGAGGGCGAGAGGCGATACGATCTTCGGGAAGATGATAGTCGAAATCGATGGTGCGAAGGTTCGAGGACATGGCGTGTGGGCGGAGTTTTTACACGAGAAAAAGAGATTGTCAAAGGGCGACGGAGTCAGAAACAGGGCAAAGGTCATTCCTTTGTTCGCTTTGCTGTGTCGGTGCTCTCTCCGTGCGAAGCCCATGGATCTTCGTTGATCGGCTTGGCAGATGGAATGCGTCGCCACGGAGGCACCAAAAAAAGCCCGCAGGCACGAGTGGCCAGCGGGCTTTTTTTTGAAAGAGACGAGATCGATTAGATCAAGCCTGCTTTGATCAGCGTATTGAGAGCGCCGTTTTTGCTGATTGTTTTGATCGCTTTGCAAGAAAGGCGGAGTTTTACGTAATGACCGAACTCAGGCACCCAGATGCGTTTGTCCTGAAGGTTCGGGGAAACTTTGCGTTTCACCACTTTGGTGACGTGACGTCCGATACCACCTTTTTTCTTGGCGAGACCAGAACGATGGATGCGTCCACCGCTGCGGACATGAGAACCTCGGATACTGCAAATGCGTGACATGGCTGGATAAAGTTGCTGTTTAGGGGGGGGCGCGAAGAAAAGCGAGTTTTGTGAGGGGGGTCAAGCAAAAATCGCTCGTTCCGCGCTTTTTTTTGAAATTTTCGACAATTTTTGTAAACGATGAAGATTATTTTGCGACGGCGAGTTGGGCAAGGTCCCATTCCAGGCGTCCGAGTTCGCGATTGATTTCATTGAATTCAGCGACTTCGGCGGCGGTAAAGAGCAGTCCGCCGTGTTGGTCGGATTGTTTGCGTGCCTGAGCTTCGAGCTGCCCCGGGAGCATGGCCGATTCATTGCCGTGGCCGAGGATGTCGCGGACCACTGCGGTGAGATTTTCCATCTGCGAGCGACCGAAGGCGAAATCGCGGCCATTGAGGGCATCGGGATGAACGATCTGGAAATAAAACGCAGAAGTCGATTTTTCGCCAGCCACAGGAACGGGGCGTCCGCGATGGGTCGGCAGCGAGCCGCCGATGAGAGCGGCCATCAGCTCATTGATCAGCGAGAGTCCGTATCCCTTGTGCCCGCCGAAGGGCAGGAGGGACGAGACTTGATGAGGATCGGTGGTGGGATTTCCGTCCTTGTCGACCGCAGCGCCGGGAGGAAGGGATTTTCCTTCGCGTTTCAACGCCTGCACGCGACCCATAGCGACCGTGGACGTGGCCCAGTCGATCACCAAGGGGAAGCCCGAAGCGGCCATGGTCGGCATGCCCCAAGAGTGCGGATTGGTGCCGAGTGTGGGAAATTTTCCGCCAAAAGGCACGACCTCGGCAAGGGTGGAGGTGCAATTGGTGTAGGCGAGATAACCACGCTCGGCCGCTTCCATGACATAGCCACCGCCCCAGAGGTAGTGGAAGGCGTTGTCGACCGAAATTTGGGCGATGCCGTATTGGTCGGCGAGTTCGATACCGCGTTCGATGGCGCGATAGGCGACACTTTGACCGAGTTTCTTGTTGGCATTCCAGATTTCCGACGCAGGAAAACGCGAGGGCAGCACTTCGATTTCTGCACTGGGCACACAGCCGCCGGTCGCGGAACCGAAAAGGTGGTCGAGGTGCAGCGCTTTGAGGGCGTGGTGCGTGCGGATGCCGTGACGTGCGGCTTCGGCAGCGAGTTTGGCGCCTTCGGCGGCTTCGGCGGCATCGTAGCCACGAGATTGATAGGCGGCGATCACGAGGTCATCGTGCTGTTGGCGAGGAATGACGAGATAGTCGGACATGGTTTCTAGGCGGAAAAGTGCTGGAGAAGTTGTGTGACAATTTGATCAATTGGTAAAGCAATATCCACTTGCCGCGCGTGGTTTGGGGGTTCGAGGGCATCGATCTGACTTTGCAACAGCGAGGCGGGCATGAAGTGATTTTGGCGTGAGCGCAGTCGTTGATCGATGAGTGTGGGATCGCCGTGGAGCCAGACGATTTGCAAATGCGGGCAGGCTTGTTGGAGCTGAAAGCGGTATCTTTCGCGCAAGGCCGAGCAAGCGAGCACGAAAGGGGCTTGGCCTTGAAGGCGGAGTTGTGCCGATAGGGCATCGAGCCACGGTTGTCGATCTTGGTCATCGATCGGCAATCCCGCGCGCATTTTTTCCCGATTGGAAGCGGGATGGAAGTCATCGGCATCCCAAAAAGGACAGTTCCAGTGAGCAGCCAGTGCTTGACCAATGGTGGTTTTGCCGCTGCCGCTCACTCCCATCAGTAACAGCGCGGGGTTCATTGCGGCAGCCAGTCGATTTCTTGGAGCAGGGATTCGAGTTTTTTGCCGTAAGTGACGTAGGAATCGTAGCACTGTTGCCAATCGACTTGGGACTGGTCTTTGACGTGGAAGACCGTGGCGACGTGGGGTTCGATGGCGATGAAGCCGTCATAGCCGCGTGTTTTGGCATCGAGCAAAATTTCTTTGACCTTGCCCTGTCCTTCCCCAGGCCAAGTGTAGACGGGTTCTACGCCCGCGGCGGTGGGGTTGAGGCAATCCTTGATGTGAATGTGGACCACGTGATCGCGGACGGTTTCCCAGAAAGCGAAAGCGTCCTGCCAATGACCGGGTTGGCTCGCCGAGCGGTCGAGCTGGAACACGGGATTTCCGGTATCGAACACCAACTTAAGCCCGGGAACTTCTTCGATCAGTCGCAGCGTGTGAGCTGCGGAAAAGCCGCCCCAGTTCATGCAGTTTTCGTGAGCGGCGGTGATGCCGGCATCAGCAAAACGCTGGACCATTTCACGCAGTCGGCGGAAGCGCTCTTGCTCGTGTTGCTCTTGTCCCCAAGGTTCTTGAGCATAAGACATGATGCGAATCAGCTTAGTGCCCAGTCGCTGCATGCGCGGGATGGCCCGCTCGATCTCGGCGACAGTGATGGCGAAATCGCTATCGATTTTTTTCCCCCAATTGCCAATCAGCGAGCCAAATTCAGGCACGCGGATGCCGGCTTCATCAAGTTGATCGGCGAGAGCAGCGAAGGTTTCTTCGGGCACTTCGTGAAAATTCACCCCATCCACGCCACGGGCGGACAAGTGCGACCAGCCGAGAGCTTTTGTGGCTTCGATTTGTTTCGCGAGTGGACGAGCGGCTTCGTCGGAAAATCCAGTAAGTTTCATGAGTGAGAAAATGGTGAGGTTAGAGAGTGATGCGGATGCCACCTTGTTGGGCGGATTGATAAATCGCTTCGATCAGTGCGACAGCCTTGCGCGCTTCTCGGGCATCGACGGCGCAGCGGCGGTTTTGTTGGATGGAATCGACGACTTCTTGAAAATTCTTGCGATGACCTTCGAAATTGATCGCCTTCGGGTCATTCGCGCCGAGGCCTTTCGCCGCGCCCTGCATCAGCTGAGAGCGGATTTCTTCATCTTCTGGCAGAGCGTGAGCGAAGTCCCAAATGCGGAAGGATTCATCGGCGAGAAACACCGAGCCGTGGGTGCCGCAGACCTGCACCTCGGCGGGGTGGCCAGTGGAAGACCAGCAGCAAGTCGAGGCCTCGATCACACCGCGCGCGCCATTGGCGAATTCGAGCAAAGCGACGCACGAGTCCTCGACTTCAATGCGTTCGTGAGCGAGCAGGGCGGTGCTCGCCGTTACCGCGACCACCGGGCCGGCGACGTGGAGCAATTGATCGACCGTGTGAATCCCTTGATTCATTAGAGCGCCGCCGCCATCGAGCGCCCAAGTGCCACGCCAAGCGCCGGAATCGTAGTATTCTTGCGTGCGCCACCACTTAATATAAGCCGAGGCAGAAGTGATTTTGCCAAAGCGTCCTGCTTGACTGGCGTGGTGAAAGGCCTCGATCGCCGGTTGAAAGCGTCGATTCAAAATCGCGGCAAGCGTTTTTCCGGTCGTTTCCGCAACGGCGATCATTTCATCAATGCGCGCGACGGTGACTTCGAGTGGCTTTTCGCAGATGACATGCTTGCCCGCCTTGAGGGCCGCAATGGCGGGATCGAGATGAGCGCCTGAGGGCGTGCCGATGGTGACAACGTCCAACTCGGGATCGGCAAGAAACTCGTCGAGATCCGTATATGCTAGGCAGCCGAAATCGGCAGCCAACTTGTGCGCTTTTTCCGCGCCGTGGCTGTAGACCGAGTGCAAAGAGGAACCCTCCATCGCCTGAATCGCCCGGGCGTGGAATTGGGAAATCATGCCTGCTCCGATGATGCCGAATTTCATAAGTGCCGGAACATGGCAGGAATCGACAGTGCTGTCAATCTGTATGACAAGGCGATTCTTGTGTTAGCAGGACTTGGGTAAATTTGTCGCAGTAACAGAATCTATCACAAAATTTTCACAAAAAAACTTCATCATCATCGTTTTTATTGACTTGTCGCAGTATTGTGAGTAGTTCTGAAAAAAATGATGATTGCGCAGAGCTACGTTACAATCTCCAGAGGAAAGAGTCGCAGGATGGGGGGAGTCGACGAGGGAGTTCGTCGAGTGGCGCAGTTACGGCTTTTTCTGGGTCTGGTAAGCAGCATCATCCTCGGCGACGAGAGGTCGATCGTGGGCTACCAAGACATTCGCCTTGTTCATCACAGCTTGGTAGGCGAATTCGTAGAAGGATTTCGCTCCGCTGAGATGCATGGCACGTTGAATTTGTTCCGTTTCCGCAAAAGTGAAGCGCAATTCGGTATCGCTATGCAAATCGGCCAAGATTTTTTGCAGCAAGAGAGTGACCGGTTTGGGCACAGGCCGCGGGGCATTGGGAGCCATCCATCCGTTCAAAGTCGCGGGGGAGACTCCGAGTGCTTCGGCGATCTGCTTTCGCGTCAGGCCGTGCGCTTCGATTTTTTTGATGATCAACTGACTTGTCACAAGGCGGATTACTACCATTTTTGCGGAAAAAATCGAGTTCTTTTCTGAGTTGATAGAAAATCCGATTGACGAATTTGCACAGTGCGATAGAAAATTGACCCATTGCAGCAGTATGCGAGAAGAACCGAGTGAAGCCATCAACCATCATCTGAGAGATGATTCAAGCGTCGAGATGCCCTGTTGGGCGCGTGATTTGGGGCTAGATCGCAAGGTTTTTTGCTTGTTGATCGAAACGTCCATGGCACGCGGTGTGGCCCCCACAGAACTCATTCGCGAGTGGGTCAACGAAAGGGCTCAAGATTCTCTGTCATGATCATTTTGGCATCAGATCGATGCCGAATTTTCGCAGCGTGATCACGGTCAGCCAGAAGAGTGCAATGGTCATCACGCAATTGGCCAGTAGAGCGGGCCAGAAGCCCCAACCTTGGCGCAGCAAAAAGGGGAAAACCAGAAACATCGGCAAGGTGGGCAGCACAAACCAGAAGGTCCCTTCGGCATGATTGGCAATGCGAGTGGTCGATTGCTTTTCCTGATGCATCCAGATCATGGCGATGAGTGAAGTGAAGGGCAAGGCGATCAGTAGCGCCGACAGTCGGTCGTTCACCAACTGAATTTTGTTCACCAGCACGATGATCAGCGCGGTGACGAGAATTTTAACGACATCGACCGCAGAAAAGCTCAGCAATGACGACCAAGGGAGTTTCATGGAGGAAAATACCTCATTTCAGCGGTGATGTTTTCAATTCTTTTTCATCCCGACGCATTTTGTTGTGCCGCCTGCGATGAGGAATGCATGATCATCGATCATCTCGACACCCCGAAAGTCAGGCACGAATTTCTTCGCGCGACCTGCGGCGGGGGAAGGATTGCTTTTTTGCGGTCGAACGCCCTATGGCAACGCATCATTGCCGATCTTTGCCATGGTTTAGCGATTTGCGAATGTATGGTTGATCGAAAAGTCGATCACTGGGGTGGCGAGGTCGAGCTTTGCTTGCGCCAGAAAACTTGCCGATTTTCACCGATTTTTCTTGTCAAACCACCGCTTCGCCCTATTTTCGCCGTCCCGTTTTCCAACCAAACCATTAACCACAAACTATTATGAGCTCTGCTCTCGAAGAAACCGTCAACCAAGAGTTGGTTGACTTGATCGATTCCAAATTCCGCGAATTCCGCGAAGGTTCGATCCTCAAGGGAATTATCCTGGAAATCCGCCCCCAGGTCGTCATCGTCGATATCGGCTATAAGTCCGAAGGCGCCATCGCAGCGAATGAATTCGAAGACGATGACATTGAAGTAGGCGACGAAGTCGAAGTCCTTCTCGAAAAACTGGAAAACGACGAAGGCATGGTCGTTCTCTCGAAAGAAAAAGCCGCTCACAAGCAAAACTGGGACAAGATTGTCAAAGTGTTCCAAGACGGCGGACTCGTTCGCGGCAAGGTCAAGGCAGCCGTCAAAGGCGGTCTTACTGTCAACGTTGGCGTGGAAGCTTTCCTTCCCGGCTCGCAAGTGGACATCATCCCACCCAAAGACCTCAACGAATACATTGGCAAAATTTACGAATTCAAGATCGTCAAGGTCAACGACGAGCGCAAGAACGTCGTTCTCTCCCGTCGCGAGGTCATCGAGGCCGAGCGCAGTGAGCAGCGTCAGCGCTTCCTCGGCACCGTTTCCGCCAATGACAAAGTCATCGGCACGGTCAAAAACATCACCGACTTCGGCGCATTCGTCGATCTCGAAGGCATGGATGGCTTGCTGCACATCACCGACATGTCCTGGGGCCGCATCAATCACCCCAGCGAAATGCTTCACATCGGTCAATCGTTGGAAGTGTTGATCCTCGAAGTGGACCGCGACAAAGAGCGTGTTTCTCTGGGTCTGAAGCAAATGACCGAGAATCCATGGGCCGACATCGAAGCTCGTTTCCCGATCAGCACTCGCGTCAAGGGCAAGATCACCAAACTTCTTCCTTACGGTGCTTTCTGCGAAATCGAAAAAGGTGTGGAAGGTCTTATCCACGTTTCCGAGCTCAGCTGGGTCAAGCGCATCACTCGCCCGAGCGATGTTCTTTCCCTCGGTCAAGAGGTGGAAGCTGTGGTTCTCGGCATCAGCATCGACGAACAGAAGATCTCCCTCGGCGTGCGTCAGCTTGACGCCAACCCATGGGACGAAATCGAAAGCCGTTTCCCGATTGGCGCGACCGTCAAGGGTCCCGTGCGCAACCTCACCGCTTACGGTGCGTTTGTGGAACTGGAAGAAGGCATCGACGGTATGATCCACGTGTCCGATATGTCCTGGACTCGCAAGATCAATCATCCTTCCGAAGTTCTCAAGAAGGGCGACGAGATCGAAGCCATCGTGCTTTCCATCGACAAAGCGAATCAGCGCGTGTCTTTGGGTGTCAAGCAGTTGGAAGAGGATCCCTGGAGCCTCATCGACAAGCGCTTCAAAGTGGGCGATGTGGTCAAAGGCAAAGTGGCCAAGATTGCCAGCTTTGGTGCCTTCGTCAGCCTCGAAGGCGACATCGACGGCCTCATCCACATCTCGCAGCTCAGCGAAGATCACGTGGAGAAAGTCAAAGACGTCATCAAAGTGGGCGACGATGTCGAAGCACGCGTCATCAAAGTGGACAAAGTCGAGCGCCGCATTGGTCTCTCGATCAAAGCCCTCAGCTACAGCGAAGATCAACTCAAGAAAGAAAGCGCCAGCTTCGAAAGCCTGCGTCCATCCAGCGAGATGGTCGGCCTCGAGCACGCCTTCAACCTTGCGTCCTCCGCCGTCGAAGAGTGGAGCCC
>RDYF01000238.1 GCA_004293285.1 Verrucomicrobiota bacterium | reverse complement strand
CTGATTAGCACCGTGCTCTGCTTCAGCTACCGCGATCAGTTGATGGAAATTCTGCGCAAGCCCATCAGCGATGTCTGGGAGATGCATTCGGAAAACAAACTTCCTACCTCCGGCGAATTGAACGCGGACCAGTGGGAAAAAGCCAAGTCCGCTGCCGAGGCGATGTCACAATGGCCCTCGGACCTCGCTCAGCCTTACTTGCAACAGCTTTCTCCGATCGAGCAATCGCATGCAAAAATCGCGGCGAGCTACCGTGCCACCATCACTCTGCCGACAGAAAAACAAGGCCCCTTTGTCGATTCCCTACCGCACTTGCAAGACAAGGAAAAAGCCTTGCTCAAAGAGCTGCTCATCTCCAAGCCCGATGCCCAAGTCGGCTCGAAAGATCGCTTCAAGTTCATGAGCTCGCTGAATCCGACCGAGTCGTTCATGCTTTCCATGAAGCTCGCCTTTTTCGCCGGCACGGTGATCAGCTTCCCCTTGTTGTTGATGTATCTCCTGAAGTTCATCCTGCCTGGTCTCCACCAACATGAGAAAAAAGCCATCCTGCCCGCACTGGCGGTCGGCTTCGGTCTGTTCCTCAGCGGCGTGATGTTTTCTTACCTGCTGGTGCTGCCCAAAGTGCTCGAATTCTTTTACTCCTACGGCGAATCCATGGGCATCGCCAATGAATGGCGCATTGGCTATTACCTTTCCTTTGCCACGCAGTTCACCCTGATTTTTGGTCTCTGCTTTGAACTTCCCGTCGTCGTTTGGGTGTTGGTGAAAATCGGCTTGCTCGATTATGAACTGATGAGTCGCACACGCAATTACGCCATCATTACCATCATTGTCATCGCCGCCATCATCACGCCAACGCCCGATGCCTTTACGCTCGCTCTGCTAGCCATCCCAATGATCGCGCTCTACGAAATGTCCATCTGGCTGGCTTGGTTCGATGCCCGACGCGCCAAAAAACGCGAAGAGCAAGAAGAGCGCGAGCGTCTCGCCCGATTGCTCGATCGCACGCCC
>RDYF01000232.1 GCA_004293285.1 Verrucomicrobiota bacterium | reverse complement strand
ATCGCGAAAGTGGCATCGGAACCTTACCCCGATCCGACCCAGTGGGACCCAGGCTCGGAGTATTTTGATGAAAAATCCACCGAAGCGAAACCCCGCTGGTGGCTGGTCGATTTCTCGTTCGTCGCGGAGTTTCCGAACATGGTGACGCTGGCCGAACTGCGCGAACAACCGCAATTGGAAGGCATGCTGTTGCTGCAAAAAGGCACCCGACTTTCCATCACCCCGGTGCTGAAGAAACACTTCGACCACATCGTCAAGATGGGCCAATGAATATGACGCTCGATAGCCCCATCGCCTGGGCCATGGCCTTACTCGGCGCACTCTGTGTCGGCCTCTCGAAAACGGGCTTTACCGGCATTTCGCTCATTTCGGTACTGCTCTTTGCCGATCTTTTTGGCGCAAAAGATTCTGTCGGACTCGTGCTGCCGCTGCTCATCATCGCCGATCTCACGGTTTACCCCGCATTCCGCCGACATGGCTCATGGCGTCCAGTGTTCAAATTGCTCTTCCCCACTTTGTTGGGTCTCGCGATCGGCTATTACGTGCTCGGACAGATCGATGACCACCAAGCCCGTCGCGGCATTGGCCTCAGTGTGCTGCTGATGGTCGCCGTGCAAAGCCTGCGCTTGACTCATCCCGTGCAATTCGACCGCCTCGCCGATTCGCGGCCTTTTGGCATCGCCGCTGGATTTGTCGGCGGCCTCGCGACGATGATGGCGAACGCCGCAGGGCCGGTGATCCAGCTTTTCCTCCTCTCACGCCGCATTCCTAAGATGGAACTCATCGGCATCAGCGCGCGATTTTTTCTGCTCATCAATCTGCTCAAAGTCCCACTGACCGCGAAACTCGATCTGATCACTCCGCAAACGCTGTGGATCAACTTGGGAAAACGCATCGTGCAACACATCCCACAACGCTGGTTCGAGCGACTCGTCATCGGCTTCGCCCTCATCGCAGGGAGCCGATTGTGCTTTTTTTGAACAAACTCACCAGCGACTCTGACGCAACTCTTGGTAATTTTGCCAGGCGAAAAACAGCAAAAAAATCGGCATCATCACGCCAATACCCATACTCCACAGAGCCACGGCGCCGATCACCGCCACGCCGATGCTGATTTGCAGCATCAAATTCCGACGTTGTGGTCCCATTGCCGCAGCGAGCATTTGACCGCCATCGAGAGGGAACACGGGAATCAAATTCAGCAAGGCCCAAAAAATGCTCACCATCCACAAGTCGGTCAAAAAACTGCGAAACGCATCGCTCAGATCCGTCATTATCTTGCTCAGTACAATCACCACAATCCCCAACAACAATTGCACGCCCGGTCCAGACGCTGTGACCAAAAAACTCTGCCAACGAGAAAAAAACGAGCCCGGAAACGCCGCGTAGCCACCGAATCCGTGCAGCACGATGAAGGGCCGCGCACCAAAGGACCGTCCCACCAAGGCGTGACCCAGCTCATGGACCAAAATCGAAAAGCCCCCAGCAATGACAAACAGTGCCACCGTCAGTGCGTCATTCGACGTGCCAAAGTTTTGCCCAAAATTCGACCCCAGCAGCGCCAAAATCACCCAAAACCATGGCTGAATCTCCACCGGAATGCCAAACATCGTAAAACGTATCATCGGCCCAAAGCATGGCGAGATTTCGTCAGATTGCAAGGTCGCTCTCACACTGACGATCAATCGCGCCGATTTTAACAAATTTTCAGAATTTGACAGAATTGATTTGCCTCGTGGCATCGCTGGAAAGGAGCACGGGCACCAACCCACAACCTCAAAATCATCCGTAAATTCATCGCAAAAAAATTCTGAAAATTCTGAAATTCTGTCAAAAAAATCCCGCCATCCCTCGACCGTCATCCAACGAATTTCCGCTCGACAAGCTCGCCCCCACGTGTTCCCGTCTGCGCATGGAACACCACGTCTATTTCTGGCTCAAAGAAGAAAATCAAAATGCCGCCGACCGCGCTTCGTTCGAACAAGGTTTGAGCGATCTGCTCAAAATCCCCGGCATCACACGCGGACTCTGGGGTCGCCCTGCTGCCGTTAAGCCGCGCCCGGTCATCGACTTGAGCTGGGACTACTCGCTCTCCCTGTCATTTGCCACCATCGCCGATCACGATGTCTATCAAGATCATCCCGATCACGTGCGCTTCATCGAAGGCCACAAAGAAAAGTGGGCCAATGTCAAGGTGATGGACATGGAGCC
>RDYF01000147.1 GCA_004293285.1 Verrucomicrobiota bacterium | reverse complement strand
TGGTCAACGAAAGGACCTTTTTTCAATGAGCGAGGCATAGAATCTGTATGTTAAAGTGAAAAGAGATTACTTCTTGGGACGAGGCGATACGATGAAGACCGCGCTGGCCTTCTTCTTGTTGCGAGTCTTCTGACCCTTGGCGTGACCCCAGGGGCTGAGAAGGTGCTTGCGACCACCACCCGATTTCGAGCGGCCTTCACCACCACCGTTCGGGTGGTCGACGGGGTTCATGGTCATACCGCGGACGGTAGGACGGACACCCATCCAGCGAGTGCGACCCGCTTTGCCGGAAACTTCGTTCATGTGCTCACGGTTGCCGACCTGACCGATGGTGCAGAGGCAATCTTCGTGGAAGCGGCGGATTTCACCGGAAGGCATTTTCACCAGACCATAACCGGCTTCGCGGTTGGAAAGGATCGCTTGCTGGCCAGCGGCGCGAGCCACTTTGCCACCCGAACCGGGGAGCAGTTCGATGTTGTGAATCACGGTTCCCAAAGGAACGCTCTTCAGAGGCATCGCATTGCCGGGCTTCGGATCAGCTTTGATCGTGGAAATGACGGTAGCACCGACTTCGAGGCCAACTGGTGCCAAGATGTAGCTCTTGGTGCCATCGGTGTATTGAATCAGCGCAATGCGGCAAGTACGGTTCGGATCGTATTCAATGCCGAGCACGGTAGCGGGCATGTCCGTCTTATTGCGTTTGAAATCGACCAAGCGATAGTGACGCTTCGCGCCGCCACCGACGTGACGCATGGTGATACGGCCGGTGTTATTGCGGCCACCGCTGCGCTTGATGGGAGACAACAACGACTTTTCAGGAGTCGATTTGGTGATCTCATCAAAAGTAGGATGCTGCTTATAACGAGCGGAAGGAGTATGTGGTTTAAAAACTTTTAGGGCCATGACTCAGAGAATGGTTGAGTGTGAAAGTAGGCGAAACTACAGGACGGGGTTCAATTACACGAGATCGAGTTTCTCGCCTTCCTTGAGGCGCACGATCGCTTTTTTGACGTGATTGGTGCGGCCTTCATCGGCACGACGGCGGCGTTTCGCCTTACCGCGGGTGATGAGGGTGCGCACATCCGCCACCTTCTTGCCAAGGAGTGTTTCCACTGCTTGCTTGATTTCGAGTTTGTTCGCGTTGGTGTCCACATCCAGAACGATCTCATTATTGATCTCGTTGAGGTACGTGGCCTTCTCGCTCATGCGGACGTTTTTGATGACGTGGAAAAGATCTTTCATAACAATTAAGCGGTGCGTTTGGCGAGGGTGGTGAGAGCGCTGCCGACAACGAAAATGTCATTGTGGAGCATGATGTGTTCGACGTTGACTTCCGCAGCGGTCATCAACAGCACGTTTTGCACGTTGCGGCCAGCGAGGTAAGTCGAATCGGAGAAGGAATCGGCAATGATCAAAATGCGACGAGCCGAAGAAAGATCGGCGACAGCGGCAACGAAAGACTTCGTTTTGCCATCGGCGATTTCGAAAGACTCAAGAGTCTTGATCGAGCCAGCGCGGACATTGTCACCCAGCACGCGGCGGAGAGCCAATTTGCGGGTGGTTTTGCTGACTTTCTTGGTGTAATCGCAAGCGCGAGGACCGAAGACCACGCCACCACCGACAAAGATCGGAGCGCGTTTGTCGCCGTGACGAGCGCCACCGGTGCCCTTCTGCTTGTAGATTTTCTTATTGTTGCCGGAGACTTCGCCACGAGTTTTGGTGTGAGCGGAGCCTGTGCGGCGATTGGCGCGATAAGCCGTGATCAGATCGTGAACAGCCTGCGTGCCTTTATCGGCAGGAGCGAGCAGCATGTGAGCGGCCTCGGCGGCTTCAACGGTGAGAGTTTGAGAAGACATGACGTAAATGGTAGGTTCGAGTTTCGATTCTGGCTACTTATGCCGATTTTTTCTTGGCAGGGCGGACCGTGACGTAGCTGCCTTTGGCGCCTGGAACAGCACCGGAGATCAGGAGAACGCCGTCTTCCGCACGCACGGCGACAACTTTGAGGTTTTGTACGGTGCGCTGTTTGTTACCGTCTTGACCAGGCATCTTTTGGTTTTTCCAAACACGACCAGGAGTCGAGCGGCAACCAATCGCACCCGTTCTGCGGTGCATCATCGAACCGTGGGTCATGCGCAGACCGCCGAACTTGTAGCGTTTGACAACGCCGGTGAAGCCGTGACCTTTGGAGGTGCCGATGACATCAACGAATTGACCAGCGGTGAAGAGGTCTGCACCTGGGTGAGTTTCTGGCAGAGAATCGCTACCGCAGAGGCGGAATTCCTGAATCTTGCGCTTCGGAGTCGAGCCAGCCTTGGTGAAATGTCCCATGGCAGCCTTGTTGACGCGCTGCACCTTCTTCTGATCATCATAACCCACTTGGACAGCCTTGTAGCCTTCCTTCTCGGGAGTTTTGTGTTGGAGGAAAGTGTTACCCTGCACGTCGACGACAGTGACGGGGATCATGGATTGCGTGGCTTCGTCAAACAGACGAGTCATTCCGAGTTTCTTGCCGATAAGTCCTAGTGGCATAACGTAAAAATAGTGAGGTGTGAGTCTTGAGTTAGATGCGGATAGAAATGTCCACACCGGCGGGAAGATTGAGCTTCTTCAGTTCATCAACCGTGCGAGCGGTGGGATCGACAATGTCGAGCAAGCGCTTGTGCGTGCGGATTTCGAATTGCTCAGCGGATTTCTTGTTCACGTGGACAGAGCGGTTCACGCTGAACTTCTCGATGCGTGTCGGAAGTGGGATGGGGCCGGAAACTTTGGCGCCAGTGCGTTTGGCGGTTTCGACGATTTCGGCGGCGGATTTGTCCACAGCGCGATGATCAAAAGCGCGGAGTCGGATGCGTATTTTCTGATTTTCCATAACGGGAGAAGGTGAGAGTGATTGGGTGAACTGAAGTTTTAGTAGCGTGAATTACCACCGCGTTCGCTGACGATCTCTTCGACAATGTTCTGGGGAACTTGTTCGAAGTGAGAGGGAGTCATGGAATACGAGGCTCGACCAGACGACAAAGTGCGAACGGCGGTCGAGTAACCGAACATTTCCTTGAGAGGGACAGCGCAACGGACGACGGCAAGATTGCCCTTCGTATCGATGCTGGTGATTTGGCCACGACGACGATTGAGGTCGCCCATGACATCACCTTGGTAATCATCAGGAGTGGACACTTCCACTGCCATGATCGGCTCAAGCAAGATCGGCTTGGCCTTTTTGAAAGCTTCTTTCATGCCGAAAATCGCCGCCATGGTGAAGGCGTTTTCGTTCGAATCGACATCGTGATAAGAGCCGCCGAGGATGTCGACATGGACATCGATCACAGGGTAACCAGCGATGATGCCATTCGACATCGACTCAGTAACACCCTTATAAACGGCATTGATGTATTCCTTCGGAATCTCACCACCTACGACCTTATTTTCAATCGTCAGGCCCTTGCCTTTTTCATTCGGGGCCACCGTGAGACGGACGTGACCGTATTGACCACGGCCACCGGATTGCTTGACCAGCTTGCCCTCTGCCGCAGCAGGAGTGGTGATGGTCTCGCGGAAAGCAATTTGCGGAGCGCCGGTATTGGCTTCCACTTTGAACTCGCGCTTAAGGCGATCCACGATGATCTCCAAGTGAAGCTCACCCATGCCCGAGATAATCGTCTGGCCGGTTTCTTCATCCGTCTTCACCATGAAAGTAGGATCCTCTTCCGACAAACGACCCAGCGCGAGAGCCAGCTTTTCCTGGTCGGCTTTGGTTTTCGGCTCCACGGCCATCGAGATCACGGGCTCGGGGAAAGTCGGTGGTTCCAGAACCACATCGTGATTTTCAGCGGCGAGAGTGTCACCCGTCGTGACGTTTTTGATGCCCACCATCGCGGCAATGTCGCCCGCGAAACAGGCATCGACATCCGTGTGCTGATTCGACTGGATGCGGATCAAGCGACCCACGCGCTCTGAGCGACGTGTGCGCGGGTTGTAGACGGTGTCGCCTTTTTTCACGCTACCCGAGTAGACACGGAAGAACACCAGCTTGCCGACAAATTTATCGGCCCAGAGTTTGAAAGCGAGCGAGACAAACTTTTGATTGTCATCGGTGACCACCTCAATCTTGCGCTCTTCGTTATCGGGATCCATGCCGATGGCGGCAGGGATATCAAGAGGGTTCGGCAGATAATCCGCCACGGCATCGAGCAGATACTGGACGCCCTTGTTTTTGAAAGCAGAGCCACCAGCCACAGGAACCAGCAAATTGGCAATGGTCGCGCGGCGGATGCCTTGTTTCAGATCTTCCTTGCTGATTGGCTCCTCCATGAGGAATTTTTCGCCGACTTGCTCATCGACACTTGCTACGGCATCGAGCAATTCTGCGTAGGCTTCCTCGGCGAGCAGCTTTTGCTCATCGTCGAGTTCCTTCACCGTGTAGGTCGAACCAAACTTATCGTCGTCATTGTAATAGACAGCCTTCTGATTGACGACATCGATCTGGCCCTTGAGTTGATCTTCGGCACCGATCGGGATCAAAATGCGCACGGCATTGGCACCGAGCTTCTCCTTCACTTCTGCAAAAACATTCGCGAAGTTGGCACCGGTGCGGTCCATTTTGTTCACAAAGACCAAGCGCGGCACGTTGTATTTCGTCGCCTGACGCCAGACCGTTTCGGTTTGTGGTTGCACACCGGCAACACCACAGAAAACGACAATCGCACCATCAAGCACCCGCAGCGAGCGCTCCACCTCAGCGGTGAAGTCGACGTGACCTGGGGTGTCGATGATGTTCACGCGCATTTTTTCTTCCGTGAAGAGCTTCGTCACACCCTCCTCTTTGCGCTGCCACCACTCAGTCGTGACAGCGGCGGAAGTAATGGTAATGCCGCGCTCTTTTTCCTGCTCCATCCAGTCCGTCGTCGCAGCACCATCGTGCACCTCGCCGATTTTGTGGATCATGCCCGTGTAGAAAAGAATCCGCTCCGTCAACGTCGTCTTGCCCGCATCAATGTGCGCACAGATGCCGATATTCCGCGTGCGTTGCAGCGGATATTGGCGATCAGGGCTATTGGGGTTCGACGACATGAAAGAGGAACTTTTTCGATCAGGGAGAAAAATTAGAAGCGGAAGTGAGCAAAGGCGCGGTTCGCCTGAGCCATCTTGTGCACGTCGTCGCGCTTGCGAACGGCGTTGCCTTGATTGTTGGCAGCGTCCTTAAGCTCGTTTGCCAAAGCAACATGCATCGGAGTGCCCTTGCGGTTGCGAGCGTAGTTGATGATCCAGCGCATGGCGAGAGCCTCAGAGCGCGCGGTTGGCACTTCGAGAGGCACCTGGTAAGTGGCACCACCGACACGGCGGGATTTTACTTCCACGCGTGGCTTGGCGTTCTCAATGGCGCGGGTGACGACCTCCAAGGGATCGATCGTTTCCGTGCCTTCGCTAGCGCGCTCAATGGCAGCATAGACGATGCGCTCGGCGAGGGCGCGTTTGCCATCGACCATGACTTTGGAAATCAAATTGCCCACGAGAGAGCTATCATAGCGCGGATCGCGCTTCTCGGGCTTGTGGAATACTCGCTTACGACGTGACATAATTCAAATGAGTGAAATGGAGAACGGGGTGAAATTACTTCTTGCCTTTCGCAGGAGCAGCGGCAGCACCGGGTTTCGGACGCTTCGCACCATATTTCGAACGGCTTTGACGACGCTTATCGACACCGAGGGTATCGAGAGCACCGCGAACGATGTGGTAGCGAACACCGGGAAGGTCTTTTACACGACCACCGCGCACTAGAACGATCGAGTGCTCTTGGAGGTTGTGGCCTTCACCGCCGATGTAAGCGATGACTTCGAAGCCATTGGTGAGACGCACCTTCGCCACTTTCCGCAACGCGGAGTTCGGCTTCTTCGGCGTACGGGTCATCACCTGCAAGCAAACACCACGGCGAGCCGGGCAGTTGGCGAGGGCGGGAGATTTGGACTTGTCCACGGGTGTTTTACGCCCTTTGCGAACTAGTTGGTTGATGGTCGGCATGAGATTCCTGCGATTGTTGGTTAGATGTCTGCCATCAAGGGACATTCCGCAGGCCGCGAAATTCTTCGCAGGAGCCTGTTTTCCGGAGCTGCACCCGATAGCAAAAGGTTACGTAGCGCATCGTTTGGGCA
>RDYF01000231.1 GCA_004293285.1 Verrucomicrobiota bacterium | reverse complement strand
TCGTTGATCCACTCCGCTCCCTGCTGCAAAACTTCGCGCACGACCTCGCTGCGCCAGGTATTGGCCGATAAAATCGGCGGCCACACTTGCTCGTCGTCGATGGGTTTGGCTCCCTGCCAGATTTCTTGCCAACACGAAAACACCAAGGCGAAGCGTCGACATTCTTCCTCGACCGATATCGCCGCACGGTTGGTGCGTGCGCTTTCGGCACCGACATCGATGACATCGGCACCCTGCTCGATTTGTTGACGGAT
The DNA here is from genome assembly GCA_004293285.1 of Verrucomicrobiota bacterium. Lineage (GTDB taxonomy): Bacteria > Verrucomicrobiota > Verrucomicrobiia > Verrucomicrobiales > Akkermansiaceae > UBA956. The sequence continues at coordinate 772 of RDYF01000231.1, read as the reverse complement.
CATCGCAAAAAGCTCGGACTTTTCCAAACTGCCATCATCGCAAAACGAATCATCGTTCACATTGACGATCCCCATCACCAGAGCCCGACGCGGAAAATTCAAAAGCCGATCACGAAACCGCAATTCCATGAACCATCCATCGCACAACTCTGCCCGATGAGCCAATCAATTTCCGCCCATCAAAAAAATTCCAGGGCAAACGCATTTGCATTTGTGATCCAGCAACGCCTGTTGCAAAGTGGCGGCGCTTTCCAAGCGCCAGGCCTCTCAAAATCATTCATTGGCATGGCGCTTGGAAAGCGCCGCCACGTAGGAGCAAGCAATTTTCCAACCATCCCATGATCATCCTCGCCATCGAATCCTCTTGTGACGAAACTGCCGTCGCGATTTTGCGAGGCCAAGCGCATGAACCTGCGGAAATTCTTGCTTCGGAAATTTCTTCGCAAATCCCCCTCCACCAACCTTACGGCGGCGTGGTGCCGGAATTGGCTTCGCGCAATCACTCGCTGATTCTGCGACCCCTGGTCGAAACCACTCTCGAAAAAGCAGGCGTGACGGTGCGCGACATCGACGCCTTTGCCGCCACCGCTGGTCCCGGACTCGCTTCTTCGCTGCTGATCGGCAATACCGCCGCCAAGGCGATGGCCTGCGCTCTCGGCAAACCCTATCTCGCCATCAATCACCTCGAAGGACATTTGCTCTCGCCTTTCGTCAGCGCCAGCCAAGTGCCGGCTCACATTTCGCTGATCATTTCCGGTGGCCATACGCTGCT
>RDYF01000146.1 GCA_004293285.1 Verrucomicrobiota bacterium | reverse complement strand
TGAGCAAAGGCTGCGTGCGGGGGCCAGATGGACCGGTGTTGCGGCCGTTGTCATCGAAGCCATAGACCGAGGCGTAGGCGTCAAAAACGATGGGTTTGGTGGGAGTGCCATCGGCGATGAGTTGAGCGCCACGAGCGATGATGAGAGAGCCGTATTCATCGTCCGTGCGGTCGGTCGTGGCTTTATTATCACCCACGCCAAGAACTTTCGTTCCTGGTTCGATGGTGAGAGTGACACCTGATTTGACCACGACGGGGCGAGTCAGGATGTAATTGTTATCTGCGGTCCAAGTCTCATTGGCGGTGATATCAACATTCTTGATGATATCCGCTGCGTGAGCGAAGCTGCCCATGAGAGAGGCTGCTGTTAGTAAACCTAACAGCGAACTGCGATGTTGAGGTTTGGATTCACTTAATAAGTGTTTCATGTATTTGTATTGTTGTTGTTGTCGTGACTCAGAAGCTGACTTGACATGAAATGTTGTAAGTTCTTCCGGGTCTGACTTCACGGAACGTAAAGCCGCCGCCACTAAAGTATTGGCGGATGGGTGAATCAAGGATATTGGAGACGCCCAAAGTTACTTTTACGTCACAATTCCAGAGGTCAACGAGTTGTTGTATGTTGAAATCCAAGGTTTCGAACGATTCCTGCATGATCGAGGGGGCTGTAGCCGCGGTCGGGGCTGCCGCCATGAACTCGCCGGTGAAGTTATAAATCAAATTGGCAGTAAATCCTTGATCCTTTAGTTCATAACTACCAATAAGGTTAAAAATGTGTTCAGGTTGGCCGGTGAATCCTGTTGTTAAAGGGAGGCCTTGTAAGGTGTAAACCAAATCAGACTGAATGTATGTGTAATTGGCTCCAAGACGATAGTGATTTCCTAGCAGTGTATTCGTTTCAAACTCGATGCCCTTGAGCGTTCCTGAGTCACCATTGAGCCATGATTGAGCACTGAGTACCGGATCGAAGGCATCGACGATGGGTTTTTCGATCGATTTGATGAAAAGGCCGATGCCCGCAGTTGTGTCATCATTGATTTTTTGATCATAGCGCAGATCATAGTTTGTAATCGAAGAATTCACGAGATCAGGATTACCACGGGTAATATCACCTGTGGCTTGGTTGACAATGAAAGCGGGCGCAAATTCATAGAACGTGGGGCGAGCGACAGTGCGCGACCAACCGGCTGTGATCGTATGTTTGTCATCCTTGCCGATGGCTTTGGTGACGGAGGCTCCTGGGAGAATGGTATCAATATCAAATTCAACGGGTTGGTCATTCGCGATGAGGCTAGGGTTCAAGCCTGGGAGAATCTGATAGTAGCGATTTTCTCTCTCCAGTCGCAATCCGCCCGCGATGGTCCAACCGCCGGCAACGGCTTCACTGCCGAAGTAATAGGCGTCAATCGCTGATCCCGCATCGATATTACGAATCGTAGTTCCGTTGCCACTGAAGTCATTGATGATAATTCCCTGATTGCCGAAAAATGGACGGGAAGTAAACGGATAGAGTCCGCTATTGAAAAGATCGTGAAACAACTGTCCGTAATTGCTCTGGTATTGACCTAAGCTATTTTCTAACATGAGCTGGTCATTGATGCGAGTAAAGTCATAGGTGTAAAAGCGGCCACGGACTTCTCGCGAACGATCATTGGTGTTGTATCCTAAGCGAATGCCAACGCGGTCATCAGATGCGTCATCGAAGTAAAATGGCAGATAAACGTCGGCGCGCTTGTTGTCACCTTCATCGACCGTCTTAAGAGTTTCGCGAAATACATTGACCGAAGGAAAGCCGCTGATGAGAACGGGGTCGCCCGCGCCCGTGTAAGAACCAAATTCGGGTCGGTATTGGCTAGGGTCTGAAATGGCGCCAGGAATGCGCTCGGCATCGGCAAAGTCGAGCTCGGTAAAGCTGTAAGTCCGTGAGTGAGGTCGGCCCTCGGTCGATGTGGCATCAGACACCATCCAACTAAAGGTGCCGCCGCGTTCTTTATCACCATAGAGGACGTGACTTCCTTTGAGTTGCTTGCTTTCCAAACTGCGTTCCAACGGCTCAAAGAAATCCGCGCCGCCGAGAGGGGTGGCAAATGCGCGCACGATTTCTCCCGTGTTTGGATCCACATCGCCGCGTGGATTGGCGGAGAAGATCAATCCATTGATGAGAGAAAATGAGTCCGAGGTGCGGGTGTAATTGTCTGCAAAAGAGTCATTGGTAAAATAGTTGAAGCTAATGTCATGACGGCCACCGAGCTCGAGATTGATGTTCGCCATCGCACCGAAATTCAGTTCGCGAGCAAAGCTCTCATTGCGTCGGGTATTATTGAGAACGGGGTCATTGATTTCCGGCGTAGTGAAATTATCAAATTGATAACCACGGCCCAATGCGATGTCTTGGTAGACATTTTGGTTGCTTTGCGTGAGTCCGAAGATCGTGCCGAGACGCACGCCATCAGCGAGCTCAAAAGTATCGCCGAGCGTGAGCGACATCGACTGCGCGATATCGTCATTCACGGCAGACGGTCTCATCGGAGCGCTGAGGTGCATTTTGAGCGAATCCAGAACCGATCCCGTGAAGTTGTTGGGTTGGTCAAAACCCGCTGGTAACTGGGAAAAGTCCATGTTGTTGCTGCCAATGTTCGTCGTAGGATCGCCCATGAATTCACCGCCGGCAGTGCGCTCGAACCATTGCACGCCGTAGGAGAACTGCATGATGCGTTCTTTGGGCATGCTCAGAGTTTGAATTTGAACCGTGCCGCCCGCGAATTCTGCCGGGAGTTCTGGCGAAAACAATTTGGTGATGGCGACCGATTCTAACAGTTTGCTCGGGAAAAGATCGAGCTGGACCGCTTTTTTGCTAGGATCGGCAGAAGGGATGAGCGCGCCATTAAACAGCGTATTCGAATAGCGATCGCCGAGACCACGGACCACGGCGTAACGTCCATCGACGATATTGGCACCGGCAATTTTCGAAACTGCTTCGCCCGCATCGCTGACACCGGCGCGGGAGAAATCTTCCTTGCTCAGACCAGAAGAGATATTGATCGAAGTCGTCGCCATATCGAGGTTGAAATTGGTGGTAGAATTTTCCTGGTATTCACCGACAACGACTTCTTCCTCGAGCATCGTTTCCTCATCGGCGACATCCGCCGCTTTTTTCTTCAGCATCATGCGGATGGTGAGCTTCTGCCCTGGGATAGCAGTGGCGGATTGCGTATCGCTTGCATAGCCGAGCTTGGAGGCTTCGATCGTGAGATTTCCCGAGGCGATGGCAGGAAAAGAAAAGCTGCCATCGGCCTTTGTTTCTACTGTTTTTCCCGTGCCGAGGATCTCGACAACAGCGCCGACGACGGGATCGAGTTTTTCATCAGACACCTCGCCCAAAATCTCCGTGAATCCAGCGGGAATTTGTGGCATGCTAGAAGGATCGGGAAGGTCGGTTGTTTCTCCGGAAGACAGATCCTGGCGAAGAGAAGAGGCCAGAAAAACTTGAGGAGCAGGGGGTGATAGGAGAAACGATTCGACGATGGTTTTGCCGTGCCACTGAGGTTTGATTCCCCATGATTCTGCTGCAATCAAACCTGCTCGTTCGGGGAACCAGCCCCATTCTTCTGCAAGCCCTGCCTCCATCGCCTGAAGGGGTTGATGAAAATGAAAGATGATCAGCGCGCAAAGAGAAATGCTGCACTGAACGAAGCGAAAGAAAAATCGGGAAATGGTCTTCATGGAAGAGAAAGATCTCCTGCGCGGCATGTCGCACGCAGGGGCGCGTTATGCTTAGTGGAATGCTGGCAGATTCTGAATTGCCGCTCTGTGACACATTTGTCACTCAAGCGACAGGGTGTCGCTGTCACGCATGTGATTTGGGTGGGTTTCTGTTGACAGCGGCGCGTGGATTTCACCTAGTCGGTCTGTGGGAATGGGTTACAGGATCAGCGGACTTGGTGCTTTATCGGCACTAGGAGAGAGCGTGGGCGAGCATTGTGATGCGATCATCGCGGGCAAGGAGGCGTTTCGTCCGCTCGGTGAGTTGATTTCCTGTAAAGCCGCAGAAGTGCCCGCCTCGTGGATCCCCTCGCGCGCGGCGTTGTCGCATCGGAAGTGGTCGCCGGCTTCGATGGCGGCCTTGCATGTGGCTCGGCAAGGCACATCGCGCGGTGGATTGGCAGGATGGCTGGAGCCATGGCCGGGACGTAGGGGTTTCCCTGTCATGGAGGTGAGCAACTCCATGCATGGCGAGGGAGCGGCGGCGGTCAGCATCGAACTCGGCATCGGCGGGGCTTATCAAGTGATTTCCACCGGCTGCTCGGCGGGATTGGATGCCCTGGGCATGGCCATGATGCATGTGCAGTGTGGCATGGCTCAGCGAGCTCTCGTGGTCGCGGTGGATCTGCCTTTGGTCGCAGGCTTGATGGACAGTTATCATGCGGCGGGCATTTTATCCCGAAATGGCATGAACGACCCCTATCACCCGCAGACGGGCGGAATTTTTCCGGCAGAAGCTGCGGCGGCGATGGCTCTTGAACTCAGTGATCGTTCGGGGAGAGTGGAGTTGCTGGGGTATCGAGCGAACTCCGATGCCAAAGATGCCCTTGCGCTCGCGCCGGGGACTGGGCAATTGGTGGCGTTGTTGCGACAAGCGCGTCAAGAATGGGGCGACCCCGTAGCGATTTGTCCGCATGCTACGGGCACGGCTTCCCATGCGCGTGCAGAGCCGTCGTGCCTGCGCGACGCGTGCGAGGGCCTGCGACCGAGCTTGCACTTGCTCAAGCCCTATCTCGGTCACGGCATCGGCGCGGGTTCTTTATTAGAAACGGTCATCTTGTGCGACTTCATGCAGCGAGGTCAGCTTCCGCCCAATCGAGCGAGCTTGCATGTGCCCGATGGCTTTGTGCTGCCCGATCAAGTGACCGAGGTCCAAGGCACGGTTTGGAAAGTCGCCGCATCGCTAGGCGGGCACAATGCGGTGGTGGCATTGCGCAAGTGATGTCAGGCCAAGAGCGATCTTGCACCCCTGCCGGGGTGCGGAGATTTTTCTGGGGATGGGGGAATCAGGCAAGTTTCTTGGCGTTTTCCCACCGATGGCAAAATTGGCTGGTAACATTGCCCAAAAAATAGTTCAAACATGGCCATACACGCCACGCTAGCTCCCAACTTTATGGAAACAACGCAACATTTGACCAACAACCTGATCCCGGAGAACAAGAACCTGGAAGTGCTCAAGGCGCATTTCGGGCATTGTTTTGACAAGCAGGGGAATTTCCTCATGGAAAAATTCCAAGTAGAGTTGCAGGCGGGTGAAGTGAATTTCTCCAAGGAAAGTTATGGTCTGGACTGGCTCGGACGCTCCTATGCCCGCTTGTTGGCCAGTGATGCCGCCACCACCTTGCTCAAGGAGGATGTGGCATTCAATCAGAAGCCCGAGAATGCCCATTCCCAGAATCTCTTGCTAAAGGGCGATAATCTGGAAATTCTCAAGCATCTCTCCCACGCCTATCATGAGAAGGTGAAAATGATCTACATCGATCCGCCTTACAACACGGGTGGCGACGGCTTTGTCTATCAGGATGATCGAAAATTCACCGTGACCGAGCTGCAACGCCTCGCGGGTGTCTCCGAGGAAAAAGCCAAGCGCATCCTCGACTTCACGATGAGCAAGAGCAACTCCCATTCCGCATGGCTTACGTTCATGTATCCGCGCCTCTACATCGCGAAACAACTTCTGAAGGATGACGGCGTGATTTTTGTTTCCATCGATGACAATGAAGTCGCGCAGTTGCGCTTGCTGATGGATGAGGTGTTTGGGGAGGAGAATTTTGTAGCGGAGATTTGCCATAAATCGAGGGCTTCGGTGTCAAATGATAAAATTATCTCACCGAACCATAATTTTATTCTCTTATATGCAAAAGTCTATTATGAAACTCATAAAACTAGAAGTCAGTTTGGGTTAGAGCCTGATGTCGATGGTTTCAATAAATCTGACGAAAACGGAGAATACAAATTAGTTCCTGTCGATGGTCCAGGAGGTGCAAAAAAAGGAAATCCACACTACACTTTCGAGGGTGTAACTGGTTATTGGAGATTTTCCGAGAGCACTATGAGAGAAAAATTTAATGAAGGACTAATTGTAAAAGTAGGTAAGAGCCTTCAACAAAAATATTATAAGAGTGCAGCTGAAAAAAGTAGAAAAACTACAACTACTTGGTGGGATCAAAAATTTTACACTTCTGAGGCGACCAAAAAATTAAGTAATTTATTACAAAGTGGTGTTTTTGAGACGCCAAAACCTGTTGAATTGATATTGAAGATGCTAACGCTTTCCACATCAGTTGATGATCTAATCCTCGATTTCTTCGCAGGCTCCGGCACTACGGGCGATGCCGTAATGCAACTGAACGCCGAAGATGGAGGAAGACGCAAATTCATCCTTGCTCAATTGCCTGAAAAAATTGATCCAGACAAAAGCAAAGCCTCGTACGATTTCGTCAAAAACGAGCTCGGTGTCGAAGAACCGACCATTTTTGAAATCACCAAAGAGCGTCTGATCCGTGCGGCAAACAAACTGCGAGAAGAAAGACCCGTGGAAGTGGCGGGACAGGATCTGGGATTCAAGGTGTTTGAGACGATGCCGCTGTGGGAAGATTACCATCACAAAGCGGAAACTCTGGAGGAAGACACACCTGCACCATTTCGGGGGGATTTGCTGGGTGTGGATGACTTGCAGGCGCTCTTCATTACTTGGAAGACCTACGATGGCTCACCGCTCACGGAGGAAGCCGTCGATTGCGATCTCGGCGGCTATGTCGGCAAGTATGTGAATGGCAAACTGTATCTCATGGACAAGGGTTTCACGACGGATCATCTGGTCGCGCTTTTGCAAAAAGTGGATGCGGATCCAGAATTCAACCCACGCTCCGTGATCGTTTTTGAATCCAATTTCCAGAGCAAGAATCTCTTGGAACTGGCGGAGAGTTTGAAAAACTTCCAGAACCAGAAGAGTCTGGAAATCGACTTCATCATGCGTTTCTAATCAGTAGTTGCCATGAAAGGATTCCATTTCGAGAAAGACCTCCCGCATCAACAGAGAGCCGTGGTCGCGGCAGTGGCCGTTTTTGCGGACTTGCAGATTGATCCACCTGAGGGAGCGCATCAACTTTGGGCGAACCCGCTCATCAACCGAACCAATCCCTACACGCAGTTCACGGGGAATGTGATGAGATTGCAGGAGCATAACGGGATCGATGTAAAGGTTTCCCCTGCCGACATCGTCGACATCATGATGGAGACGGGAACGGGCAAGACCTACACCTATGCCAAAACCATCTTCGAGCTGAACAAGCAGTATGGCATTTTCAAGTTTGTCGTGGTGGTGCCTACGCTGCCGATCAAGGCGGGTACGGTGAATTTCCTCAAATCTCCCTCTTCTCGTGAGCATTTCAAAGAGCAATACGGCAAGAGCTTGCGTCTTCACGTGGTGGAGAGTCAGAAGTCTGGCAAAGCGAATAAAAAAACGCACATGCCGCCTGCTGTGAACTCATTCTGTTCTGCAGGGAGACATGATCAACAAAACATTGAAGTGATGATCATCAATGCGGGCATGCTCAACTCTGACACGATGCAAAAGAGCTTCGATAAAGGCCTTTTCGACGAATTTACTGTGCCTTTTGACGGAATCGCCGCCGTGCGTCCGCTGGTCATCATTGATGAACCCCACAAATTTTCCCAGCAGAACTCGACTTGGGAGAACATTCAGCGCATGAAGCCGCAGTTCATCCTGCGATACGGTGCCACGTTTCCCGAAAAAGAGCTGAAGAAAAAGAGCGAAATCACGGGAAAAGTGGAGAAAAAGCTGGTGAAGGATTATCACAACTTGATCTACAAGTTGAGCTCCGTCGATGCCTTCAATCAGAATCTGGTGAAAGGAGTCACCGGCCATGTCACCGAATTTGAAAGTGGTAAAAATGCCATCGTGCGTCTGGTGTCTACAGATGGCACAGAAGCGAACTTCGAGCTGATCGAGCAACAGAAAAGGCTTCTGGTGAAACTTGCTAAGAAAGGCAGTCTAGAACAAGTCCATCCGGCCATGAGCGGCCTGATCATTGAGAGTCTGAACAAATCCAAAGTGGTTCTGTCGAATGGCATGGAGCTGAAAAGCGGAGACAAGCTCAATCCCTATTCTTACGCCGTGACCTTGCAGGAAATGATGCTGCGTAAAGCGGTGGCAGAGCATTTTATTTTGGAAAAGCAACTGCTGACACGCGAGGTGAAGATCAAACCACTGACGCTTTTTTTCATCGATAACATTGATGAATATCGTCAGCAAGAGGGCTACCTTCGCCAGAAATTGGAGGAATTTGTCCGTGCGGAGACTACCAATCTTCTGAAGAACGAGAAGTCAGGATACTATCGCAGCTATTTGGAAAAAACGTTGGCGGATGTGGCGGCGACGCATGCCGGATATTTCTCTCAAGACAACTCCGACAAGGATGAAGCGGTCGAAAAAGAAGTGAATGAAATTCTGCATGACAAGGAAGCGATGCTCTCCCTAGAAAATCCACGGCGTTTCATCTTCTCCAAATGGACGCTACGCGAGGGCTGGGACAATCCGAATGTGTTTCAGATTTGCAAGCTGCGTAGCAGCGGTAGTGAGATTTCCAAACTTCAGGAAGTCGGGCGCGGGTTGCGTCTGCCGGTCAATGAATACGGCAACCGCGTCAAAGAGGAGTCGTTTTTCCTCAATTACTTCGTGGACTTTACCGAGAGTGATTTCGTGGACAACTTGGTCACGGAAATCAACAAGAATTCTGGTGCGGTCTCGATCGAAGACAATCCGGAGAAGTTGACCGATGTGCTTATCAAGCAGATCTGCGACAAGTATGAGATTACTGAGGATGAGTTGTTGATGGTATTGGACAAAAACGATGTGGTAACGCGAAGCAATGGCTACAAGCCAGGTGGATTCGAGTTTGTGAAAAACCACTACGGCCTAGCCTTTGAAGGCGTGAAGAAGGATAAAATCCGGAAATCCACTGATACAAAGCGCACCGTTACGATACGCACGGAAAAGTATCCCGAGCTCAAGGCTCTCTGGGAGAAAATCAACGAAAAGGTTGTTCTCGAATACAAATTTGATAACGAAGAGCAATTTCAGATTCTTTTGTCTGAGTATTTTCGCTCCCAAGAGAAAAATTTTAAGCAGCATGGCATCCGCTCCATCAAGTCCCAAATTGCCATCGAGGACGGGCAGGCGATGAGGGTTGATGATGCGGAGTCCATCTACGACGACAAGTTGGTCATGGTGCAGACGATGACGTATGATGAATTTCTCACAAGGCTCTCTGCCTCGCTACACATCAGTCGTGCCACTCTGCACAAAGCGGTGATTGACTCCGGTATTCCGATCAACCCCTATCTGAATGGGGCAACCCTGCGAGTGATCAAAAAGAACTTTGATGACTACCTGATGCATCACGCGATTGATCGATTCAGTGTGGAGTACAAAAAAATCTCCAACTGCATTCACCCGACAAAAATCACAACGCGGCGAGGCGAGGTGTTGCAAGAGATGTCTGCTGCAGGAATTGGCGTGATGTATTCCGATGACAAAGTGGCAGATAGCTACTTCTTCAATGAGCTTTTCTACGACTCTGAGTTGGAGAAAGAAAACGTGAAGAAAGAGCTGCAAGAAGTGGTCGTGTTCACAAAGATCCCCAAAAACTCGATCAAGATTCCCGTGGCCGGTGGTAAAAGTTATTCACCCGACTTTGCCTACGTGTTGAAGTATGAAGATGGAACTAAGAAGCTCAACTTTATCGTCGAGACGAAAAATGTTGAGGGAGATCAATCATTGAGAAACGAGGAACGCCAAAAAATCAGACATGCAGAGCAATTTTTCCAAGGAAATGTGACGATTAAATTCAGAACACAATTTACCAACGATAAGATTCAGAATTTGCTGAAGGAGATTATCAGTGATCCGTGACTAAGGTGGCTAGCGTGGCAAGGTTGTCGAGCGCTAGGCGGGCACAATGCAGTGGTGGCATTGCGCAGGTGATGTGAGGCAAGGAGCGATCTGGCACCCCTGCCGGGGTGCGGAGATTTTTCTGGGGATGCTTCCGGTGGTGTCGAACGCTGGGGCGTTCTCGACCACCGGCTACCATCTGTCATCCCTTCGGGATGGGGGGATTCTTTGTGGTGGTGTCTTGCGGCTTTGTCGGCGAGGGCGACTTCGATGAGGTCGCCTTCTTGGAATTGGCCATCGAGCACGGCGATGCTGAGGGGGTCGAGCAACTGATGCTGGATCGCGCGTTTCAAGGGTCGAGCTCCGTAGATCGGATCGTAGCCTTGGGTGCCGAGGAAATCCTTGGCATCGGCGCTGAGCGCGAGTGCGAGTCCTTGCTTGGCGAGGCGTTGGCGCAGGCGAGTCAACTGGATGTCGACAATGCGCGTGATTTCCTCGCGGGCCAGGCGATCGAAGATGATCGTCTCATCGATGCGATTGAGAAACTCGGGACGGAAGTGCGCGCGCAGTGCTTCCAGCACCTTCGCTTCCCGCTGCTCGGCATTTTCCTCGTGGAGGATGAATTGCGAGCCGATGTTCGAGGTCAGGATGATCACCGTGTTGCGGAAATCGACCGTGCGACCCTGGCCATCGGTGATGCGTCCATCATCGAGCACTTGCAGCAAGACGTTGAAGACATCGCTGTGAGCTTTTTCAATTTCATCGAAAAGCACCACGCTGTAGGGCTTGCGGCGCACGCGTTCGCTGAGCTGACCGCCTTCTTCATAACCGACGTAACCCGGAGGCGCGCCGATGAGTCGGGCGACGCTGTGCTTTTCCATGTATTCCGACATGTCGAGTCGGACCATGGCATTTTCATCATCGAACAAAAACTCCGCGAGAGCCTTCGAGAGCTCCGTCTTGCCAACGCCCGTGGGGCCGAGGAAAAGGAACGAGCCGAGAGGGCGGTTTTCATCTTGGAGACCCGAGCGGGCGCGTCGTACGGCATTCGAAACGGCGGTAATCGCTTTCTTCTGGCCGATGACCCGTTCGCTGAGTCGATCTTCCATGCGCAGCAACTTCGCGCGTTCGCCTTCCTGCAAGCGATTCACCGGAATGCCCGTCCAAGCGGAAACCACGCGGGCGATATCGTCCTCCGTGACCTCCTCCTTCAAGATGCCGCCGTTCGCTTGGAAATGGGCGAGTTTTTCCTTCGCCGTTTCCAGTTCGCGCTGGACCTGTGGGATTTCGCCGTAGGTGATTTCCGAGGCACGCGTGAGATTGCCGATGCGTTGGGCTTGCTCCGCTTGGTTTTTCAGCGTTTCCAGTTTTTCCTGAGCACTGCGTACTTCATCGATCACCGCCTTTTCATTGCGCCACTGCGTCATCATCGCGGCGCTTTGCTCTTTGAGATTGGCTTGCTCCTCCTTGACCTTATCGAGTCGGGCGATGGAAGCCTTATCCTTTTCCTTCTCTAACGCTTTTTTCTCCATCTCCAACTGCAGCACCTGGCGTTCGATCTGGTCGATTTCCGTGGGCATCGAATCCAGCTCGATCTTCAGTCGAGATGCCGCTTCATCAATGAGGTCGACGGCTTTGTCTGGCAAAAATCGATCGGAAATGTAGCGGTCCGAGAGCGTGGCAGCGGCGACGATGGCACCGTCTTGGATGCGCACGCCGTGGTGCACTTCATAGCGTTCCTTGAGGCCGCGAAGAATCGCGATGGTGTCCTCGGGCGATGGTTCGCCGACCAGCACTGGTTGAAAGCGTCGTTCCAGAGCGGCGTCCTTTTCGATGTATTGGCGGTATTCATCCAGAGTCGTCGCGCCGATGGTCGAGAGCTCACCGCGGGCGAGCTGGGGTTTCAGCAAATTGCCGGCATCGGGACTGCCCTCGGTTTTGCCAGCGCCGACGATGGTGTGCAACTCATCGATGAAAAGAATGATTTCACCGGCGGATTCGCTGACCTCTTTCAAGAAAGCCTTGAGTCGATCTTCAAACTCACCGCGGTACTTGGCACCGGCGAGCATGCCGCCAATGTCCATGACGATGATGCGTTTCTTCTTCATCGAATCCGGCACATCACCCGAGACAATGCGTCGGGCGAGGCCCTCGACGATGGCCGTTTTGCCGACCCCGGGTTCGCCGATGAGCACGGGGTTATTTTTCGTGCGGCGAGAAAGCACCTGCATGACGCGGCGAATTTCCTCATCGCGACCGATGACGGGGTCGATCTTGCCCTCGCGTGCCCGAGCGGTGAGGTCCGTGCCATATTTTTCCAGCGTTTGGTATTTGCCCTCGGGATTATCATCCGTGACCTTTTGGTGACCGCGCACCGATTGAATCGCCTCGCGGGCCTTGGCTTCCGTGAGACCCGCTTGTTTCAGTAGTTTGCCAGCGGGGGAGTCGGCTTGGAGAGCGCCGAGGACAAAGTGCTCGACGCTGAGGTAGTCATCGCCGAGCGACTCGCGAGCTTCATCGGCTTGATCCAGCGTGGCGCGCAGTCCGTGACTGATTTGCGGTTGCGAAGACGAGCCCGTGATGCGGGGTTCACTGGCGAGATTCTGCTGCACCGCGGCTTGGAGCTTTGCGAGATCGACACCCGCCTTTTGCAAAATCGGGATAAGGATGCCGCCGTCTTGTTCCAGCAACGTTTGCAGCACATGAGCGCCCTTCAATTCCGCGTGGCTCGACTTCGAGGCGAGGCGTTGTGCTTGTTGCAGAGCTTCTTGGAGTTTTTGCGTGATACGATCGAGTCCCATAATAGTTGTTCTTTCTTGGTTGTCATCATGTTCGTTGATCAGCACATGAATGGCAATGCAAGGATTGCCCTTTCGTGCGCTGATTTTCTTGTCATCGGTAAGACACCATAGAAAAAAGTTTATTCAAATTTTTTCGTAAAATTTTTGCTATGAGAGAATCATGCGGTCTCCATTGAAATCTTTTCTCAGACAAGTTTGCCAAGCGGCGGTTTTTCAGGCAGAAGAGTTCTGACACCATGAGGGAGATATTGATCGAGCCGGCTCGGCGCAGTGGATGCGAGGACCTGGAGCAACTAGAAAAAGTGATTGAGGCATCGTCGCTACGCCAGCGTTCGCCGCTCGATGAGATTCTCGATGCCAATCTGGTGGACGAGGAAAAGTATCTTCGCGAATTGGCGGGGGAGCTCAGCATGGAGTGGCTGGAGAGCATTCCTGTGGTGGAAAATCCCGTGCCCTTGCGAGACATGTGTGGGCCGCGCTTGGCCTTGCGGCATCGACTATTGCCCGTCGCGATCATCGAGACCGGCGACAAAAAGCGGCTCAAGCTTGCGACCTTTGACCCCTTTCACCTCGTCGCGCGTCAGGCTGCGGCGCAGGCTCTGGACGTGCCCATCGAATGGTGCATGGCCTCGCGGCGTAGAATTCACGAAGCCTTGCGCAGGCTCTACGGCGTCGGCGCGGATACTTTTGAGCAGATTTTGGAAGGTCGGGATCTCGACTACGAGCGCTTAGAAACGCACGACGAGGCCAACGTGATCGACCAAGACGACGATGAAGAGGCGAGCGTGGTGAAATTTGTCAATCAGATCATTCGCGAGTCGCTCGAACAGCGGGCGACCGACATCCACGTCGAACCGCTGAGCACCAACTTGCGGATTCGGTATCGGATCGACGGCAAGCTGGTGGAAGTCACCGTGCCTGAGAACATCAAAGCCTTGCAGAGTTCGGTCATTGCGCGCTTGAAAATCATGGCGCGGCTCGACATTGCCGAGCGTCGCGTGCCGCAGGACGGTCGGATCAACTTGCAGTTCGAGGGACAAACCATCGACGTCCGTGTCGCGACCGTGCCAACGGTGGAAGGCGAGAGCGTGTCCTTGCGCTTGCTCAACCAAGAAAAATTCAGCTTAGACAAACTCGGCATGGAGCCCTTTGTGCGCAAGCGCATCGAGTCGCTATTGCATCTATCCAACGGCATCATCCTCATCACGGGGCCGACCGGTTCGGGCAAATCGACATCGCTTTACAGTTTCCTCACCGAAGTCAATCACCCTGATCGACGCATCGTCACGGTCGAAGATCCGGTGGAAAACAAACTGCCCGGAGTGATGCAGATTGCGGTGAAATCGGAGATCGGCTTGACCTTCGCCACCGCTCTGCGATCCATCTTGCGAGCCGACCCCAACATCGTGATGATTGGGGAAATTCGCGACCTCGAGACAGCCGAGATTGCCATTCGCGCTTCCTTGACCGGTCACTTGGTCTTTTCCACCTTGCACACCAACGATGCGCTCGGCGGCTTGAGTCGATTGATCGACATGGGCGTCGAACCCTTCCTCGTCGCCGCCGCCGTGCGGGCCTTTTTGGCACAGCGTTTGGTGCGGAAATTGTGTCCGCATTGCAAACAGCCGCGCGAGCTGACA
>RDYF01000230.1 GCA_004293285.1 Verrucomicrobiota bacterium | reverse complement strand
TACAGCGGTTCCCGCTGTTATGAGGTACAGTAGCAGCAATTAGCAAACCAATTTCTTAAATGTTTAGGGTTCATTAACTTGAGAGCAACTGCAATGATTTTATCAATCATTGATGTGCTAGTTGGAGCGAAACTTCGTAAAAAAGATTTGAGTTGTGACCACCAAAGTTCAATGGGGTTAAAATCTGGAGAATAAGGAGATAAGCAGATCACCCTCGCACCAACAGCTTCAATCATAGGCACAATTGATGCTAATTTATGAGCGGGTAAATTATCCATAACTACTACTGCTCCTTTCCATAATTCAGGGCCTAAAAATTTCTCAATAAATACGGCAAATGCTGGTCCGTCCATTGAATCATTCATTGTCATCAATGCTAGCACTTTGTTAATACTAATTGCGCCAATAGCTGTAACCTTTGCCCCTCGATAAAATGGTTTGATATCGGCAACTCTTGTTCCCCGTGGTGAACGAGAATGAGTTCTGGCTAAACCCAATAGAATACCTGTTTCATCCAAAAACACTAGGTTTTTCGGCTCGATATCCTTGATTTTCTCCCAATACTCTACTCTCAATTTTTGGACTCTTTCTGTCGCAGCTTGACGACTGTACCATGTTTTTTTTTGCGATTTAGCTCTAATTTTTGTAAGCAGCGACACATTGCTGCCCGACTCACCCAATTTCCGGTCTTTTCTGCAAATAATTCACAGAACTCAACCAAAGTAGCATCAGGATGCTCTGCCACCAGTGCTCTGACTTCTTCAGATGTAGAAGTCAGATGACTGAATTGCGGTTTCCCCCTTTGTTTGGGTTGTAAATTTCCCTCAGTTTGTTGTTGCTTGACCAGTTTTTGAACTAGACTTTTAGTGACACCAAATTGGGCTGCTACTTTCCTGATTGACATTTTCCCTACTAAATATGCTGTCACTATTTTTTCTCTAAGATCGAGGGAATATGCTTTCATTAGCTTTGATTACACAATGATATTTCATTATTATTTATTGTACCTCATAACAGCGAGAACCGCTGTA
>RDYF01000145.1 GCA_004293285.1 Verrucomicrobiota bacterium | reverse complement strand
AAGCCCGAGCCGAAAAAGCCCGAGGAAAAGCCTAAGGCCCAATAATCGGCTCGCTCCTTTTTGGCGCATCGGTCATAGTCATCCGCATGGATCTGATCAACTTTGCCCAGCGAGTCATCGCATTGGAAGCTCAGGCGCTCGAACAAATGTCGCAGCGCTTGAGTGACTCCTTCGCCGCTGCGGTGACTGATTTGCAAAAAGCGTTAGAGTTGCAGAAAAAGATTGTCGTTGTAGGAGTCGGGAAGTCGGGCAACATTGGCCACAAAATTGCGGCGACCTTGAATTCGACCGGAGCCACGGCGGTGGTATTGAGTTCGCAGGATGCTCTGCATGGCGACTTGGGCATTCTCAACGAGGGCGATGCGGTGATTGCTCTTTCCTACTCGGGAGAGACGGCAGAATTGCTGCATTTGTTGCCCTACTTGAAGCGCTCGGCAGGTGTCTTGATTGCGCTGACAGGCAAGACGTCTTCGGCGCTCGCCATGCATGCAGATCATGTGCTCGATACTTCGGTCGAGCGCGAGGCTTGTCCTTTGAATTTGGCTCCGACCTCATCCTCGACGGCGATGTTGGTGATGGGCGATGCCTTAGCGATGGCCTTGCTGCAGGCGCGGGGGTTCACCGAAGAAGACTTTGCCAAATATCACCCAGGCGGTTCGCTGGGGCGTGCCTTGTTGACCAAGGTGGCCGATATCATGCGCTCGGGAGAGTCGATGGCAGTATTGTCGCGAGCAGCCACGGTCAATGAAACACTTCTCGCCATGACCAAGGCCCGTGCGGGGGCGGCCATTCTGATCGAAGCCGATGGCCAGTTGGCGGGAGTGTTTACTCACGGAGATTTTGTGCGTGCTTTCCAAGCGGACCCGCACTTGGGTTCTCATCCAGTGGAGCGATACATGACGGAGCGACCCGTCGCAGTGCGCGCGTCCGCTCTGGCAGTGCAGGCGGTGAAAACGATTGGCACACATCGCATCGATGATGTGGTCGTGCTCGATGAGCAAAATCGCCCTGTTGGTTTGGTCGACACCCAAGACTTGGCGCGCTTGCGCTTGGTCTAATTTTCGCGCTGCATGAACACAGGCTTCCGCAAAAAACATGCCTTGCAAGGAGCCTATCGGATGTTTCTTTGCTTGGTAGGGGTCGGTGCTGTCACAGGCAGTTTGGTAGCACTTTTTTTGCATGGATTGGACATCGCCACGGAGGTGCATCGCGAGACGCCATGGTTGCTGTGGTTGTTGCCTTTGGCGGGAGTCGCGATGGTTCATGTCTATCAGCGCTATGGTGGTGCAGCGCGTCAGGGATCTTTTTTGTTGGTGGAGGAAATGCAACACGGGACAGGACGTGTGCCGCGTCGGATGGCTCCGTTGATTTTGCTATCGACCTGGTTGACGCATCTTTTCGGAGGCTCTGCAGGACGAGAAGGAACCGCGGTGCAAATGGGTGCATCGGTCTCTGCCTGGGCTTGGCGCTGGGGCGGATTGTCGAAATCGGCATCGCGCAGCTTGATGATGGCCGGCATGTCTGCAGGCTTTGGCGCAGTTTTCGGCACACCGTGGGCCGGTGCCATTTTTTCGTTAGAACTGCCCGTGCGAGGTCGCTGCGAATGGCGTTCTTTTTTACCCTGCGCGATGGCGTCATGGGTGGGGCATGTGACCAGCATGGCATGGGGGGTGCAACACAGCGATTTTGGCTCACTGGTACCGAAGGAGAATTGGGTTTGTGGCATGACGCCCTGGATGTTCGCTTTCTTGCTGATCGCTGCGTTAGCCTTCGGGGCTTGCGGCAGATTCTTCGTGACCTTATCCGAGTGGGCGTCGCGCGGTTGGTCGAGATGGATTCCGCAGGTCTTGTGGCGACCTGTGATCGGAGCGGGACTCATCATCTTGTTGGTCGAATGTTGCGCGATGCGCGACTATCTGGGACTGGGAGTCGAGGCCTCACGGGTTGGTGGAGTGAGTTTGCTTTCGAGCTTTGAGCTCGGTGGCGCAGAGTGGTGGAGTTGGCTGGCGAAGTTGATTTTGACCGTGATCACCTTGTCCTGTGGTTTTCGCGGTGGCGAGGTAACCCCCTTGTTTTTCATCGGCGCGGCGCTGGGCAATGCTTTGGCGATGCTGACGGGGCAATCGGTAGAAATTTTCGCCGCTTTGGGATTGGTCGCCGTTTTTGCATCGGCATCGAACGCGCCGATGGCTTGTGTCCTAATGGGTTGCGAGTTATTCGGTTGGCAGCAATGGCCCGCGCTGAGCATGGTGTGCTTGATCGCCTATGTCGTAAGCGGGAAAGCGGGCATCTATCATCGAACGACGTAGTCCTGCTTGCTGGTGAGTGGGTGTCTGTGCTAACAGTGGGAAATGAACCAGAGCATGAGAAAGTGGTTTTGCTTGAGTTGTTTGATTCTCGCCAGTTGCGCTCGGCCCAGTGGCTATGAGGGCGTGATGACGCGTTCGTATCGAGTGCGAGGCAAGACCTATCATCCGATGTCAGTGGACCAAGCCTTAGCCTATCGGGCCGAAGGAACGGCCTCTTGGTACAATGAAGCGAAATTTTTGGGCATTATTCGGGGCAATACCTCATTGGGGGAAAAAGTGATGCCATGGCACTTGATCGCGGCGCACAAAACCCTACCTCTCCCTTGCGTGGTGAAGGTGACGCATTTGGGGAATGGTCGATCTGTGAAAGTGCGTGTCAATGATCGTGGGCCATTCATTGAGGGTCGCATCATCGACCTTTCCCCACGCGCTGCGGGACGGCTTGGCATGAAAGAGCAAGGCCTCGCTCCTGTCAGAGTCGAAGTCATTTCCGTGGGAGATGGCTCGTATCGGCGAAAAGTGCGACGTGGTTTTTGGTGAGATTCTCCGCCGGTGATTCCGCCTCAACAGGCATGACAGAGAATTGTTGTGCGATTTTGCAGTGGTCTTGCGTATCATTCCGGTGATGAAACGTTGGATCATGATGTTGTTGGCCGCTCTGTTGAGTTCTTGTGCTACGATGGCTCCACCCGCTGCTCCGGGCACGGTGGATCATGTGGTGCTTTTTTGGCAAAAGAAACCCGGTGATGCAGGGGATCGGCAGAAGCTGATCGATGCGATCGAGCGCCTGCGTGTGATCGAAGGCATTTTGTGGCTCGACTACGGCACGGCGGTTCCGAGCGAGCGACCGGTGGTCGATGACTCCTTCGATGTGGCGCTGTCGATCCGTTTCAAAGACGTCAAAGCCCTACAATCCTACGAAGCCGATCCTCGTCACATGAAAGAAGTGAACGAAGTGCTGCTACCGCTGACGAAGAAAGTACAAGTCTACGATTTTACTCGTTGATGAACCGAGACGCGGTGAGGTCGCGATGACTTAGCCGCGTTGTTTTTCCAGCAAAATCAGCATCAGCAGGGAGAGGAGAATCACGCTCTCGGTGGGGGAATCGAGAGGAGCCAGTTGATCGACGCCGAAGCGGCCCTCCCAGAAGGCGTTTTGTTTGGTGAGTCGCATCACGGCTTTTCCCGAAGCGGCATCGGTTACGACATATTTCGGGTGGAAAAAATAGCCGGAGAACAGACCCAGAATGGGGATCGAGCTGAGGAGTGAGTCCGCCACCTTCGACCAAGGATTTTCTTCTTGGATCTTGAAGCGCGGGGTTTGACTCTGAGCTGCAAAAATTTCGTAATGAGCGCTCCATAGCGAGCGCATGCCCTTGCGGCCCACGGAACCGATTTCAGTTCCTTGGAGGTCGCGGAAAAAATAGCGAGCGGACCAATCGAGAATTTGATTGGCTTCGATCGAGCAAAGAGGATGGCGTCGCGCGTCGTCTTGATAGACCTCGATTTTTTCGCGGAGCTTGAAGAGCTTTTGTTTGACATTCAGAACCGATTGGCCGCTCGCGTCGGTGACAAAGACCTGGGGAGCGAGTGCGAGCATTTTGAAGCGGAACGTCAGTGGGTAATGCATGGAGCCACGCTATGATGGACAGTGATCGATGAACAGCAGAAAGAGATTTTGTTTGTTCGAGGGATTGCGGGCTTGCCATCGGCCAGCGGATGATTTGCACTGGGCTCGTGCTTGCGAAACGCATTATCCCATGTCTCGATGTGACCGGTGGCCGGGTGGTCAAAGGCGTGAATTTTGTTGATTTGATCGATGCCGGAGATCCGGTGGAGTGTGCCATGGCCTACAATGCGCAGAAGGCCGATGAATTGGTGTTCTTGGACATTACAGCGACCTCCGACAATCGTGCCACCATGGCGGATGTGGTGCGTCGCACGGCCGAGCATTGCTTCATTCCTCTAACGGTGGGAGGGGGGATTCGTAGTGTCGAAGACATGCGCACGATGCTGCTCGCGGGAGCGGATAAAGTGGGCATCAATACCTCTGCGGTGAAAGAACCTAGTTTGATCGATGCGGGGGCTAAGGCTTTTGGCAGCCAATGCATCGTTGTTGCGATCGACGCCAAACGCGAAGCTCCCGGCAAGTGGGGGGTTTACACTCATGGCGGTCGAACTGCCGTAGGGATGGATGCTGTCGCCTGGGCGAAAGAAGTATACGAGCGTGGAGCCGGGGAAATTTTGCTGACGAGCATGGATGCCGATGGCACACAGAATGGCTACGACATCGAGCTCACCGCTGCCATTTCCCAAGCAGTGGGGATTCCCGTGATTGCCAGCGGCGGTGCGGGCAATCTCGATCACATGGTGGAAGTGTTAGAGAAAGGGCATGCAGACGCAGTTTTAGCGGCATCCATTTTTCATTTTGGCAAGCATACCGTGGGAGAAGCCAAACGGCATTTTGCGGATCGAGGCATTCCCGTGAGACCTTCGTAGCCTCAAGGAGTTTTGCGAGGATAGTTCTTCCTGTGCGCTGCTTAGCGCAGCGCCTCAACCAATTGGTTCCATTCCGCTTCTATGCTGAGAGATCGTGGGGGCACAGGTTGATGAGCGCGCCGATACCAATAAGCGGCATTGTCGTAATCGCCTTCTTGGCGGTGCAGATGGGCGTGGATCCAAGAGCCAGCGACGCCGGGAATGTTCTGGCAGGCGTCGTGCGAATCATCCCATCGACCAGCCTTTGCCAGCCATAGGGCTTGCAAGGCACTGCTCAGATGAGGTGGTGGTTGCGCTTCAGATGCGGCCGAGTGGGCGAGTTCGGAGGGTGTGATCATGGCATCGGTTCGGGGAATGTTGTTGAAAAAAAATCATCAATGATGGGATGAATGATGCTTAGTGAATTGCGATGAACTTGTCAAATTTTCTCGTAATATCATTGATGGGGTTGCTGCTTTTTCCGGTTATGGGTCAACTTCCCTCGCTAGACGAAAAATCCTACATTGGAAAATTCATGGCGTATGAGCGACGAGACTTCAGTTTTGTTGTGAAAGTCGATGGCAAGATGCACTTATGGCCCAATCTGGGTCGGAACAAGGGTGTGGCTTTTTTCAAATCCATCAACATACTGGCAGAAGTGACGCAGGAGTCTCATGGTAAAACGCAAAGTCGACAAATCATCCCTGTGACGTTGAGCAGTCAGGATGGTCCGACTCGGGAGCCTACAAAAACTCGATTCACCGGCAAAGTCACGGGGGATGCGGAATTTGAGGTCATGATTGAATACGAAGGAGATCAGGTCATGGTGGGGGGGCGCTTGCTCCATCAAGGCAAGCTGATTGATCCGAGATTTCAAATTCGGGTCAAATTTGGCGATCTCTATCGTTTTCAATCGGACAAAGAGCTCGAGCGCGAAGCCAAGCGCGATCGGTTAGAATATGTGAGGTTAGACGACAAAAAAGGCAAAGTGGGAGTTATCGAAAACATCGATCTCTCGTCTGATGTCGTGACGGGGCAAGGATTGAAGCGAGTCGAGGTGGATTTACCCCCGTATGAAGGTCGGGCCTTTCTTTTTGAGACCCAGGGTGCGGGAAAATTGGTGTTAGAAAATCCTCGGCGCATGGCTTCGCCGGCGAAAGATGGATTTTCTGTGATTTGGCAAGGCGATGCCAAGAATGATCCGAAGGGTGAGGCGCGGATGGTGATCACGGTGAAGTGAGAGCGACGGCGAAGAGATTTTTCCAAAAAAATCCAATTTTGCGCTTGCTCTTGCTAAAGAGTCAGAGCGCAGCATACATTCGCCGCCCACCGAAATAGGGGGTAGATGCCCGAGTGGCTAAAGGGGGCAGACTGTAAATCTGCTGGCTTGCGCCTACGTTGGTTCGAATCCAACTCTGCCCACCATTTCAGTGATCCAATCAAGGAGCCTTCGGGCTCCTTTTTTGTTGAGGGTGTTCGACGCGTCGACGGCCTCATCCCCTGAGGCAAGGGATGCACACGGAGATCAAGCGACGGAGAGAATCTTCGCTGAGAGGAATCCGAGCAGGCAATCGAGACGGGTTGCGACAGAATTTCCGAATTTTTCCGAATTTCGCCATGGCAATCATCCCGAGATTCACCTTGGCGATCCCGCTTCGTTCCGAATTCCCGGATGTTGGTTCATCATCTTCCTGGTCATTCGCTACAATTCGGAAATTCTGTCAGCTCGGCTTCCCTCCATCGAGAAAAGCTGTTCGTCTTTGCCTGTCATGCAGAGCATGGATTTCCCTCGGTTGATCGCCGTATGGGGACGCAGAGCAAAAAATGCTTGCCGAGTGTCGGTGATTCGTGCATGTTTCGTCCGTCCGCACGCAAATTGGCTTACTCAGAGTGAGTGCCATGGCTTGATTGTTCCCTA
>RDYF01000144.1 GCA_004293285.1 Verrucomicrobiota bacterium | reverse complement strand
TTTTCGGGCGAGTGAGCGGTTTGCAAAAAGATTTGATAGACCGAAGCCGCGCGTCCTTCGCGCGATTCCCATTGCACTTCTTGCACCCCTTCGTCACTGCCATAAGTCTGACCACCGCCATTATTGTGCGTGATGACGAGATCGGGATTGCGTTCTTTGATCGTGCGCATCAAGCGCGGGTAATCGACCATCCTGTCCTGCGTGCAGTCTTGGAAATTTTCATCCAGCCACAGTCCGTGAAGTCGATCGCCATAGCGGTCGATGAGTTCGGCGAAAAGATCATTGATCCAATCGTTATGAGGTTCCGCGACCGGTTGATAGGGGTGACAGTAAAACAGCGCAGGAATGCCGCGCTTCTTGCATTCATCCAGCAATTCGCCTAACAAATCGCGCTGCGGACAACTGCGTCGACCCGGTGCCCATTTCTGCATCGCCTTGCTCGGAAACATCGGACAAGTGCCCGAATGCCACGCGGTGAAGACGACGTATTCGGCTTTCGCGGCGATGATGTGATCGAGGTAATTTTTCACATCAAACGACTGAGCAAAGTGATCGATATCCGTCGAAAGATGCCCATCTTCACTGGGAGAAAAGGCGGTCATGCCATAGCCATTCCAGACGAAGTGGCTAAAGATGCCGTATTTCAGCGACTTCCAAGAATCGCGTCGGGATCCAGACGCCACCTTGAGACTATTGCGATAGAGATCAATCTTCGTATCGGGGGAGGTCGGAGGAATCAACTTCGCCGTGCCCCAGACATTGATGCGGGCCTGAGGGGCGAGTCGGGCTTTCGACAAATCCAGCGTGCCTTCATACAGCGTGATTACGCCGCCCAGCGAGACATCGCCTTCGATGCGCAGCGTGCCTTGACCGCTTTTCGAAAAGCCGCAAGAGCCCCCGGCTTCGCGGATGCCTTTGAGAAAGGCGACATCCTGCGCATCGGGTCCATCGTTGATCACAAACGAACAGACCGACGAAACCTCGTGCGCGAGCGTGATCGGTTCGGCGATAGAAACCGACTTCGCACTGGGAA
The DNA here is from genome assembly GCA_004293285.1 of Verrucomicrobiota bacterium. GTDB lineage: Bacteria > Verrucomicrobiota > Verrucomicrobiia > Verrucomicrobiales > Akkermansiaceae > UBA956. Next base: position 10,996 of record RDYF01000144.1, on the reverse strand, counting down.
AAACAAAGCCAATGCGGCCTTGTTCTGGGGTGACGCCGGGGATTTTCGTGAGATCGACGGCATCAAGCCACGAGCAGAGAGGGAGCGACAACAAAGCTGTCGCCCAAAGGAGACGGTGGGGTATCATAAGGTAACTGAGTAGGAGTGATTATTTCACGCGGAAAACCACGCTGAAAGGAAACTTGGCATCGCTGGGGTATTCGATGAGCAAGGCATCGTCTTGCTGTTTCCAAGTGATTTTTTTCGAGTATCCGAGGAGCGACACAGTGCTGATTGCTTTTTCGAGCAGTCCGGCTTTTTTGCCCAACGAGGTGATCTTCAACGTTTCACCGGAGCTAGGCACTGCCATGATGAACGCATAGATCGCGCCATCTTTTCCTTGCGTGAAGCGGACATCAGAAGTGGCCATGGCAAACTCTGCGTGTTCCCGCACAATCGGGCCCGAGGGGAAAAAAGTCGCAGACTCGATCTGCAAGCCTTGACCGCGAACGACGAGAGATTCCGACTCCTTCGCGCGGGCGCTGATTTTTTTGCCGTTGAGCGTGCCCGTCACCGTCAGAGCTTTTTCGATGCCAGGGAAAGGATCCTGACCGCCGAGCGTTGCCACAGAGACCGTCAACTCAAGGCCGTTCGCAGTGACCTTAGGAAGCACGTGCGATTTGACATCGACACCTGCAGTGGCCTGCTGAGAGTTGGCATCTTCGCCTGCTGCCGTAGATCGCTTGACCATTGCGACGCATGTATTCGCCGAAATCCTTCCACATTTGCACACCGCCCGGTTCGAGATCGCCCTCGGGAGTGAGTCCCACGTTCAGGTTGTAATTGCCATCGCGGGCAATCGCTTCGAGCATTTGAAAAATCATGCTACGCGAGTCATAGAGGGTATTATCCTCAAAAAACCATTCGCCGAGAGTATTTTCCCAAACCCAAGGATCGCGCTTGATCGGGCCCGTGTAGCCATTTTCGTGAGGGGCGGCGATGCCTGTGATGCGAGGTCCGCCTTTGATCACGGCCATGCAATCGATCTCGCCCTTGTTTTTCGCGGCGCGTTTGTTGTACATGTGAGCGACCAATTTCACCGTCGCATCACTGATCACCCCCTTGGCCGTGCCACTGCCCGTGAAAGGCTCCGTGCCATCGGTGTAGAGCATATCGGGATCATAATCGTCGACAAACTGATGAAGTCGGCGGAACCATTTGAGTGTGTATTCTTTCGCGTAATCGCGCGTTTCGGGATGCACAAAAATGTCGCGCACGGGGGTGAAAAAGCCGTCGCGGATGTTTTGACCGGGCAATACTTCCGCTTGCAGGTCAATGCCATACAAGTCCTTCGGATCGAGGCCTTCCCACCATTGACCCTTGCCATTTTCCTTCGTCCGTGTGGCGGCATCATACGGCACTCCTGCCTTGGGACCCGTTTTGTCAGCGCCAAAAGCAGGCTGGAACCACCACAGCGAGTAGTCGGCATGAAAGGCCATACCAGTGCGGAAATCATACTTGCGGGCTTCCTTGAAGAGCTCGCCGACAATGTCGCGCTTGGGTCCCACATTGACCGAGTTCCAAGGTTGATATTTCGAGTCCCAGAGATCGAAATTATCATGGTGAGCGCCTTGCACGAGAATGTACTTCGCGCCCGATTCGGCATAGAGCTTCATCAGCTTTTTGGCATCGAACTTCGGTGCTTTCCATGCATTCAGCACATCCATGTAGCCAAACTCCGACGGGTGGCCGAAGAGTTTCACGTGTTGGTCATACATCCAGCGATTGTTCGCACGACCTTGTCGGCCTTCGGGTGCTTGTTGGTAAAGGAAACGAGCATACCAATCGCCATTGCGGCCCATCGACTGCGGTCCCCAGTGGAACCAGACGCCAATTTTCGCTTCGCGCCACCAATCGGGCTCGTGCTTCAATTTGTCCGGGGTAACCCGTCGGCAATTTGATCCGGAATCAAGAACGGCACCTTCGCTTCATCCGGGGTGAGAGGTTGAGCGACTTTTTTATTGCCGCCGTAGGCATCGGCAGGAGCGCGGTCGCCGTTGACTTCGGCTTCTTTGGTGAGGTCGGGCTGCGCGAGAGCCAGGGAGATGAGCGCTGGAGCGAGCATCATCGAGGTGATCCGGGAACGCAGCGACGGAGTTGGGTAGTGTATCGATTTCAATGGATTGGGGTAGGTTTAGGGTGGTAAGGAGAAGATAGTGAACGATTCTTAAAGCAAGCAAAAAGAGAAGTGATAGTTGGAAGCACGTGAACGAATGAAGCGAAAGCGATCAAAAAAAGGCAAGTCGCGCGTTAGTGGAAATTCTTTGGTGAGAGCTCAATCGTTTTCCCAGCGCGCGCGGCGATTTCGATTTCAGCACCTTGATGGCGAACCGTAAACCTGCCATTTCGGGTAGGGTGGAGTTGAGCAGAGACCAGTTTGCCTTTTTTCCAGACAAGGTCCACTCGCAGAGCGCCGCGTGCGAGAAGGCCTTTGACTTCGCCGTCGGGCCAAGCCGAGGGCAGGGCGGGGAGTAGGCGGATGATCGGTGTGGCATCCATCTTGCCAGTATCGGGCTGGCTTTGCAGCAGCATTTCTGCAATGCCTGCGGCACCACCGAAATTGCCATCGATCTGGAAGGGGGGATGGAAGCAGAACAAATTCGTCGAAGAGCCCGCGCCGCCACCGTTGTAGCTGGTCTCGCCGCTATGATTGATCGGGCGAAGCAGCATCGAGAGCAACTTGTGAGCGCGGTCGCCATCGTGCAGTCGAGCCCAGAAATTGATTTTCCAAGCGAGCGACCAGCCGGTGCCGGCATCGCCACGTCGTTCGAGAGTTTTCCGACTCGCCGCTGCGAGCTGTGGAGTGCCTTCAGGAGTGATTTCGTGATAGGGATGCAAGCCGTAGAGGTGCGAAACATGTCGATGCGTTGGATCGGGTTCGCCGTATGGTTCCAGCCATTCTTGCAGTCGGCCATCGGGACCAATTTGATTCGGTGCCAATTGTGCGCGTTTGGTGGTCAGTTCATCGCGCAGCGGCGCATCCAGTCCCAGGATCTGTGCGGCGCGCGCGGTGTTGCCGAAGAGTTCGCGCAGCTGTTGCATGTCGATCGTCGGCCCCATGCAAACGTGGGCGTTGCGACCATCAGGCAAGGTGAAGGCATTTTCCGGAGAATTGGAGGGACCAGTGACGAGCCAGTTGTGTTTGGGTTCTGTCATCAAGTTGTCGAGATAAAACAGCGCCGAGCCTTTGAGAATCGGATAGATTCGTGCGAGATAGGCTTTATCGAGCGTGTATTCGTAGCGGCTCCATAGGTGTTGGCACAGCCACGACGAACCGCCCGTGGTTGCGCCCCACGAAGCGCCTTCGCCGGGCGAAGTGAAGCCCCAGGGATTGGTGATGACGTGTGCGACCCAGCCGCGTGCTTGGTAGTAGGCGCGCGCGGATTTTTCACCGGGTGGGACGAGTGAGCCGATGAGGGCATCGAGCGGATCTTGCAGTTCTACTAGATTGCCGACCAAGGCGGGCCAGTAATTCATCTGCACATTGATGTCGAGATGCCAGTCGCCATTCCATGGAGTTTGAATTTCCTCGGCCCAGATGCCTTGCAAGTTTGCGGGCAGTCCGCCGGGTCGCGAGGAACCGATGAGCAAGTAGCGACCGAAGTGGAAGTACAAAGCCGCGAGTGCGGGGTCGGGCTGTCCCTGGGCGAAATCTTTCAGTCGTTGATCCGTCGGTTTTGCGGCAGCTGCAGTCGCATCGCCGAGTTTCAGGGAAACGCGATCGAACCAAAAGCGATGATCTTTCACGTGGTCGGCCAGCAGTGCTGCGTAGCTTTTGGCGAGGGCGCGCGACAGATCGTTTTTCGTGGCAGCAAGTGGGTCATTGGTCCGACGTCCCGCAAAGCCCATGTAGTTGGTGGCAGTGGTGACGTAGACCAGTGCTTCATCGGCTCCTTCGATGCGCAGGGTGGAACCAAGGGCTTGGACTTTGCCGCCTTTGGTGACGACTTTCACGCGCGTGACGTGCGTGAGTCCATCGCCGCCTTTGCCGTCGGGCAGCGCGCCCGTCATCAACAGGCTGTCATTGCCATCGGCCGAGGTCGTGGCGCGCTCTGGTCGATCCAGCGCCACGGTGAACGACAGAGCGCCGGATTTCGACGCGGTGTATTTCGACACAAAGACTTGATCCGGCGCACTGATGAAATGCTCGCGCTGGTGCGTGACACCCTCCTGTACATAGCGTACCGCAGCGATCGCGCGTTCGAGGTCGAGCGAGCGACGGTACGACTGTGCGGCTTCTGTTTTGCGAACGACGCCTTCGATCTCGATTTCCGCCAGTTGAAAATGGGGCACATTCGGATTGTTGGGAAAAGTAAAACGAAACAATCGGCAGGCGAGAGGTTGGGCGATGTCGAAGCTCTTCGTTTCCCCGCGTGCCGCGAAAGGAGGCTGATCCTTCTTCTCGTCGAGCGTCCGCCAGGTTTTTCCATCGGTCGAGCCCTCGAGCAGCCACTGTTGGGGATCGCGTTCCGGCACATCGTTGGCGGAAGTGAAACGATAGCGTGTCGGTCTCGCGGCCTGGGGCAGTTCGATTTGCCATTGCACGGCTTTGCCGCCGTGTTCGAAGCACCACTTGGTCTGGGGATTGCCATCGGTGACCTGGGCGATTTGTTGCCCCGATTCCCCGAGGTGACCGCTGGGGCTTGAGATGTTAGGCTGGCTACCAAATCGCAGACGCAGATTTCCCAAAACTTGATAACAGCCAAAAGGCACATTGGCACCTCGTCCTCCGCCCGAACCAGGAGGGACGCAGGTGAAATGTTGATTCACGAGAGCTTCCGCTTCGGGATTTTTTCCTTCGCGCAGGAGCTTGCGAATTTCTGGCAAAGCGGCAGCCGCGCCCTCGCGATCGGACTGATAGGGGGATCCCGACCACATCGAGCTTTCATTCAGAACCATCCGCTCTTCTTGAGGATCGCCAAACACCATCGCACCGATCCTGCCATTGCCGAGCGGGGCGGATTCATGAAATTGCCGGGCAGGTTGTTGATACCACAGCTCCGTCGAGGCATCGGCAGCAAACAGTGCGCTACTGGCGGTGAGGAAGAGGAATAGTTTCATAGAAAGAAAAACGGATTATTCGAGAGAACCTTGACCGCTGGTAAAGTAGTTGTGAATGAAGCGAAACATCACCGGGAAAGCGCGATCTTCGTAGGCGGTTTCGTGCTTGCCTTGGGTTTCGATGTAAAAATGCTGAATGCCTTTTTTCTGCAAGCGGGCATTCATCTCGCGATTGACGCCGAGGAAAAAGTCCTCATGTCCCACCATCGTGAGGATCGCCAACTCGCCGGGCTTCAGGTCATCCAGCAGGCTCAAGACCGAAAACTTTTCCCAGTTTTCCGGGTGTTGTTCGATCGCTCCGATGCGGTGCTTAATGTCCCAATTGTTAGGGAAGGGTCGGAGATCGACCCCTCCAAAGATGTTGCCAACGGCGCCAAAAAGATCCTTATGGCGGAAGCCGAGATAGCAAGCCCCATGACCACCCATGCTGCCGCCCGTGATGGCGCGTTTTTCGCGTTGCGCGAGAGTTTGGTAGTTTTGATCGATGTGGGGAATGAGCTCCTTGATGACAAAGGTTTCGTATTGGTATTTCGGGTCGATGGGGCTATCGAGCCACCAGCTCGTTTTTCCGCCATCGGGCACAACCACAATCGTCTGATAGCGGTCGGCCATTTTTCCCAGCGTGCGCGCAGGATCCGCATAGCGGAGATTGTTGCCACCAGCTCCGTGCAGCGCATAGACCACAGGGAAGCGAGCATCTTTGTTGGCGGCATAGCCCTCGGGCAAAATCACCGTCACGGGAATTGGGCGTTTCATCGACGGGCTATCAACAGATCCGTTCCGATGTTCTGCTGCGATGCTCAGCGTTAAGCCCAACAGGGCAAAGGTTATGGTGGCAATGAGAAGTTTCATGTTGGTTCTGAGCGTATCACAAATTTGGTAGAATCGAGAAAAATCCTACGGGGCTTCGCGGAGAGATCTTTCAGCGAATGGGGAGTGGGTTTTTGGGGCACAAAAAAGTGGGACACGAGAAGCTCGTGTCCCACAGTTTTTGTGTAAGAGAAAGAAACCAAAAAAATGAAACCTCATTGCACTCAGACGTCGATCAACGACGGCGACGCAGCAAAGCAAGCAAGCCAAAACCACCCAAGAGAGCAGCCGAAGGCTCGGGGACTACGGTGACGTTATCGAGCATGTAACCGTTGTTACCGACTGTAGCTCCGTAATTGAAGGCTACAGTTGCGGAGGTGCCGGTTGCCGTAAAGTTAAAGCTCTTCGTGACATACGAAGCGCCTACGCTTTGATCAAAGGTGCCGACTTGGGTGCCATCGACATCGACGGTGACAGTGCCAGAGCCACCACTACGAACCGCTGTATCAAACATCAGAGTGTAAGTTTGCCCGATGGTGAGACCAGTGACCGAAGTGGTAGCAGTGTTGGCATAGATAGCTGCCGCTTGAGTCAAGTTGAGAGAGTAGCTTCCTAAAATGGGACCATAGATTTCAGCACCAGGTCCGAAGAGCCAGCGGAATGTCGAGCCGGTTCCGCCAGAAAACGTCCAACCTTCAACAGAGCTGAACGAGCCGTCGTACAGGCCAGTTCCATAAAATGTAAGATTGCTGACCGTGGTTGATTCCAAATTGCCATTGCCATTCGCGACAACAATGGCAGCTGAAGCGGATGAGCAAAGAGAGAGGGCCGCGAGGGCGGCTAACGTGTTTGATGATAGTAGTTTCATGGATGGGGATGTGGATTTAGGATTTAGGGTTCTCGCATACCAAGTAACGTCGAACATGAGAGTGTTCTTGGTGCCTTGGTAGGACGGGTTTTAGATTTATTGCGCTCGGCAACGTTCATAATGTATTGCCTCGCCAACCATCCGTCATGTCGGATAAACATCGGACATGCCTGCATCGATCATGCTCACTAAGGCATCATCAGCGGCCAAAGTACTTGATCACAGCCTCCGTGCGATTGTGCACGTGGAGTTTGGTGTAAATGCGCTCGATGTAAGTGCGCACAGTGCCCATCGAGAGATTCATGGCATCGGCAATTTGCTTGTAGGGATAACCTTCTGCCAGCAATCGTAGCACTTCCTCCTCACGCGGAGAGATCGACAAGGAAGATTCGGATTTCTTTGGTTTGTTGCGGAAAAACTCAACAATTTTGCGCGCGACACTGCCCGAGATCGGAGAGCCTCCCTTAGCTACTTCTCGGATGGAATCCAGCAACTGCGTCGGCTCCATGCTCTTGAGCAAATAGCCATGAGCACCGGCGGCGAGCGAGGCAAAAATGTCATCGCTATTCTCGAAAGCGGTGAGCATGACAATGCGCAGCTTAGGGAGGCGAGTGGCGAGAGCTTCCACGCAGGAGATGCCAGAAATTCCCGGTAGATTGATGTCCATCAATACAATATCGGGCGGTGCAGACGGAATGATCTCGAGCGCATTCTCTGCATCCGTGTGAGTGCTGTGTATGCGCAGATCAGGCGTGGAATTGATGAGAGTCGACAAAGACTTTACCAGTTTTGCATTGTCCTCCACCAAAGAAATGAGAATTGGTTTGCTTGGGTTTTGTGGGTTCACTGTCATGGGGATAGCGGAAGGAGGAATGTGATGCAAGTTCCTTTGCCGGGTTCGCTGTCGATACGACACTCGCCACCCAAATTGGTCAGACGGTGCTGCAAGTCTTCAAGCCCCATGCTCCGTCGAGTCTGATGGCGAGATGGAACTTGGGAGAAATCAAAGCCTTGGCCATCGTCTTGGAGTGAAATGTGCAACACATGATGAGCATCTAATCCAAAAGTGATGAGCGCATGTTTTGCTTTGGCATGCTTGAGAATGTTATGAAGCGCTTCCTTGACCGCTAGCATAAGTTCATGACGCAAATGGGGTGGCAGCGGCAAATCGGGAAGGGGGTCGTGACCTTGGAAGCGGCAATCGATTCCGGAAGGGCTGAGCATGGATTGATCGACCAAAGAATTTCATCGAAGGCGCGAATCGTCTCGCGCGCGCATTGAGCTACTTCGAGGTGATGTTGGTTTCCTTCGGTTGCAGAGTCAGACTGTGCGGCGAGAGTGCTAAGGATGGAAATGTGCGTGAGGTTCGCGCCGATTTCGTCATGCAAATCTCGAGCGATGCGAGCGCGTTCCGCGGCGAGGGCAGATTCAGCTCGGAGCCGTTGCAGTTGTTGCGCGGCGCGTCGACGCGACCACAGCATGCCACTGGCGATAGCGAGGGTCACAATAGAGGTGATCGCGGCACACTGAATCCACAGGTTTTGCCACCAGTGTTGTTTTACGACAATCGTGCGTGATGCGATCGTCGAATCCCAGAGATTATCGCTATGCAGCGCTTGGACTTCAAACTGGTATGCTCCGGGTGGTGGGCATGCCATTTCGATGGCGAGATTCGCTGATTCCGTCCATTCTTCCTGCGAACCACGCAAACGCCAGCGGATTGCCGTTTTCGACGGCATGCCGGGTTGGGGAATTTCCCATCGGAGAGCAAGACGCAGAGAGCCCGGTGGGACAATGAGTCGATCCTCGATGGCAAGGTTTTGACCGTCGGCGCGTGCCTCGACAAGAGTGGCCGTGCGGCTTTCATAAACCTCTACTTCAGCCAATTGCGGTGAATAGGGAATGGGGCTGTTCGATGAGATGCGGAGGTAACGTCCCGCAAAAGTCCCCTTGCCATGACTGGCAAAGATCGTATCGACCGCACCGGGTTCGGGATGGCTGCCGTCTGCGCGACTCTGCCCACGCCAGTTGGGTGATTGTTCTATGGTAGCGAGGTCTTGTCCAAGCCGCAGTTCCAACTGACTCATACGATCCGTGCCGAAATCATAACGATTTCTGAGGTTGATGTGATCGAGATATGCTTCGCGCCCTAGGTCGATTTCAAAGAAAAATGATTTGCCAAGTTCTGGGTCATGGGGGTGAGCCATGGTGGCAGGGATGCCGTCCGTGAGATTTCTTGGGTCTTGCAGATATCCACTTCCATCGTAAAAAACGTCATGACTACTCCGCGTAGGATGGTAGAGAGCGATATTGGTGGTTTCTCGAATGAGAATGCTAGCGCGGAACTCGGTAAGAGTGTAATCGTAAGGGCCCCAGTAACTGAGACCTGGTTCTGTCGATCCTTGAACTGGCACGGGATAAGCATCGAGGCGGAGACCTGTGACTCGTTTTTCAGGAACTTTGACTTCGATGTGATAGACGTCATCCGCACGTTGACCCGAATGGGAGACTTGAAAAAAATCGAGGCGTAAACGTTGATTCTGGGTGCGTCGGAGAGTGCCGACTTCTGCCAGGAAGCGGGTCACCTCGAGGGTTTTCCATGTTCCTTCGAGAGAAGGCTCGGCATCGGTGGTGTAGGAAAGGGAAAATTCTGCGAGAGCATTGATGGCCCGTCCGGCGAGAAAAAAGAGATCGACTTGCAGTTCATCAGCATCCACAGGAGATTCGCAGCGAGCGATGAGCGCTTGCGGTTTTCGGACTTCAGGAAAAGGCGACCAGCCGCTGGGCCCCAGACTTACGCCATCGATGACTTTCAGAAAATCCTCTTTTTCTCCATGAAACACCGTCGCCTCCGCAGAGGTGAATCGAATGGGTTCCGCACCGAGCGCGAGCATCGTTGCGAGCCAGAGAGCGACTCGGTGCAGGGTAGGGTTCATAGTGATACCATGACACAAGCCAGCGACGGAGGTCAACTGGCTTGTGAAGAATAAGCCTGCGCACCAAGATTACTTCTCTGCGGCAAAAACTTGGAACTCGTTGATGTTGATCGCCTTGGTGGCTTCCAATACATGGAGTCTGATGTAGCGTGCTTTGACAGGTGTGAATTCGATTTCCTTATTGGCACCGATGGTCGTGCCAGTGGCGATGGTTTTCCACTGATTGCCCTGCTTGATTTCGATGGCGAATTTTTGCGTTTCCGGCCATTCGATTTCCGAGATGAGGACGCTGCCGATGTTTTGCTCCTGCTCCAGATCAATTTCCAGCCAGCCAGTGCGAGCTTGGTAGTCAGAAGCCCAGCGTGTTTTGAGGTCGCCGTCGTTCGCTTTAGTCATTTCAAAGCCCGCTTGGTCAAAGGCGCTCGATGCCGTGATCGGCTTGCCTTTGCTGAGTGGGGTGGGTGGGGTGAAAGGTTTCCACTCGGGGTGCTTGCCCAGCCAGTTGACAATGTCCTTTTCGCGTGAGGCGGGAGTGACTTTCAGCGAAACGAGTTTACCGCCCTTCAGCGAGGCTTCGACCAGAGTTTTGCCGGGGGCGTGGAGTTTGAAGTCGACATCCCATTCCTTCGGCCAAGCGGGGAAAAGGTGGAGCTTGCCAGTGACACCGGGTTCGGGAGCGAGCAGCATTTCTTGCACACCCGTCATGCCTGCGCCGCCCCAGTTGAAGTCGGGCAACCAGTCATGGCCCGGGCCGAAGAAGGCCGGAAAGCGCGCTTGCGGTGCTGCGGTGTTCGCCATTTTGTAAATCGCGCGCTCCTTGGCTTTCTCGGGAGAAGCCAGTGCCGCCATGTTGGCAAGATTCGCCATCCAAGAGTAGTCCAATTTGCAAATGGTGGAAGGATTGGTCACACCGACCAGACGGTATGGCCAGTAGGCATACATCTCGATGGGTTCCCACTTGTTGTATTCGCCTTTCCAGGACTTCGCTGGCTGGAGCGACATCACGCCATTGCGTCGCGCGATGGGGAGGGGTGGGATGGTTTTTTCAATCGACTTCAGCTTTTGGCGCAGTGCTGAGGGGAGATTCGGGAGTTTCAGCAAGCCCCCCGTCACACGGGTGAAAGCGGCAACGGCGTCGATAGGATTCGTCGCATCGCCGACAAACTCCAGTCCGTTTGCGGGAAACATCACCAACTTGCCATTTTCGCCGAGTTCCTTTTCTTGGCGTTTTTTCGCTTCCGAGCGGTAGAAGCTATCGTAAAACAGCATCGTGCCCGCGATC
>RDYF01000117.1 GCA_004293285.1 Verrucomicrobiota bacterium | reverse complement strand
CGACTCTGGTTTTGACAGAATTTTCGATTTTTTCCGATTTTTTTCAATTATTTCCGAATTTCGCCATGGCAATCATTCCGCGATCCTCCATTCCGATCCCACTTCGTTCAGGTTGCCCGAATAGGGGCTCATCTCCTTCTCCAGTGGTTCAGAAAATTTTGAAATTCTGTCAACTCGGCTTCCCTCGCTCGAGAAAAACTGTTGCCCGCAGAATGGTGTTGCTTAGCACGTCGAGCTCCCTCCCTATCCCCTTGCTTGATCGTCGTGATAAAACGGCAGCTTTGATGTCCTTGGCAAGTTCATCCTTGATTCATGGATGCAGAAAAAATGACTCGACCGCCTTCCCCATACAAACCGTGCAATATCGACTCAACAGATCCATCCGTGCGGCTCTGCGGCCACATCGCACCAGAGCATTTCCACTGTGCAGTCGCTAATTCCGAGATCTTTCCAGTTGCGCTGTTTTTTCGAAAAGCTCTCGGGCGATCTGCAGAAATTCCTCGGCTGTCATGTTTTTGCGATTCGCCGATGCAATGAGATGAACGCCTGCAGAGGTGAAAGGCAGCAAGGTTTCTCGCAGGTAATCATCGTATTGGTAGACACCACCATCAGGCATCAAAAAGGCCTCGGTGAGCCAAACCTTGCCATCCGTTTGCACCTCAGGACAAGAGGCTTCGCTATGGATTTTACTGCCGCGATACAGCAGGCAAACCGCTAAAGTGTGGTGACGGCCACTGCCACTCGGAGCATGCCATGTGAGCGCAACTTCGGGGTTTTGCCCGATGTAGCGCAAGCGATAGCTTCCCACTTCGATCATCTGATACATCACGCCCGCAGGAGGAAAACTCTCGCTGCGAAACGCAGGGCCGAGAGTCGATGCGGTGAAGGGAACAAAAAGCATCAGCAACAGGCTGATACTGGATTTCCAGCTCAAAGGATGCTTTTCATCGACATGCGGAGAATGATGCCGCAATAGCATCCACAGCCCGGCCAATACTCCCGGTAAGGCCAGCCAAGGGCATTTGATCGCAAAGAGTGGCACGGTGCCGAAAAAAAGCAGCACGGTTGGTCGCAACAGCCATTTCCGGGGCATGCACCATGGGCAAATGAGAAGCCAAGGCAACCAGAGCGACTCCATCGCCGCTCCTGCGATAAAAATGGCGGCGGCAAACCAGGCGATGGCACATACTACATCAAAGCGCGTCGTCAGCGCACGCCAGACCTGCCCAGAGAGCAATAACAGCGTACAGACCGTGACCAACACCCCACCGGGAGCAGACGCCTGCGGAGCCACTAGTGACAGAGCCGCCGCCAACATGCTCGTCTCAACGGCATAAAACGAAAAGCTCCGATTTCCACGGGGCACGAAAAATACAAGCAATGGCAAGAGCCACAGAAACCCAATAAAATAGTGCGTTTGCGGACTCTCGACAGCGGGGTAAAATGCTTGTCGCCACCCGATGATGGTGAGCACACGGGCGATATTCGCCAAACAAGAAGCCGGGATCGCCAGCACCATGCGCAGCCAGAATCGTTTGGACACCGAGTCATGTCGACTGGTCCACAGGATCAGCCCCCAGAGCACAAGCAGGACATCAAAACCCGCACAATCCCTCGACCAAGGAATCCGCAACCGCCCCACGATCAATTCAGCACCGCCATTCGATGCTTCTCCACCGAACAAAGCAATCACACTTGCGACAGCAGGACGAGTCAACCACGACAAAAAATCCACCGTGCGGGTGGTGTGCATCAGAGCAAACACAAAAATGCCGGCAATGACCGTGCGAACTAGTGTGCCTCTTGTTTGATTTTTTTGATCCATGAGCTGTTCTTATCACTAGGATTCCTGCGAAAAAGCTCTTTCGACCATCGGTCCATTTCCGGCTCATTTCGGGTTTGCGCAGAGGATAAAAACGAAAGAAGAACCATTTCATCTGTCGCGTTGACAGGATCAATGGGGGCCGCGAGCTCGATGACTTTTTGAAATTGATTCGAGGCAAATGCTTGACGAAATGCCAGCGAACGAGAAGCACCCTCCACAGCTGCTTTCGCAAGTGCAGGATTGGACTTCAGCGCAGCCCCAATTGCCTCACGATCGAGAACAGGCTCTACCTTGATAATGCGCGCCAGATCAGACTGCAAACTTTCCTTCACCCGACCACCATTCAGCGCGCCCGCGAGGATTACCTTCACGTCACGACTGTAGCCTGCTTGCAATTTCATCGTCTGAAATACTTGCACGTCATGCGGCGTCCAAGTTTCAGGATTCGTGAGCAAATACGCATCCAATGACTTTCTCCATTCCGTTTTTGCCGCATAAAAGCGCGCTTTTACCAGTGCACCCACAAGATTTTCCTCAACAGCCTTCACGAGGTAAGGCTCGTAAGGGTTATTGGGAGCAATTCCATTTGAGTCTATGGGAGATGACGCCGCCAAGCGCCATACAGGGTAAAGATGGTCGGCAGGAATTTGAGCGGGATCAAGACTGGCCCACTCTTGTCGCGCTGCATCGACATTTCCCAACGAAACATGGATCAACCCACGAAGGTAGATGACTGGAGACTCAGTTAGAGGCTCAGAGACCTTGAGTGTTTCCATTGACAAGCCACTCCGCGAGCAAGACTCCACGGTGGGAGAAATGTCCTTCCACCGCATGGAACGCAGTTGGTCCACATCGACCGTCTTTTGCAACGAGTCTTGTACGACCGAGATTCCTGGAGACTCATTCGAAGCTTTGGCCTGATTCGTGTTGTCCCGACAAGACACGGAACAAAACAAGACCAACAAAGAAACGATCGAAAAAGAAGAGAACGAGGTGAAGTAGCCCATTTACTCAGCATCGCTGGATTTCCCCTGCTTGCGCTTTTTCCAGAGCATCAAAAGCCCCATAGATGCAGCAATCACAAAAGGCGGAGCAGGTGCTGCGGGAGGGGAAGAAATATCAGGATTGCCCGAGCCAGATGCACCACCAGAGCCGTCGCCCGAATCATCGGAATCATCGCCCGAATCACCGGAATCATCGCCCGAATCACCGGAGTCATCGCCCGAATCACCGGAGTCGTCACCTGAATCACCGGAGTCGTCGCCTGAATCATCGGAGTCGTCGCCCGAATCATCGGAGTCGTCACCTGAATCATCGGAGTCGTCGCCTGAATCATCGGAGTCGTCGCCCGAATCATCGGAGTCGTCACCTGAATCATCGGAGTCGTCACCTGAATCATCGGAGTCGTCGCCCGAATCATCGGAGTCATCGCCGCCATCTTGTTTGACATTTTCAGCAGCCTTGGCAATCGCATCGATCACCGATCCTTTCATATTGAACGCCAGACCTTTGGGTGCGTTTTCAGCACCGATGTTTGCTTTTTCGATCAGAATTGCGTCTGCGGCACTCAACAGAGCAAAATCCTCAAATCCCCCAGAAAAATCAAAAAAGGATTCTGCCTCCGTAGGTTTGCTGTTGGGAGTGGGAAGGAAGGTAATGCTTAGTTTGGCTGATTTGATGTCGCCTTCATACTTAATGTTTTCAAACCACAGCACGTCATCAAGCTTCGAGATGTCCATCTTGCTCGATCCTGTAATCTGACTGCTACCAGCTTGACCGAAGAGCGTGAAGTAATCGCTGAAAGACTTCGATCCAGACTCGCGCAAAGAAGCGGTCGTGTTGGTGAAGAAATCACCGAAAGTAAAATCCCCTGCCGAGGTAGTAATCGATAGCTGAGCCTGCTTGATGGCGACACCAAGAGAATCACGATTTTCATTACCAGAGTTGTTTTCATTGACGTCCGCTCCAAGAAGCAACAATCCGCCGGTTTCATTAAAATACTGAGACAGGCTGCTGCCGCTGACATCGCGCAAGATATCAATGACACCATCGCCCTTCTTAATCGTATCTTTCAGAGCAACAGACCCCACTTCCTGTGCCGACAATGCGGTAGAGCATGCGAGCAAGCTGAAGTAGCAAAATGAACGTGAAAAAGAGTAATTCATAAACAATCGAAATGGATGGGAGGAGAAAATAGGCCTTACGGCGGGCTCATCCTACAAAAACCCGGCAGATTTTCCATCCCCTCAATTGGGTGGGAAATCGATGCATATCTCGCGTCCCCTTGGATGCCCCCACCCCATCAATCCACCGATCGCGAAAAACAACCATCCCCGATATGCCAAGGGGTGGCACACATCCACGCTTCACTGTCGATCCCGCAGGGGGGCACAGGCGGTAGCCGGTGGTTGAGAACGACCATAAGTTCGACACCACCGGACCACGTCCCGAAAAAATAGCGCCCCGGCGGGGCATATCATCACCCAACGTCGACGCCTTACTGCATCAAACCACATAAAAAAAGACGCCCACCCTTGCAGGTGAGCGTCTGTTATGGCGAGTCTTCTGATTACGCCGTGATAGCGGACTCGTCGTCGATGGCACCGTCTTCATTTTCGTCAGGAACGAAAATGGGTTCTGGTTCTTCCACCGTGAACTCGACATCTACTTCGCGGTGACGGGTAAAGCCCGTTCCTGCGGGGATCAGGTGACCCATGATGACGTTTTCTTTGAAGCCGTTGAGGTAGTCGACCTTGCCCAGCGTCGATGCCTCCGTCAACACGCGCGTGGTGTCTTGGAACGAAGCAGCCGAGATAAACGATTCCGTTTCCAGCGAGGCCTTGGTGATGCCAAGCAACACCGGCTCCCCTTCGGCAGGCTTACCACCGTTGGCGATGATTTGCTCGTTGATGCGTTGGAAGGTTGTTTTCTCCACTTGGTCGCCCCAGAGGAAATCATCGGCATCACCGGTCGATGTGCTTGTCATTGATCTCCACGCCCTGCACACGGTAGACCGATTGCACTTCATTGACCAAGTGCTCTTGCAATTCGCGAGCGCCGCAAGCTTCCAGCAAGTCTTCCGGAGAAACCGAACCTTCCGTGAGATGGTCGCCGCGCGAAACGCGATCGCCTTCGGTCACAATGATGTGCTTGCCCATGGGCACCAAGTGCTCCATGTCTTCACCAGTCGTTTCATCAGTCACAATCACGCGCTTCTTCGCACGGATGTTGTTGCCGAACGAAACGATACCGTCGATCTTAGCAATCACACAAGCGTCCTTCGGTTTGCGTGCTTCAAACAACTCGGCCACACGGGGAAGACCACCGGTAATGTCCTTGGTTCGAGCCACTTTCCGCGGCGTCTTGGCAAGCATCGTGCCGCCCGTAACGAGTTCGCCTTCTTTGACCGAAAGACGAGCGCCGACTGGAATGGAGTAGCTCGCAATGACTTCATCGGTCTTCGCATCGCGCACGATCACTTGAGGATGGAGGTCCTCTTTGTGCTCGGTCACGATCATGCCTTTCTTGCCGGTTTCCTTGTCGGTTTCCGTTTGCACGGTGATGCCCTTGATCATGTCGCGGAACTCGACTTTACCCGATTTCTCGGTCAAAATCGGCACGCTGTAAGGATCCCATTTCGCGATGACATCGCCTTTTTTGACGTCTTCGCCATCTTGCACGGGAATCACCGAACCAATGACGATCGGGTGGCTTTCCAACTCGAGACCTTCTTTGTCGCGAACCGAAACGCTACCGTTCTTGTTCAGAGCGACCCAGCCATCGGCGGAGTGAACCACACGCAAGTCTTTATAAACCAAGCGACCCGTGTTTTTGGCATTGATGATGGGCTGTTTGAAGGCGGACGAAGCAACACCACCAACGTGGAACGTACGCATCGTCAACTGCGTTCCCGGCTCACCGATCGACTGCGCGGCGATGATGCCAACGGCTTCGCCGATTTTCGCAGGTTTCATGGTTGCCAAGTTAAGACCATAGCACTTCACGCAGCAACCGCGCTTCGACTCACAAGTCAAGACCGAGCGGATCTTGAACTTATCATAGTTCAAATTCTCAATCGCCTTCGCTGCTTTTTCGGAAATGATGTCATCGACATCAACAATCACCTCGTTGGTCACAGGATCTACGACTTTTTGCAGCGAAACACGACCGTAAATGCGCATCGCCAGAGTGGCCACTTCTTCGTCGCTCTTCTGTGACGATCACATCTTGCGCTACGTCCACCAGCTTACGAGTCATGTAACCCGAGTCCGCCGTTTTCAGAGCGGTATCGGAAAGACCTTTCCGCGCACCGTGAGTGGAAATGAAGTATTCCAACACCGAAAGACCTTCGCGGAAGTTCGCGGTAATCGGACGTTCGATAATGTCGCCGGAGGGCTTGGCCATCAGACCGCGCATGCCACCGAGCTGTTTGATCTGGCTCTTGTTACCCCGTGCACCGGAGTCGACCATCATGAACAGCGGCGAAATGCCAGGCTTGCCTTCATTGTGCTCAATCTTACGATACAAGTGATTCGCAATTTGGTCGGTCGCTTGCGTCCAGATGTCGATCACCTTCTGATAGCGCTCGCCATCGGTGATGATACCGTTGCGATACTGCTTGGTGACTTTTTCGACTTCGACGTAGGCGTTGGCAATGATCGCAGGTTTTTCTTCAGGAATCACCATGTCGACAATACCCACCGAGCAACCCGAACGCGAAGCTTCGCGGAAGCCAAGGTTCTTCAGAGCGTCGAGAGTTTCCACCGTCTTCTGCTGACCGGCGACTTGATAGCAGCGCCAGATGACATCGGACATCTGCTTCTTACCAACCGTGTGGTTGATGAAGCCCATGGCACATGGCCAGATTTCGTTGAAACGAACGCGACCTGGAGTGGTTTCGATGATTTTCGCTTCTTTGTTGCCAAAGTGCGTGTCCTTGCCAAAGTCCTTGTTGCGGATGCGGATCCAGTCGTGATAGCCGACTTTGCGCGAAGCAATCGCAAACTCCACTTCTTCCGTGCTTTCGAACAGAGGAAGGTGAACATTCTTATCGCGCTCACGATCTTTGTCGGTGCGAATCGGTGCCCAAGTCAGGTAGTACGAACCGAGAATGATGTCCTGCGAAGGAACCGTAATCGGACGACCGCTAGCGGGCGAGAAGATGTTGTTTGGTGCCAGCATCAACTGACGGCACTCCATCTGCGCTTCGACCGAAAGTGGCACGTGAACTGCCATTTGGTCGCCGTCGAAGTCAGCATTGAAAGCGGTGCAAACCAAAGGATGCACGCGAATCGCTTCCCCTTCGATCAATTTCGGCTCAAAGCCCTGGATCGAGAGACGGTGCAGCGTCGGTGCGCGGTTGAGCAGGATCGGGTGACCTTTCGTGACTTCCGCCAAGATGTCCCAAACTTCTTTGGTCTTGCGATCGATCATTTTCTTCGCCGAGCGAACCGTGTGGCAATAGCCCAATTCTTTCAAGCGACGGATGATGAACGGTTCGAACAGAGCGAGCGCCATTTTCTTCGGCAGACCGCACTGGTTCAGCTTCAGATCAGGACCGATCACGATGACCGAACGGCCGGAGTAGTCGACGCGCTTACCGAGCAAGTTCTGACGGAAACGTCCGCCTTTGCCCTTGAGCATATCCGAAAGCGATTTCAGTGGACGATTGCCGGCACCCGTGACCGCACGACCGTGACGGCCGTTGTCGAACAGAGCGTCGACAGCCTCTTGCAGCATGCGCTTTTCATTGCGGATGATGACGTCGGGCGTCTTCAACTGCAGCAAATTCTTCAGACGATTGTTGCGGTTGATCACGCGACGATAGAGATCGTTCAAGTCAGAAGTGGCGAAACGACCACCTTCGAGAGGAACCAGAGGACGAAGATCGGGAGGAATCACGGGCAACACATTGAGCACCATCCATTCTGGACGGGAACGAGAGCCGTGGAAACCTTGAGCAATCTTCAAACGTTTAGCCAACTTCTTGCGATTCTGCTTCGAGCGGGTCGCTGCAAGTTGCTCTTGAAGATCGACGATCAGGGTCGGCAGGTCAATTTGCGAGAGCAAATCTTGGATCGCCTCAGCCCCCATGCGAGCACGGAAAGCCGATTCGCCATAAGCATCTTCTGCTTCGCGCAATTCCGTTTCCGTCAGCAACTGACCGAGAGTCAGGTTCGTATTACCGACATCGGTCACGACGAAATCTTCATAATAAATGATGCGCTCCAGCTGACGAGCCGTGATGTCGAGCATCAGTCCGATACGGGAAGGCATGCATCCGCATCGGTCGCAAACCACACCTTTGTGCTTGATGCGCTTGTATTTGCCGCAAGCGCATTCCCAGTCACGAGTGGGTCCGAAAATCCGCTCGCAGAACAAACCACCTTTTTCTGGTTTGAAAGTACGGTAGTTGATGGTTTCGGGGTTCTTCACCTCCCCTTTCGATTTGATCAAATTGCTCCGGCTTCTCTTCTACTCCAAAAATTTCGCGCAAGTTAGTTTCAGCGTTCATAGAAAAATATCGTGTTAAGTGTTTCTGTTAGATGTTTGGATTAGAGAGTAAGGTCATCGAGAGAGAAGTCATCGACACCACCGGTGACGCCCGAGCCTTGATTGCTGCCACGCTTGCCGGGGCGAACATCGAGTCCCAGAGACTGCATCTCTTTGATCAACACATTGAACGATTCAGGAGTACCCGCTTCGAGGTTGTTGTCGCCTTTGACAATCGCTTCGTAGATGCGTGTGCGTCCCATCACGTCGTCGGACTTCACCGTCAGTAGCTCTTGCAGAGTGTAAGCGGCGCCGTAGGCTTCAAGCGCCCAGACCTCCATCTCACCGAAGCGCTGACCACCGTATTGTGCTTTACCACCCAGAGGCTGCTGCGTGACCAAGCTGTATGGTCAGCATGTAAATGTAACCGACCACCACAGGATTGTGGAAGGCATCGCCCGTGCGACCGTCATAGAGAGTCGACTTACCACCGACAGTGCCGTCCTTGCCATCGCCGATCCAGGTAAAGCCACGGCCTTCAGGCTCGCCTGCTTTGCGTGGACGAGAGGTTCCGTTCGGACCACCGCCGAGGATATTGACGCCGTCGACCTTCTTGGCTTCCGACATGAAATTCCAGATAACCTCTTCTTTGATGCCATCGAAAATCGGGGTTGCCACCTTAAAGCCAAGAGCTTTCGCAGCTACGCCGAGGTGCGTTTCCAACACCTGACCGACGTTCATCCGCGAAGGCACGCCGAGAGGGTTAAGAACAATCTCCACCGGAGTTCCGTCGTGAAGGAAAGGCATGTCTTCTTCAGGAACGATGGTAGCCACAACACCTTTGTTGCCGTGACGACCCGCCATCTTGTCACCCACCGAAAGCTTGCGCTTGGCGGTGATGAAGACTTTCACTTCCTTGATCAAGCCCGACTCCACTTCATCGCCGGCTTCCATTTGATCCAGGCGACGCTCACGCTCACTATCGACCTCTGCAAAGCGAGGTTCAAACGAAGTGATGATCTCAATGATCTTATTGCGGATTGGGCTGGGGTCGATCTCAATGTGGTCGTATACCGAAGCCAGCTTGCGCAGCAGAGTTTTCGTGATCTTGCGATTCGAAGGAATGATGATTTCGCCCGACTGTGCGTTTTGACTTTCTTGAGCTGCTTCTTGATCTCATTCGGATCAATCTTGCTATCGCGACGAGCGGCGCTGCCGTGGCTGGAAACGCGCACGTCCTGCACAATACCGGTCACACCGGAGGGAACGCGAAGTGAAGTGTCTTTCACGTCAGCAGCTTTTTCACCGAAGATGGCACGCAGCAAACGCTCTTCTGGAGCAAGTTCCGTCTCGGATTTCGGAGTGATCTTGCCGACCAAAATGTCGCCAGGCTTCACTTCGGCACCGATGCGAATGATGCCATCGTGGTCGAGGTTTTTCAGAGCCTCTTCACCCACATTCGGGATATCGCGCGTGATTTCCTCAGGTCCGAGCTTCGTATCGCGAGCGGCGACTTCAAACTCATTGATGTGGATCGAAGTAAAGATGTCTTCCTTCGCAACTTTCTCCGAAATGACGATAGCGTCCTCGAAGTTGTAGCCGTTCCATGGCATGAACGCCACGAGAACGTTGCGACCAATCGCGAGTTCACCATTTTCCGTATTCGGACCATCAGCCAACACATCGCCTTTTTTGATCTTCTGACCACGGCGGACCATGAACTTGCGCAGAGGGTAGGCCATGATGCCTTTTTCCACATTCGTCTTCACACACTCGGCATCGGAAAGGAATTTTTCATCCGCTACAGGCAGCTTGCCATCGGGAGTCGTCACGATGATTTCGGCTGTTGCCGCAGCAACGATGCCGTCAGCCTCCGCCACGACTACAGCACGCGAATCGCGAGCCGCTTTGGCTTCCAGACCCGTGCCCACGAGGGGGGCTTCCGAGACCAACAAAGGCACGCCTTGGCGTTGCATGTTCGAGCCCATCAACGCACGGTTGGCGTCGTCGTGCTCGAGGAAAGGAATCAGACCCGCAGCGACCGAAACCAACTGCTTCGGCGAAACGTCCATGTATTCTACGTCGTTCGGTCCAACCTCGATGAATTCGCCACCTTTTTCGCGAGCGGTGATGCGGTCATTGAGGAACTTGCCCGATTTGTCGATCGGGTTGTTCGCCTGGGCAATGTGGAATTTTTCCTCTTGGTCGGCGGAGAGATACTCGATCTCATTGGTTACCACGCCATTTTTTACCTTACGATAAGGGGTTTCGATGAAACCAAACTCATTGATGCGAGCGTAGGTGCACATCGAGTTGATCAGACCGATGTTCGGACCCTCGGGAGTTTCAATCGGGCACATCCGGCCGTAGTGCGAGGGATGCACGTCACGCACCTCAAATCCGGCACGATCGCGATTCAGACCACCAGGTCCCAGTGCGGAGAGACGACGCTTGTGCGTCAGTTCGGCCAACGGGTTGGTTTGGTCCATGAACTGCGAGAGCTGGCTACGACCAAAGAAATCGCGAACCACTGCGCTGAGGGCCTTAGGATTGATCAACTTCGAC
This sequence comes from Verrucomicrobiota bacterium, assembly GCA_004293285.1. Classification (GTDB taxonomy): domain Bacteria; phylum Verrucomicrobiota; class Verrucomicrobiia; order Verrucomicrobiales; family Akkermansiaceae; genus UBA956. The sequence continues at coordinate 15,406 of RDYF01000117.1, read as the reverse complement.
GGCATCATGCCTTCGATATTGACGTCGAACAAAGTCATGCGCTCTTTGACCAAGCGCTCCGTGCGAGCAAGGCCAATGCGGCACTGATTGGCGAGCAACTCACCCACAGCCCGAACGCGACGTGAGCCAAGGTGATCGATGTCGTCGATGACGCCGTCGCCTTTTTTCAATTTAAGAATGTATTTCACCGCGCCCAAGAAATCCTCAGGAACCATGATGCGGGTGTCGACAGGGATATTCAGATCCAACTTTTGATTGATCTTATAACGGCCCACACGAGTGAGGTCATACTTCTTAGGATCAAAGAACAAGCGCTTCAGCAAGGCCTTCGAGTTCGAGGCCGTTGGCGGATCGCCGGGACGCAGCTTGCGATAAATGTCCTTCAGCGCGCTATCTTCGTCGTGCGCGGGATCTTTGCGCAGCGATTTGATCAAAATTTCATCTTCACGAGCATCGATCACTTCCACCGACTTGTGGCCGAGAGCGATCAACTGTCGTACGATGCCCATAGTAAGCGGTTCATAAGCCTTCGCTACCACCAACTCGCCATCCATGATGTCCTCGAAAGGAACTTTGTGTCCCAATTCGTGTTCATCCAAATTGTCATTCAGAGCAAGACTTTCGGGAGTGTAGAACTCATTGATAATCTCGCGGTCGGTCGAGTAGCCCAGAGCACGCAAGAAAGTCGTTGCCAAAAACTTACGACGACGACGACGGCGATCGAGGTAAACATACAGCAGGTCATTGGTATCGAACTGCACCTCCAACCAAGAGCCACGATCAGGAATGATGCGGAACGAATGAAGAATTTTCTTATTCAGGTGCTCCGAAGTTTCAAAGCAAATGCCAGGCGAGCGATGAAGCTGCGAGACAATGACACGCTCCGCGCCATTGATGATGAAAGTGCCGCGACGTGTCATCATCGGCAGCTCACCCATGTAAACACGCTCTTTTTTGCTGCCGGACTCGTCTTTCAACCGGAAAGTCACATACAACGCCGCGCTGAATGTTTCGCTGTGGCGGAGGGAATCGAGTGAAGTCGACTTCGGATCTTCAATGTCATAGCTGATGAAATCGAGCGTGATGGATTCATCATACGACTTGATCGGGAAAACTTCCTGAAAAACCGCTTGCAGACCCGTATTCGAACGCTCGGAAGGAGCAATTTCCTTTTGCATGAACTCCTCATAGGAGCGGCTTTGCACCTCGATGAGGTTGGGTGGTTCGATGACTTCCTCAAATTTTCCAAAATAGAGACGTTCAGACATAGTAATGATTGGTTGGGTGGTGCTAGCAAATTGAGCTCGATCCGTAATACGGTTCGAGCAAGGACAGGTTCAGGAGATGTATTGATGAGTCGAAATCGGCGGGAATGGTCGCATGTAAGAAAACAGAAAACTTGGCAGTGACAACTCGCGCCGGTTTCGTTGAGGAAATTCCCCGTGGCCACGCAAGTGACCACGAGGAGAAATCCGAAAGAGGATGTTACTTGAGTTCGACTTTAGCGCCAGCTTCTTCAAGCTTTTTCTTGGCACCTTCAGCAGCGTCCTTAGCAACGCCTTCGAGCACCTTAGCTGGTGCGCTTTCGACCAATTTCTTGGCGTCAGCAAGACCAAGGCCAGGAGCCACTTCGCGCACTGCCTTAATGACAGCGATCTTGTTGGCACCACCGTCGGTGATGACGACATCGAATTCAGTCTTCTCTTCAGCGGCTTCAGCAGCAGGTCCAGCTACAGCAACTGCGGTAGGTGCAGCAGCGGAAACGCCCCAAGCTTCTTCCAATTTTTTAACGAGGTCAGCAGCTTCCAGAACGGAAAGCTTGCCGAGTTCTTCTACGAGTTTGTCTAGGTCAGCCATTGTATTTTGTTTGTGCGGTATCGTCGCACCCAGAAGCATCTGAGCATTTCAGACTAGTAGCCACCAATCCGACGAGGAACCATTTTCGTGTTCAAGGAGTTTTTCCGAAGATCAACTCCCATCTGTTCAAAGGGATATCCGAGGACGATCAATCTTCGGGGTTGAATTTTTGTTTGATGACGCGAGCGATACGAGCACCTGGCTCGTTGATCGTGCCGAGCAATTGCGAGAGCACCGACTCGCGAGAGATGATGCTGGAGATTGCCTTGAGTTTGTCTTGGTCAAGGATTTGACCAGCAAGCACGCCCACTTTCATGGAAGGCTTCTTGAACTCCTTTTCGAAGTTGCTGATCGCCTTGGCAGCGGCGAAGATTTCGCTTTGACCGCAGACGAAAGCGGTTTGACCCACGAGGCTCTCGCTGACGTCGGGCAGACCAGCAGCCGACATGGCCTGGCGCAGGTAGGTGTTCTTGGCGACATGGCACTCAGCACCAGCGGCATTGAGGCGATTGCGCAATTCCGAGAACTGAGGCACCGTCATGCCTGTGTAATCGATAACGATCACGTAAGGAGACTGGTTGACCTGCTCCTGCAATGCGTCGATGATGATTTTCTTATCTGGATTCATAATGGATTGCTGGGGCTAGGTGTTATGCGGAAACTTTCGAGTAAACAGCGGATTCGAGCTCAAGACCAGGGAGCATCGTGGCAGCAATGGTGACGCTGCGCATGTAGTTGCCCTTGGCAGTCGCAGGCTTAGCACGCACAACGCTGTCGATGAAAGCGCTGGCATTTTCTGCGATGGCTTCGTTCGAGAACGACAACTTGCCAATCGAAGCGGCAATGTTGCCGTTTTTGTCGAGCTTGTAGTCAATACGACCAGCCTTGACTTCCTTGATCGCCTTCGCGGTGTCGTCGGTGACAGTGCCCGTCTTTGGATTCGGCATCAAACCACGAGGACCGAGAACACGTGCGATCTTACGAACTTCCGTCATGGCGTCGGGCGTGGCGATGGCGACATCGAAGTCGGTGAAACCACCTTGCACTTTGGCGATCAGGTCTTCATAACCGACATGGTCAGCGCCTGCTTCGAGAGCAGCTTTTGCGGCATCGCCTTGAGCGAAAACAGCAACGCGAACATTGCGGCCAGTGCCGTGAGGCAGAGCGACCGACCCACGAACCATTTGATCACTCTTGCGAGGATCTACACCGAGGTGAATGGAAATCGTGACGGCAGGGTCAAATTTAGGTGCGGGGAAGCTTTTGATCGCTTCGACGGCGGAATTCAGGCTGTAAGACTTCGTCTTATCGATCAAAGCTACGGCCTTCAAGTATCGTTTGCTACGTTGTTTCGACATATGTGTTGTTGGTTAGCAGTGTTGGCGGACCTCAGAAAAGAGACCCTCCTGCGGTGCCAAGACCCGAAGATCTTGGCAAAAGCGATTACATTCCCTCGACTTCAATGCCCATTTGACGGGCCGTGCCAGCGAGAATACGTGCGGCAGCTTCTGGATTTTTGGTGTTGAGGTCAGGCATCTTGCGATTGACCACTTCCATCAGTTTCTCCTTCGTAAGCTTCGCTACTTTGACTTTGTGAGGCTCCTTCGAACCCGAAGCAATCCCAGCTGCTTTCTTGAGCAAATTGCCGGCGGGTGGCTGCTTGGTGACAAAGCTAAAAGACTTGTCCTTGTAAACCGTGATCACAACGGGAAGCACATCGCCCGACTGCGATTGAGTGGCAGCGTTAAACTCTTTGCAAAACGCCATGATGTTGACACCACGCTGACCCAGAGCAGGGCCCACGGGTGGGGATGGGTTGGCAGCGCCTGCAGGAATTTGCAACTTGATGAATCCGGTAATTTCTTTAGCCATGACTTGAGGTGTGTGTGATTAGAATTGAATGATACCGTTTTTTGCCGAAGCACCGGAGCGGACCCGGAGGCGCATCATCAGGCGCGCTCAACCTGCCAGAATTCCAAATCCACTGGAGTGGAGCGGCCGAAGATGGTCACTGCAACGCGAAGCTTGCCGCGCTCGTGATCGATTTCTTCTACGATGCCATTTTGGCTTTCAAAAGGACCATCGGCCACACGCACTGTGTCGCCAACTTCAAAAGTAATCGAGGGACGCACGCTATCCTCGCGCTCACGCATCTGCGAAAGCAATGCCTCTACCTCGCGTTGACGCATCGGTACAGGGCGATCTTTGGTGCCAGCGAAACCGATAACCCCTTCCATTTCCTTGAGGAAATACCAGCTTTTTTCAATCAACTGATTGGCTTCATCGAACAAATTCATGTTCACAATGATGTAGCCTGGGAAAAACTTGCGTCGCGATTCCGTTTTTTTGCCTTTGCGAACTTCCGAAACCGTCTCCATGGGCACGAGGGCTTCGAACACATAATCCCCCAACTCCTGCTCCTTCGATTCACGAAGAATACGCTCACGCACTTTCGACTCCTGACCGGAGAGGACGTGAACAACATACCATTGGTTCCTGTTTTGGGTAGTGGAAGACATGAGAAGAAAATAAAGCGTGCGAGAAGAATATCAGAAGCGCGGGGCGCAGATTCTGACGATTAAAAGAGATTCGTCAAGAACGAAAGTGCCTTCGTCAAAAAAATATCCCAAAAATTGACAAAAGCAGCCAAGAGCACCATGGCAATGAGAACCACAACGGTGGAATCCACCAATTCTTTGTATTTCTTCAAGCCTTTGACTTTTGGGTCAGACTCCCAAGGCCAAGAAGCTTTTTTGAGTTCTCCGGCGACTTCGCTGATAAATTTGGAAATGTTCACGTGTGGTGAGGAATCAAGTACTTTCAGAAAACAGTGGCACGGCGGGAGGGACTCGAACCCCCAACACTCGGTTTTGGAGACCGATGCTCTACCAATTGAACTACCGCCGTATAACTACTGTAAAAACGAGTGGGCTTAAGCTGAAGCGGAGGCACCCAGGTTTACACCCAAGTACCTCCTGAGAGCCAGACCGTAGACTCTTTCGAATCCACGGTCAAGCACCAAATTCAGATTAGTCCAAGATGTCGGCAACACGGCCAGCACCCACGGTACGACCACCTTCGCGGATCGCGAAGCGCATGGTTTTCTCCAAGGCGATTGGCATGATCAGCTCGATGGTCAACTCAACGTTGTCACCAGGCATCACCATTTCCACGCCTTCAGGAAGCTTGATGCTACCAGTTACGTCCGTCGTGCGGAAGTAGAACTGTGGGCGATAGTTGGAGAAGAAAGGAGTGTGACGACCACCTTCTTCTTTGGAGAGAACGTAGATCTCACCTTTGAAGTTTTTGTGACCTTTCACAGTGCCGGGTTTCGCGATCACTTGACCACGCTCGACATCGTTCTTCTTCAGACCGCGAACCAAGAGGCCCACGTTGTCACCTGCACGACCTGCGGATACCAACGATTTCGACTTCTTCCATCTTCTTGATGATACCACGCTCCACACGACCGGTGCAAACGGTTCCACGACCTTCGATCGAGAACACGTCTTCCACTGGCATGAGGAAGGTTTTGTCGATGGGGCGCTCAGGAAGTGGGATGTAGCTGTCAACAGCGTCCATCAACTTGCCAATCGCTTCTTTGTAAGTGGCGTCGCCTTCAAGGGCGCGCAGAGCGGAGCCGCGAACAACTGGAATGTCGTCGCCTGGGAATTCGTAAGTGGAAAGCAGGTCGCGAACTTCCATTTCCACGAGGTCGAGCAATTCTGCATCGTCCACCATGTCACACTTGTTCATGAAAACAACAAGTGCAGGAACGCCCACCTGACGAGCGAGAAGGATGTGCTCACGAGTTTGTGGCATTGGGCCGTCTGCAGCGGAAACAACGAGGATTGCACCGTCCATCTGAGCGGCACCGGTGATCATGTTCTTCACGTAGTCAGCGTGACCTGGGCAGTCCACGTGAGCGTAGTGACGAGTGTCGGTTTCGTATTCCACGTGAGCGGTGTTGATGGTGATACCGCGCTCGCGCTCTTCGGGAGCAGCGTCGATGTCGGCATAACCTTTTGCCTGAGCGTAACCTTTCTCTGCGAGAGTGTTGGTGATCGCGGCGGTAAGAGTAGTTTTGCCGTGGTCGACGTGACCGATGGTGCCGATGTTCACGTGGGGCTTATTGCGTTGGAATGCTTCTTTGGCCATAGTAGTAGTTAGTTGCGCTTGAGGCTTGATTGATGTTGTTGATGTGGGCTGCTGAACGGCAAGACAAGCATGGAGCTCGTGGGGGGAATTGAACCCCCGACCTCGTCCTTACCAAGGACGCGCTCTACCCCTGAGCTACACGAGCAACAAATGTTGCTTGCTGTTCCCCAGAGGTGCCAGAAAACTGTCAGCCGCCCGGGAAAAGCGGGCGGGAAATTAACAGTACTTGGCGATCTGTCAAAAAAAATATCACTCAAAAATCGTTTTTTTTCGATGTTGCGCAAAAATAATCGTCAATATGCCAGTTTGCGCTGGTTGAAGACGAGTGGATTTGGATGATGCTGCTACGCCTCCACGCACTCAGACAGTTATGAAATTCGCCATTTGCAACGAAACATTCGGAAATGTCCCGCTGGTGCAATCCGCACAACTCGCCAAGGATTGCGGCTACACGGGATTGGAAATTGCCCCTTTCACTCTGGCAAATGAACCGCAGCACCTTTCTTTGGCCGACGCCACCAAGTGGGGGCAGCAAGTGCGCGATATCGGCATTGAAGTCGTCGGCCTCCATTGGCTGCTGGTGAAACCCGAAGGGCTACATCTCACTACGCCCGAAGATGCTGTGAGACAGAAGACCCTTGATTTTGCCAAGCACCTGGCCGATGTCTGTCACGCACTTGGCGGAAAAATCATGGTTTGGGGATCGCCCAAGCAAAGGAACATCGACCCGACTTGGTCGCGAGCCGACTCCGTCCAACGGGCCTCCGACCTGTTCCGCGCACTATCAGAGCATTGCGCCCCCTTGGATGTTACGCTTGCACTTGAGCCACTCGGACCAGTGGAAACCAACTTCCTGACCAGTGCGGCTGAAACGATCGAATTGATTCATCGCGTCGATCATTCTCATTGCCAACTGCATCTCGATGTCAAAGCCATGAGTTACGAAGACCAGCCCATGGACAAAATCATTCGCCAGAGCCGTGCTCATACGGTGCATTTTCATGCCAACGACCCGAATCTGCGAGGTCCCGGCATGGGTGCCGTGCCGTATGAACCGATTGTCGATGCGCTGCGCGAAACCCAATACGCGGGTTGGGTCAGCGTGGAAGTCTTTGATTACACTCCCTCGCCCAAACAAATCGCCGAGGAATCGCGCGAAAACCTTCGACGATTTTTCGGTTGTTGAGAATGATGAAGTCGGCGCCCATCACACAATTCCCCTAAAAAAAGGAACAGCCCTGGATGACCAGGGCTGTTTTTTGGTTAGGGTTTTGTGACAAATTGCTATCAGAGCCAATTACAGACCACCTTTGAGGCTGCTCGACGCTTTGAAACCAACGGACTTGGAAGCAGCGATTTTCATTGCTTCGCCAGTCTTGGGGTTACGGCCCATGCGAGCGGCACGCTTTTTGACCGAAAAAGTTCCGAATCCAATGATTTGGACTTTCTTGGTTTTTTTGATTCCTGTGGCAATTGCCTCAAGAACGGTGTTTACGGCATCTTCAGCGGCACGCTTGGTCGCTTCTTTGCCCATAGCTTTTTGTACGGCTTCGATAAGTTCAGCTTTATTCATGGCGAGGGAGGTTTTGTAAAAAACCCATGATAAGTGCAAGAAGAAATGAAAAATCGTTGAAAATATTTTTTCATTTTTTAGCGAGAAATTCTTGACATTTCAAAGAAAAATCAGCAAAGCGCCCACCCCTTCGACCATTTTTTCCGCCAATCCAATACCCTTCGATAATGTAAATTGAATCGTTTTAAGCCACTTGTTTGAACGACTTTAGATCTAACAAATATCCAAACAGCCTTTGTTCGTCGCAGTCCGTGCTGCGCTCGATCTTCTAGGCATTGATCCGCTGTCGCATCATCCAAACGCCAAAAATCGCGAAAAGCACCACGGGCAGCCATGCAGCAAGCATGGGAGTCATGTTGCCCGATTCGCCGAGAGCAAGTGCCACCGATGAAATGAGAACGTGCAAGATTGTCACTATCATGGTGATAGCCATCGCGCCTCCTCGAGGGCGACGTGTGACATAGAAACAGAAAGGAATGGCAATCATCACATAAAGCAAGCAACTCACTGGTAGCGCCATGCGATAATGCCACTGGGTTGCGTAGCGCGAGTAATCTCGCTGCAACCATGGTTCGCTAGGTTCACGAAGCATCATGCCACTCAAATCCGGCATACCCATGTGACGCGCATCAAATCCTTTTTTGACAATCTGAGCCGGCGTCTCGCGCCACCCCGGCAACTGGTGAGGGTCAGGCAAGCTGACAAAAATGGGCGCTTGATTTTTGTAGTGGTCTGTCAACTCCGCATCGTAGAACTTCCACACGCGATCGCTTTCTTCCCATGTGGCAGACTTTGCGTACAAACGCGATTTCAATGATCCGTCCTGATTCAGGGTGGTCACCTCAACACCCAGCATCGGCTGGCCACGATCAAATCCACGGGGGATCTCTCGGATCATCCACATTCTGCGCCCTGGGGCATAATAGTAGACGGCATTGTCCATGAGTTTCCCCGTTCTGCCGCGAATCTCATCCATGTTGGCCGACTTCTCTCCATCAGCCACAGGCGCCCAGTGGAAGCTGCAACCGAGGTGAAACAATGCCGCAAAGGTCGCACAGAGATAGATCGGCCACATCACTCGCAAAATGCTGCGACCACTTTGCAAGGTTGCCACCAACTCACGAGATCGAGAGATCCGCGAAACGCAATACATGGTCGAAAACAACAATCCCAGAGGCAGCAACAAGGTCACAATGAAGGGCGAAAGCCGCGTGTAGTAAATCAACGCCCCCATGCCTGTGTCACCTCCTTCGCTGAGTCGAGACGCTTTGGCGGAAAAATCAATGAGGAAGAAAATCAACAGAATGCCGCCGTAACAGATGAGCATCGATTGCAAAAACTCTCGCACCAACCAGCGGTCCATCATTCCCAGACACGCATACCAAAACGTTAGCAAGGCCGGAAAAAAGAACAATCCCGTCAGCACCAGCGGGCGAAGTCGATGCAATCCTTGATCCGAATCCGGAAAACCTCGCAAATGCTCGTCAACATTTTCCCACTCCAAAGGCACCCGCCACCAAGTCAGCGCCACGCCGACGATTACCGCCACCAGCACCGCTAGCCATTTTCTCTGCTTGTGTATCAATGCGAACAAGATGTGCTTTGTTATGACAATTCTTGTCTTCTGGCAATCCTTCTGTCAGGGATTTCCTGCATTCGCTCTATACAGGAAGAAGTCGACGCTTTTGTCACACGGTTTGCGATTCTCAAAGCGACCTCCTGCTGTTATGAGTTCCCTCATCTCATGAAAAATCCCCACACGGGCACCTGGATCGCCGAAAGGATCTTCCTCAGCGAATCTTGCAAAAGGCCAGCAAAAGACTTCTCGTGGGGCGACTCGAATGGCTGTCACTGCCTGCGCTACGACTTTCTCCATGGCTGGCGAAGACCGATACCGGAGCCCGAACTTCCTGTCTCCATGCGACCGATGTCTCGCTCGATGCCGATGGCAAAACGGTGCACTTCGTCACTACGGGCGATGATGGCCAAGCCCTCCCCTGCCGCGCAAAACTCTCGCGTATCAAATCCATCCGCAATTCCTCGGGAGTCGCCAGTCAGCGCTTCATCATCTCTACCAAGGTCGAACTCCCCGGCGGACTGCACTTTGACATGGAGTTTAGTCTTGCCGACCGTCGCCACATGAAATGCCCGATTCTACTCGGACGTCGCGCTTTAGCCGGCCATTTTTTGGTCGACCCTCAGTCGCAGTTGTTGCTCGGATCTTTTTCCTCATTCCCTCACCCCACTACCCATCCACTCTTGTGAATCTCATCATCCTCTCTCGCAATCCTTCCCTCTACAGCACTGATGCCCTGGTCCAAGCAGCGCTGAAGCGCAATCACAAGGTTCGCGTCGTCGATTACCTGCGCTGCTACATGAACATCACTTCGAGCAAGCCCCGCATCTACCACGAAGGCGAGGAAATCACGGCCGATGCCGTCATTCCGCGTATCGCCGTTCAACATACCGCTTATGGCAATGCCGTAGTGCGACAATTTGAAATGATGGGCGTACTGACCCTCAATGATAGCGTCGCCATTTCTCGATCACGCGACAAACTGCGCAGCCTACAATTGCTCGCCAAAAAAGGCATAGGCCTGCCCGTGACCGGTTTTGCGCACTCGATCGATGCCACCAATGAGCTGATCTCGATGTGCGGTGGCGCGCCCCTCGTGGTCAAGCTCCTCCAAGGAACGCAGGGCATGGGCGTGGTTCTCGCCGAAACCAAAAAAGCAGCGGAATCGGTCATCGAGGCCTTCAAGGAAGTGCGTGCCGACATCCTCGTGCAGGAATACATCGCCGAGTCAAAGGGCGCGGACATTCGCTGCATCGTCTTGGGCAAAAAAGTCATCGCATCGATGGAGCGTCAGGGAATTGACGGTGAATTCCGCTCAAACCTTCATCGTGGTGGCAAGGCGAAAAAAATTTCCATCACCGCCGAAGAACGAAAGACCGCGATCAAGGCTGCTAAAGTCATGGGGCTCAACTTGGCAGGAGTCGACCTACTGCGCTCCGCCCGCGGGCCATTGGTGATCGAAGTCAATTCATCCCCCGGGCTCGAAGGCATTGAAAAATCGACGAACCATAACTGTGCCGATGCCATCATTCAGTTTCTTGAGCACTCACTCAGCCAAAAGAAAACAATCAGTGAGAAGTGATCAGTGAGAAGTGATCAGTGAGAAGTGATCAGTGAGAAGTGATCAGTGAGAAGTGATCAGTGAGAAGTGATCAGTGAGAAGTGAGAAGTGAGAAGTGAGAAGTGGGCAGTGAGTAGTGGGAATAAAAAAGGCCACACGGAAACGTGTGACCTTTTTTTTGTGAGAGGGCGAAATCGATTAGAACTTCACCTTCAACTTGCCACCGAAGACGGCATCATCGCCGAGTTCTTCTTCGATGCGCAGCAATTGGTTGTATTTGGCAATCCTGTCCGAACGGCTCATCGAACCTGTCTTGATCTGTCCTGCGTTCGTTGCGACTGCAATGTCGGCAATGGTCGCATCTTCCGTTTCACCGGAGCGGTGTGAGATGACGGAGGTGTAGCCGTTTTCTTTCGCAAGCTCCACCGCATCGAAGGTCTCGGTGAGAGAACCGATTTGGTTGACTTTGACCAGAATCGAGTTTGCCACGCCCTGCTTGATGCCTTTGGCGAGGAAGTCCACGTTGGTGACAAACAAGTCGTCACCCACCAACTGCGTCGTGCCAGCCAATTTGTCGGTAAGAATCTTCCAACCATCCCAATCGTTTTCGGCACAACCATCTTCGATCGAAATGATCGGGTAACGCTTTTTCAGATCGGCATAGAACTCCACCAACTCGGCAGCGCTGCGCACTGACTTATCGGATTTTTTGAAAACATACGCGTTTTTCTCTTTATCGAAAAACTCAGAAGAAGCCACATCGAGCGCGATGCAGATGTCTTTGCCCATTTCGTAACCAGCCAATTCGATGGCCTTAGCGATGACGCCCAAGGCATCTTCGGCGCTGTCGAGCTTCGGAGCAAATCCCCCTTCGTCACCCACTGCAGTGGAGAGACCACGGTCGTGCAGAACTTTTTTCAAGGCATGAAACACTTCCGCACCATAGCGCAGGGACTCGCGGAAAGTCGGAGCACCCACGGGCATGATCATGAACTCTTGGAAATCAATCGGTGCATCCGAATGCGCACCACCGTTGATGACGTTCATCATCGGCACCGGCAATACTTTGGCGTTCGGTCCACCCAGATATTTGTAAAGAGGCACACCCAATTGCTGGGCCGCCGCTTTGGCGACAGCCATCGATACACCCAAAATCGCGTTGGCACCCAATACTTTTTTGTTCGCACTGCCATCGAGCTCGCGCATGATCTTATCGATCGAAGCCTGCTGCGTCGCATCGATTCCAAACAGTGCGGGAGCGATTTTTTCGTTCACATTCGTCACCGCATTCAACACCCCTTTGCCGAGATAGCGCGCTTTGTCGCCATCACGCAGCTCACAAGCCTCGTGCTCACCCGTCGATGCGCCCGACGGCACTGCGGCACGTCCTACCGCGCCACCTTCCAAAGTCACATCCACTTCCACCGTGGGATTGCCACGAGAATCAATCACTTCGCGACCACGGATTTCTACAATGCTAGTATATTCAATCATAAGAATTTGCTTGAGTGCCCCCGTGCTATGCCAAGTTTTGGCAGGACTGGCAATGACGAAAACACAGGAAATGAAGGAGTTTTTGTCATGAATCAGGTGCTACCTAACAAGCGATCTAAAGAATCTACTAAAAAAAATACAAAACAATTCTTGCATCAATGGAAAATCCGAACTATCAGTGCCCACCATGCCAGCGAAAAAGACAATTAAACGTTATAACGAAGCCGAGAAAGCTGATATCCTTAGCTTCATCGAACAATACAATACCGAGAAGGGCCGCGGCGGTGCCACGGCTGCGATCAAAAAGTTCGGCGTCACTGCCGCCACTCTTTCTGCTTGGACCAAAAAAACCGGCAAGAAAGCCAAGAAAACCGGCAAAGCCGCGAAGAAAACTCGCAATCCTAGCAAGCTCTGGGAACGCTTGGCCATCGTCAAATCGGAAATTGCGAAAGCCGAAAAAGCTCTTGCGAAGTTGAATTCCGAAGCCAAAGAACTTCGCAAAGAAATTCGCTCAGCGATCGATTGATTCATCGATCTCGAAGCTCATTTGCACCAGCATCGTATCGCCCGATACGATGCTTTTTTTTCGCTCTAATCCGCAGTTCCAGCGGATTCCCGACGAAAACATTTCCAGCATTCGATGAAGCCACTGGCAAAGTCTTGCGGACGATTTTTGATCCACTGATCCACGACTTCCAGCGGAAACCACTGCACCGCTTCGACTTCCGAGCAAGGATAACGCAAGGCTCCTTGATATTGCACCGCATACAGTGTGATGAATTCCCACCCCGTTGCTTCACTCGGGGGAAGTTTACCGACTTCAATTACTTGATCTTTGGCGATGCCTAACTCTTCTTCTAGTTCGCGAACGGCTGCACTCTGATATCCCTCCCCCGCGTCCAAATGACCCGCAGCGCTGGAATCCCACACACCAGGATGCTTGTCTTTCATGCGCGAACGCAATTGTAGTAACAAATCCCGACGCTTATTGAAGACGAACACGTGCACCGCACGATGCTTCCAATCGTTTGCATGAATTTCTGCGCGCGTCGCCTGACCGATCACTTGATCCTGATCATCGACCAGATCAAAAATTTCCGATCCTTTTTGCGGAATTTCTTTGAGCGGATGTTCGTCATAAAAATGCGTAATGGTCAGCCATTGAGCTAAATCTAGCTCCTCCGCGCGCACGGTTTTGGCCACACCTAACAGCGCTGTCAGTTGTTCCCAATCTTTGCCTTCGGGCAAAAGTTTGTGCAATTGTTTGCGCCGCTGACCGAAACCTCGACGCAGAAGTTCATCAAACAATCGACGATCAAAGGGCGGCAAATCTTCGCGCGGTTCGAGCAAGGCGACACTGGAATCGACTTGAGGAATCGGATAAAATACCTCGGGCGGAACTTCCATGACGGTTTTCACATGCCAACCACTTTGCACACGCAAAGACAACAAACCATAGTCGGCATGGCCTGGCTGCGCACTCAACCGATCGATCACTTCTTTTTGCAACATGATCACGGCACGACTGAAGGGATGCGGCACGGAGAGGAAATTTTTCATGATCGCCCCGCCACTCGCATAGGGCAAGTTGCCGAGAAATTTGATCGGACGATGGGCAAAAAGACGTCGCACATCAAATTCCACGGCGTCTTGGTGGACCACCTCGACCTCGGGCACTTGGGCAAATTTTTCACGCAACGCCGCGGCCAGCCGAGAATCGAACTCGACCAAGATCAATTTTTTCACGCGTCCGACCACATGCCGTGTCAGCGCTCCCGTGCCAGGTCCTACTTCCACGACCGTGTCTTCCGGGGAAAGATCGAGGTGCGACACGATCCCCGCTGCGGTAGCTTCATCGGTCAAAAAATTTTGTCCCAACTGACGACTGGGCAGCACACCCGTGTGATTGAGGATTTGACGGATCTCGCGTTCGTTCATCTGCGGCCTACCTTGCCCATCTCACGTGAATTGCCAAGCCTCAAAATCAACGTTCAGGCCCAGCTGGGTGGGGCGATGTCATGCTTCGTGCAGTTTTGTGACATGATTAGCACGGGTTCTGCTTGCATCAGAGGCAATGAAGCTCTTTTCTGGGTCCGGTATGGCAAAAGGTATAGCAATCATGACGTCAGGCGGTGATAGCGCCGGCATGAATCCAGCAATCAAGTGCTGCGTCGAATTCGCCCGCAAGCAAGGCTTCATCCCTTACTTGGTCTATGACGGACTGCGGGGTCTGATCGATGATCAAATTTTCGAAGCAGATCGCGAACGCTGCTCGGGCATTCTCCACCGCGGGGGCACTTTTCTGCGCTCGTCGCGCTCGAAGCGATTTTTCGACATCCAGTTCCGCCAACAAGCCTACGAAAATCTCCAACGCCGTGGCATCGGTCAAATGATCGTCATCGGTGGCGATGGCTCGTTCAATGCGCTGAATCAATTTTACTCGGACTTCGGCGTCCCCTTCGCGGGAATTCCGGCGACCATCGACAATGATATCGCAGGAACCGACTACTGCCTCGGGGTCGATACCGCGCTGAACATGATCCGTCAGTCGGTCGACTCGATCCGCGATACCGCCACATCATTTTCCCGCGCTTTTGTGATTGAAGTGATGGGTCGCCACTGCGGCTACCTCGCCATGGTTTCCGCGCTGTCCAGCGGTGCCGAAATTTGTCTCATCCCTGAGCTGCCCTATGATCTCGATAAAATCGGCGCGCGTCTCATGGAGGAAAAAAAACATGGTCGCAGCTACGTTCTCGCCATTGTGGCCGAAGGCACGCGGATGTCGGAACCACTAACACGCTGGCTCACGGATTCGATGAACATGGACGCACGCCTTACGGTACTAGGCCACGTCCAGCGCGGCGGTTCCCCCACGGTGCACGACCGCATCATGGCCTACAAGTTTTCCGTGGGCGCCGTCACCGCTCTGCTGGAAGGCCAGACCAATGCCATCATGACCTACAAAGACGGGACTTTTGGCACCTTGCCCATCGATCAAGTCACCAGCTCGCGCTACCGCATTGATCCCGATTTGCTGAAGCTGTGCTCCCCTCTCGCCTGCTGATGCTTGCTGTTGTTTTCCGTCATCGTCACAAATATCTGTCTGGTTCTCTTGCCAAATCCTTGATTTTCGTATTTTATCCACCTGTCCATGCTTACTCAACCACGCACTAAGTTCATCTGTACC
>RDYF01000116.1 GCA_004293285.1 Verrucomicrobiota bacterium | reverse complement strand
GCAGATCACGGCATCCCCGCAGGGATCAGCGCCGCACCTCTGATTCCGGGACTGAACGATTCGGAGCTGCCCGCATTACTCGATGCCGCCGTCGCACACGGTGCCAGCTTTGCCGCGTATTCGATGGTCCGACTCCCCGGAAATGTCGCCGAAGTCTTTTCTTCGTGGCTTGATCGACACCGCCCGATGGCCAAGGAGAAAATCCTTCAACGCATCCGCGCGATGCACGAGGGCGCTCTCAATCGCAGCGATGCCGTCGCACGCATGCGCGGCACAGGCGTCGCCGCCGGACAGTGGAAAGCCCTGTTTCAAACTCTCTGCCGCAAGCATCAGCTCCACCAAGGAACGCCGCCGATGTCTTTTGCCTCGTTTCGCAAACTCATGCCGGGACAAGGCGAATTGTTCTAACGCTTTTTCCCGAGCATCTCTTGCACTTCTTCGTCACTGATGCCAGAGGAATACGGATGACTGACCACCGCATCGTTCCAATGTCGCGCACCCGCAGCGCGATAGCCCATGCGCAACAAGCGCTTTTCCATGTCAGGCAAATGCGCCGCACCGTAAAAAATGGCAATGCGCTGATGCTTTTCCCGACGCAATACTTTCGCGAGTTCGTTCATAGCAAATTCATTGCGATCTTCCAAAATCAACTGCTGCAAGCGTGGATGCAAAGCGGCATCGTCATCGCTCTCCTGCCATGCCGCCACCAACATGAAACGCACACGCTCGCGCAAGCTGTGGTTCATGCCGACCAGGCCGACGACTCCGTTGATCATCCATGAACCACCACTGAGAACCCGACCCAATTTCGCAAACTCGTTTTTCGCCGCATGGGCCGATTTTCCCTCGGAGTTGCCTTGTTGCGCTTCTTCCTGCAAGCGGACAATCATTTGCTGATAGGTCATGTCGCAGCGACGAAAGTTTTTCTTATTCACGTCGATGCCACGATTTTGCGAAATCAAACCCAACGAAGAAGCCAAGCGGGAAAAAGCCGACTTGTCCTCCGCACGCTGCATCGCCGCTTGATCGACATTGGCGTCTTCTTCATCGACCACCAATTCATACAACACCAAATCCGCCCGACTCAAGCGCTGCTGCAGCGAGCGATAGTAGGCCGGTTCAGCCGCATGCATGGCTCCGACGAGTTCGATGTCGGGACTGCCTGCGCGACGAAACGTGCGGCTCGCGGTTTGTATGGAAAAAGTGTCCGAGCCACTTTGCACCGTGCGCACATAGGCTTGCCCGTTGGCTTGATAGACCTTCGGCAAATCCTTCGCCGCGACGGTCGGCGGTGTCACTGGACTACTGCCACACGAGCCTAACAAAAGCAGTGCCGCAAGGAATCCCGCAGCAGTGGTCAAACGACTAAACAATGAATGCATGCGCGCAGCATCGCGCCAAATGATCAGAAATCCAGTCGAAATTCTCAAACTTGGCTGTGCTTTCCAAGCGCCAAGCCAAGGGAGCATCTTCAATTGATCCGCAAATTGCCCTGTCTCAACAACTCGCCATCAGGACAAAATCTTCGCTCTCAACACATCCGTCACCATTTTCGGATTCGGCTTGCTGGTCGAGGCTTTCATCACTTGACCGGTGAGGAAGTTGAGAATCTTTTCATTGCCCGCTTGAATTTCCGCTACTTTGTCGGGGAACTGGCTGATGATTTGATCGCAAATCTCATCAAGCGCCCCCGTATCGGTCGGCTTGTAGCCAAGCGCATCCGCCACTTCGGCGGCGGATTTTTCTGGATCATCGAGCATCACCAAGAGCACTTCACGCGCTTGATTCGCAGCGAGGGTGCCGTTTTCGACCAAGGCGAGCAGACCTTTCATGCGCTCGGGCGTCACGACGCAATCTTGGATCGCCAAGCCGCGCTCGTTGATGGCTCCAAGCAAGTTGTTGATCAAAAAGTTCGCGGTCTTTTTCGCCGGAACGGCATCGCTCAAGGTTGCTTCGAAGTAAAGCGCCAGCGGCAAGTCGGAGGACAGCACGTTGGCATCGTAGGTCGTCAGCGAAAATTCTCGCTGGTAACGCGCCGCTCGATCATGCGGCAGCTCGGGCACGACTAAGCGCATTTTTTCGACAATCTCCGCCGTTTCCAAGGGCAACAAATCGGGGCAAGGAAAGTAGCGATAATCGTGCGCGTCTTCTTTGGTGCGCATCATCTGCGTTTCGCCGCGATCGTCATCCCAGCGACGCGTCGATTGCACTTGCGCAATGCCAGCATTGAGCTCTTCGGTCTGACGCTCGATTTCAAACAAAATCGCCCGACGCACCGCGGAGGTGGAGTTGAGGTTTTTCAGCTCGACCTTCGCACCTAAGGGGTCGTCGACATGCTTGCGCAAGGAAATGTTGACGTCGCAACGCATCTGACCTTTTTCCATGTCGGCATCAGACACGCCACCTTGCACCATGATCATTTGCAAGCTGCGCAAGTAGGCAAAAGCTTCTTCAGCGGATTCCAGATCGGGCTCGCTGACGATCTCCATCAAGGGCGTGCCGGCACGATTGAAGTCGATCAAAGATGATTGCCCAAGGTGCATCGACTTCGCCACGTCTTCTTCGAGGTGAATGCGATTGAGTCGCACGACTTTGCCTGGATGCTTGATCGACTTCTGCGCATCGGAGGGATAGCAATGATCATACAGCGGCACCCCACCACCGATGCAGAGAGGCAAGTCCATCTGCGTGGTCTGGTAGTTTTTCGGCATGTCGGGATAAAAGTAATTTTTCCGATCCCACTTCGAAATCGGCGGAGTCGTGCAGCCGAGCAACATGCCTGCCAACACCGTTTTTTCAATCGCCACCCGATTCAACACCGGCAAGGCACCGGGCAAGCCGAGGCAAGTCGGGCAGATGTTCACATTCGGCTCATCACCAAACGACGTGGCACAAGCACAAAACATCTTCGTGCGCGTATTGACTTGGCAATGAACTTCGAGGCCGATGGTGACGAGATACATGGTGAGTAAGAGCAGCGAAAAACTGCGCGCTTGGCGAGGAAAAGTAAAGCCTGCACTGTGGAAATCCATCGCTCTCCCCGCCCAGTAGAGGGCTCGTGATTGACTTTTCGCCGCGACCCCCTATCTCTCAAGCCGTGCCTGACTTATTGTACGAACTCGCCGCCCAATCGCTCGGCCATGCTGTGGTCTGCGGCATCGATGAAGCAGGTCGCGGACCTCTCGCTGGTCCTGTCTCGGTCGCCGCGGTGATTCTACCACCCGATTTCTCGCTACAAGGCCTCGATGACTCGAAAAAGCTCTCCGCGAAGAAACGCGAACTGCTTTTTGCTTCGCTCGTCGATCACCCCGCCGTGCGCTGGGCGCAGGTCGAGGTCGATGCCGCGACGATCGATTCTCTCAACATCCTCCGCGCTACCCACCATGGCATGGCCGCTGCCGTCCGCGCGCTGGAGGAAAAGTACCAAATCTCCGTGCACCATTGTCTCATCGATGGCTTACCGGTGAAACATTTTCCCTACTCGCACGAGGGCATCGTCAAGGGCGATTCGAAGTCGCTCTCGATCGCCGCTGCCAGCATCATCGCCAAGGTCGCACGCGATCGCAGCATGCAACAATATGCTCAAGAATTTCCGCAATATGGCTTTGACCGACACAGCGGATATGGTACGAAAGATCATCTCCATGCGCTCCATGTTCACGGACCTTGTCGCATTCACCGTCGCTCGTTTCAGCCGGTTGCTCAACTCTCGTTGCCATTTGACTCACCCTGATGGCAGTTCGTGGACGCCACAAGAAGTCGGCGATTTCGGCGAACGCGTCGCTTGCCATTGGCTCCGCTCTCAAGGCGAAAAGGTGCTCTATCGGAATTACCGCGCGCCGCAAGGAGGGGAGGTGGATATCGTCGCCCGACGCGGCAAATTGCTGCTTTTCATCGAAGTCAAAACGCGCCGCGCGGGAGGTATCGGTCGACCGCTCGATGCCGTGAATCGCAGGAAACAAGAACTCATCGAACGCGGGGCCAATTCTTGGCTGAAATTGCTCCACACCCGTCGCCTTCCTTGGCGCTTTGATGTCATCGAGGTCATCCTCGAAGAAGGCGCACCACCGCGCATTCACCGCGTCGCGAATGCCTTCTAGCGCCAAATTTGCATCAAGCCTCATCGCAGGCTTGCCAAGTCGCCGATTCCTTGCACACTTCATGAACGTCAACCGATTGCGAAAAACCGACTGTCATGCCTGAAATCTCCGACAAAGAACTTTCTCCCACCGTGCGCCCTTACTGGCTCAAGGCTCTTGCTGCTGTAGAGGTGCAAAATTACCCCTACGCCGTTACGCTGCTGCAAGCCATTTTGAAAGAGCACCCCGGCTTTCTCGCGGGGCGCGAGCTGCTGCGCAAAAGCGAAGGCATTCTCTCGGGCGGCCCCAAGAAGAAGCAAAAAATCTTCGGCCTGGAAACGGGCGGTGGTGTGAGCATGAAACTCCAAAGCTCTGCCAAAAAGGACCCCGCCGCTACGGTGACTCTCATTGAAAAGGAATTGGAAAAAGATCCTTACAATGATGCCCTCAATGACCTCCTGCACGATTGCCTCGTGAAGATGGATCTCTTTGACAGCGCCGCTTTTGCCCTGGAAACCGTGCGCAAGGGACATCCCGATCAGACCAAGGCGATGCACAAGCTCGCCCTGTTTTATCTCGAACGCAACCGCGCCGACCTCGCGGGCGATGTCTACAACGACATTCTCAAAGCCGATCCCACCGACGGCAAAGCCGTCAAGGGCGCGAAGGACTGCGCCGCTCAACACTCGATGCAACGCCAAAATTGGTCAGAACAATCGAGCGTGCGCGACCTGATGAAGGACCAATCGGAGTTCCAAGAACTGGAACAAGCCTCCCGCGCGGGCATGACCAAGGATCAGTTGCTGGAAAAACGCGACCGACTCATCGAACGCTACAACCAAGACCCGAACCACCTCGGCCATGCGAAGGATCTCGCGGCGATTTTTGAACAGTTGGAAGACTGGGAAAATGCCACGACTTTTTATGATTGGGCCTTTAGCCTCAGCAATGGCGATGCCGCGCTGAAAACGAAAGCTCGTCAAATGTCGGATCGCTTCATCAGCTATCAAATCAACGCCCTCAAAGCTGCTGTCGAGGCCGATCCCGACAACGCGGAACTGCGCGCTCAGCTCGACGAAGTCCTGCACAGCCGCACGGCGGAAATGGTCGCTAATGCGAAGCAACGCGTCGATGAAAACCCCACCGACCCCCAGCTGCGCTTTGAACTCGGCAGCGCGCTCTATCAAGCGGGCGATTTCAGCGCCGCGATCCCTCATCTGCAACAGGCCAAAGGCAATCCGCACATCCGCACGAAGGTGCTGCTCTTGCTCGGCCGCACGTTTAAGGCGAAGTCGATGTTTGACCTGGCGCTCAAGCAGCTCGGCGATGCCCTTGCCGAACTCCACGCCATGGACAATACGAAAAAGGAAGTCCTCTATGAAAAAGGCGTGATTCACGAGGACATGGGCGATCACTCGTCGGCGCTCGATTGCTTTAAGCAAATTTACGAGGTCGATTACGGCTATCGCGATGTCGCTCACCGCGTCGAATCATCGTACGCGTGATCACCTACACCGTGGCGACGGCTTGCATCCGCCAAGTCTATCCCTATCCACCATCCTTTTCGCGCTAGCAACGAGCAGCGGCGAAGGGCGAGTAATTTTCATGCGTTTGCCTAGCTTTTCGCTTTATCCCTCGCACAAATGATGCTAGAGGTTTGTTCGTGTCCCAGCCCTCGCATACCTACGCCCTCATCCTCGCCGGCGGATCCGGCACTCGCTTTTGGCCTCTCAGCCGCGACTCGAGGCCGAAACAGTTGCTGGACCTTTTCGGCACCGGAACTCTCCTCGCCCAAACCATCGCCCGCTTGGAGGGCCTTGTCCCTACGGAAAATATCCTGATCCTCACCAATGACAAACAGGTCGCTGCAGTGCGCGAGGTCGCCCCTCAACTGCCAGCGGAAAATATCATTGCCGAACCCGCCAAACGCGATACCGCTCCCGCCGTCGCTCTGGGCATTGGCATTATCGCCGCCCGTGACCCTGAAGCCATCATGATGGTGCTGCCTTCGGACCAGCTCATCACCAACACGGAAGCCTATCAGGAAG
The DNA here is from genome assembly GCA_004293285.1 of Verrucomicrobiota bacterium. Taxonomy (GTDB): domain Bacteria; phylum Verrucomicrobiota; class Verrucomicrobiia; order Verrucomicrobiales; family Akkermansiaceae; genus UBA956. Next base: position 1,421 of record RDYF01000116.1, on the reverse strand, counting down.
TCATGCGCGATGCTGTAGCGATCGCCGAAAGGTCCGACGGCTTGATCACCATCGGCATCAAGCCCACTTGGCCCTGCCCTTCTTACGGTTACATCGAACGCGGCGAACGCGCGAATATCACCGGACTCGATGGCACGAATAAACCCTACGAGGTAAAACGCTTCCGCGATGGAATGCTGGCATGTTTGTCTGGTCCATCGCCGCGGTCATCGGCGAACTCACCCGCCAAGCCCCTCAACTCGCTCACTTTATCTCGGAACTGCGCCATTCTGCCGATCTCTCGGCGACCGTCGCCAGCCAGTTTCCTACCCTGACCCCGATCTCGATCGACTACGCACTGATGGAAAAAGCGAAACGCGTGCTGAATCTCGAAGCCACTTTTGACTGGGACGATGTCGGCTCTTGGATCTCGATCGCTAAGTATCTCCCCACTCACGGCGACCACAATTCCGCGAATCAACCGATTTCGGAAATCGATGCGGAAAATAACATTGTCTTTAGCACCCGCAAGGGCAGTCACACGGCTTTGCTCGGCGTCGATGACCTGATCATCGTCCAAACCGATGACGCGCTGCTCATCGCCAATCGCCATCAGGCCGACGCCATCAAGAAACTCTCGCCGCTGCTGCCACCTCACTTGCTCTGAGCCACTCTCTGCCCATTGAGCGACCATTTTCCACATCCTGCCCTCGGTATCGATTATGGCGACGCCCGCATCGGCATCGCCGCGTCGGATCCTGTCGGCATCATGGCGCGCATCAGCGCGATCATTCAGCAACGCCAAATCAAAACCATCGTCATCGGCCTGCCCTGTCATCTCGATGGCCGAGAAGGCGAGTCCGCGCTGAAGGCACGTCGTTTTGCCGAGCAATTGCAAGCACTCCATCCGCAGATCCCGCTGCATTTTGTCGACGAAGCCTACAGCACCGTCAGCGCCGCCGCCAAACTCCACGAGGCTGGGAAAAATGCCAAAAAACAAAAATCCCTCATCGATCAAGCCGCCGCCGTGGAAATTCTCAACACCTGGATGGGAACCTGAAATCTAGGTCGATCAAGCGAGGGAGAGAATCTTCCCTGATCGGAACACCAGCGGGCCTACGCGACTGGGAGTTGACAGAATTTCAGAATTTTTCAGAATTTCGCCATGGCAATGATCCCGAGATCTACCATTCCGATCTCGCTTGGTTCAAGTTCCCCGAATGTGGATTCATCTCCTTCTCTGGTCATTGAGAAAATTCTGAAATTCTGTCAACTCGGCTTCCCTGAATCGAGAGAAACTGTTCTCCTCTGTCTACCGTACGAAGCATGGCTTTCCTAAGCTTCATCGCCGTGACATGACATGACCCAACTTCCGCTTGTCTTCCTCTGTGATCTTGATCAATCTCGCTTTTGATGAAAGCCTACCACGATTTGCTGCGCGA
>RDYF01000115.1 GCA_004293285.1 Verrucomicrobiota bacterium | reverse complement strand
GAATCGCTATCGCGGTGTCCGCGCAGCGAATGTGCGTTCGGTCGAAGAAGCGACGACGACCCGTGAGCACAATGACTCGAACGTGCTGTGCCTCGGTGCTAAATCCGTGGATGCGGCAACCGCTCAGGAAATGGCATTGGCTTTTGTGAAAACGGCATTTGCCGGTGGTCGTCATTGCGGTCGCGTGGAGGCAAGTTCAGGAAGCCGCATCGAAGTCACCGATCCGGAAATTTTCGCCGCGATGCGTGCCGAAGAGCGACGTCAGCGCAATAACATCGAGCTGATCGCCTCGGAAAACTTTGCCTCGCCTGCGGTGATGGAGGCTCAGGGCTCTTTGCTCACCAACAAATACGCCGAGGGGTATCCTGGTCGTCGTTGGTATGGTGGTTGCGAAAACGTCGACGTCATTGAGCAGTTGGCGATTGACCGCTTGAAGGAAGTCTATGGGGCCGATCACGCGAATGTGCAACCGCACTCTGGCTCCCAAGCGAACACGGCGGTGTATTTCTCGGTGCTCAAGCCGGGCGATCGGATTTTGACCATGGACTTGGCGCATGGCGGTCACTTGACTCACGGTCACAAAGCGAATTTCTCGGGCAAGTTTTACGATGTCGTTCACTACGGCGTGAGCCAAGAAGACGAGCGCATTGATTACGATTTGTTGGAAAAAATGGCGCGTGATTCGAAGCCTGCTCTGATCACCTGCGGTGCCAGTGCTTACTCGCGGATCATCGATTTCGAACGCATGAGCAAAATCGCTCGTGAAGTGGGTGCCTATCTTTTTGTCGACATGGCGCACATCGCGGGCTTGGTGGCGGGTGGCGTGCATCCGAATCCCGTGCCTTATGCGGATTTTGTCACATCGACGACCCATAAGTCGCTTCGCGGTCCACGCGGTGGGGTGATTCTTTGCAAAGAAGAATTCGCGAAAAAAATCGACGCGCAAGTTTTCCCCGGCATTCAGGGCGGTCCCTTGATGCACGTGATTGCCGCGAAGGCGATTTGCTTTGGCGAGGCCTTGAAGCCCGAGTTCAAGCAATACCAGCAGCAAGTCGTGAAAAACGCGCAAACGATGGCGGGCCGACTCACCGAGCATGGGTTCCGCATCGTTTCCGGCGGCACCGACAACCACGTCATGTTGGTCGATCTTCGCTCGAAAAATCTGAACGGCACCCAAGCCTCGCACGCTCTTGACGAAGCGGGCATCACGGTCAACAAGAACTCGATTCCGTTCGACACCGGCACCCCGCCGTGACCACGCGCGGGATGAAAGAAAGCGACATCGTGCAAGTGGCCGACTTCATCCACGAAGCGCTACAAGTGATCGATGACGAAGCCAAGCTACACGCCATCCGCGACCGCGTCTTCGCCTTCAACCGCGCGTTCCCGCTGCCTTGGTAAGAGGACAATTCCGCGAATCATCAAAAAAACAGCAATTCCTCTGGGGCTTGCTGTTTTTTTCGTGAAATCCCAGGCAGAAGAGAGAAATGTTCGAATGCGAGGAGCGAGTTGAATGGCGCTTGCAATGATGACTCTTCGCTCCGACTCACAATGCTCAGTCATTCGCTAATTGACTCGTTTGCTCCTCCCCTTCTTGCTACAACTGCGGATTTTAGTTGGAATTATTCTAGAAGTAGATGTCGAGTGGGATCATAAACAATTGTACTACCTATCTGATTTGCGAATCTAACGACTAAATAGTTGTTATCGTCGACTCTGGTAATTTCCCCTTCCACGTATCCACCTTCGTCTAGTATTTTGCGAATTTTCATCCCCCGTCTCGGTATAAGCGGGCTAAATCCTTCTGCGGTTTTGCCGGCATTTCGCCAGCCACAATCAAACCGAAACTGGGTTGCCCGTGCTGCTGGATTCTGAATCATGTGGATTTTAACTTTTGCCGGATCGTTTACGTGTTCCACAACGTATAACCAGAACTTATCACCCATAGGTGACGAATTGCCGTTTACTGGATTTTCTGGCTTTGTCGCGCGGAAAAACTGAATGGAGGACATAGGTACCCCGTTTTGCCCCCAAGCACCGTCAATTCCTTTGACTTCAATGTAGCGTTCCACCATCAGACCGCTGCGTGATTCCACATCATAGCCCGGATTCGCGTGCGCCATGCTGATTGCTTCGCGTTGCTGAGAATGTTCGTATTGAAGCACCCAACCAACGGCTAGCTTACCGACGTTCAAACTCCGTCCATCTTCATCTTCGTCATAGTGGGTGTCTTCTTTTTCCCGTTCTTCTCTTGCTTGTTGCTCCGTCTTGGGCCGTGAAATCCAGAACCCATCTTGTTGCCTGACGGCTTTGCTTACTCGATTCTGCTCAGTGTGAGTGCTCTCTCCTCCCTGGGTCATTCGAGCAGGACGAGAAGTCTTTTCTTTAGATGGGGGAATTTTACCTTTACCCATGTCTTGTGGTCGATGGCCTTTGCCATCTGATTTACCAAATGAGCTGGGCCACCCAGTATTACGTGGACGCCCATGTGGCAAAGATAGGCCTTCCGCTTTTGAATCATCTTCGTCCGAAAGTTCTGAATCATCCTGTGGATCTTCATCATCTTGCGTCGAGTCACCAATGACTACCATCTCAGATAATTCAGTATTATCAGCATCCCACGCTTCCTCCCCAAAGTAGTGACTCGACGCTGTGTCATTGTCGACTTCGGTCTCTGCAATCGCATCCGTGAGTCTCAAAAAGCGGAGCTTATCGAGAGTAAGTTCCAAGGATTCAGGAGACTGCATCAGCATTGTTTGAATGGCAGAGATCCCAATGTAGCTCTTAGGAGCTTCCGAATCCAATTGTCGCATGAGTTCCCTAGCGAAATGAGATTCCAAAAGACTGTTAATGAGTGCTGATTCCGCTATATAAAATCGACCTCCTTCGCCGATTGGGACGTAAGCAATATCTGCTTTTGCTGAACCTAAGGGTATCGACTTGCCAGAAGGCATCCTCACCACATAAGCACATTCTACGTCACAACTAGCGATTACTTGAGTGTGTGTAAGCCACATCAAGTTGACCTTAGAAAGTTGCCGATGCTCCGTTTTTAAAACCCTTGCTAAGCCATCTTGAAACTGTTTTGATCGAAGGAGAGTTTCGATCTCTTTGCATCTAGTGTTCAAAATCGTATCGCCAGAATTGATCAGTTCTCCCTGAACGGAAGCTTCCGCCTGACTCAGCGAGGGAATGGAAACGTATTTAAGGAGCAGGTCGGGTACTTCCTCGTGAAGGCGCATGCCCACCTCTATATGCAGTTGATCGCCCAAGTAAGGATCGTTTACCCAGAGAAGCTTGTCCGGATCACACATGATCCTTTCGGAATTTGGTAAAGGAACTAGAACAGGTTCTTCGGGAGGCGTCTCTGCGTATAAAGTGACCAAACAGCGCAAGCATACGAGAACTGCTTTAAACTCGTCCTCAGATAAAGGGGTGCCTCGATCACGGAGACGAACCATTGCATCCGCAATATCGTCAATGCCCGGTTTTTCCAACCTGCCGAGGAGCTTCATCCCTCGATCAATATCGTCGGTCTTACCTTTAAGGGTAGCTTTGATGGGAGACATGACTTTAGCATCGCTGCGATATACGTCTCTAGGAACCCGCAAACAACGTAGCGTCGTGTCCGGTAGGCATGCTACATCGCGCAGTTTTGCGCAAGCATCATGAAGATTGGACATTAGTGAGTCATCATCATTTTCGTCAGCTTTAGTCTCCAGTGCTGCCAGTCCCCTGAATATTTCATGAAGAACTTTCGACATTCGTTCATAGGCCTCAGGGGCTAGTGGTTGATTGCCGAAACGTGCAGCTACGTTGCGAAGATGAGTGCATACGACGTCCGCAGGAGGCAAATTTACGACACCAAGCAAAGTTCTCGCTTGGGATGAAAACTCATGCTTGGTGTTTGGAGCTACTGGAAGAACGGATGCTGCCCGCGCGGCCACAGAAAATGGCACCAACTCCTTGGGCTGAAACAACCGCGCCTCGGGCTGCCTCCATGCTCCAAAACGATTCTCTGCTCCCTCTTCTCGGTAAGCGGGAACCCACGACGTTTTCTCTAAGAACTCGTGTAAAAAACACTCCCCAAATTCCTGGGTATTAACTTTATGGCTGTAAAGACTCTGCCAATGCTCCCGCACGTGCCCAAGTATCCTGATAAGACTACTCTGATTTTCAGCATCGGGTAGTGTTCCATCATGATTGTGAATCACTTTCTCAATGAAATCCACTAAGTGCTGGGGAGAAGGCGAGGACAGAACACCTAGTTTTGCGAAAAAGTCAGTCCAAAGCTTCGGGTTGTCTTCGTACCTCGTTGGTGAAGGACAGCGAACATTTTTGCCCAGTACCTCTTGAGCAAGTTTGGCGGCATTACTAAGATAAAGATCTTTTGGGCGCGCAGGTCTATCATGTTCATCAAGTAGAATGCGCCGGTCACGAAGCTTTGCAAGCAGTTCCTGTTCTCCGTGCACATGCTTTTCTGCCAAGTGCACCCATTCATGGCGCAGCCACTTTGCAAGTTCGAACAAATCGTCTTGTGTAAACACACCCAGATCAGGAATGTAGTGTTTTGACAGAAGCTCACAACGTGTGATAGGCGAGACACCCAGTTTACGGAGCAGAGTAAGCTGTTCTTCGCCCGCCATGATTCTGGCCGAACATTTCAGCAAAGGCGCTGTGAATTGGCCTGGAAGATAACATCTGTCATCCAATGGCCCCAATACTTTGGAAGAGTCTCTCCAAATGGGCAAGGACCTTAGGATCTTCTCACGACTTTCACGTAGATCCTCGTCTTCCTCAAGGTTAGCCTTGGACAAAAATTCGACCAGACGAGAGACCATCTTCTCGTTCTTCCAGATGCTTTCATCGGCGGTGATGTCATTGCAGCGGTCTCCAATACTGTCAATTAAGTTGCAAGGGTCCAACGACCATAGCAAACCAACTTCTTCTTGAAACCGTGAAAGGTGCGGAGTAAGGGGATGCCCAGGTCGGAGAACGAAATGCCTCACGCCCAGAGTAGATAATAAGTCGGCGAAAGACGCCTCAGTGTTTGCAACTAGCAATGGGGTGGAACAGGCACCGGGCAAATGTAGTTTATTGTCATCAGCCGGGATGAGGGGAGTTTGCTGAAGTAATCTCTCTCCCTCTTCTGACTCTGCGTAGGCCAGATTATCAAATAGCTCCTCCAGCACCACGATTAGCCACTGAGTATTAGGAGAATCCATTCCATTAGGATCCCAGCGCGAATATCCGGATGTTTCCTCGAAAAGAACTTCAGGAATTTTTTTAAGAACATCCGACAATTCCATGACTGTAAATCCATCAGCCTCAAGTGCACGAATCTTCGAAGATTTAACAAATTTGGGGTCGAGGAACCACTCTGGAAATCGCTCGAAGATCTTGTGATGCCGATCGCTGCCTATGAATAATTCCGGACTTTCATATGGTGGAAAAGTACGCAAATACCCGTCCAGACCAATTGCCAATGGAAGCATGTTAAAATCCAACCAGTCCTGCTGCGCCAAAAAACGGACAATTGCTGCAACTCGTTGCTCAGAACGAAGCGACTCCTTTTCGAATTCGTGTGGTAAGCATTCCACTGGCTCCTCACGCAGGAAATGCAGATATACACTCTCTGCATCGAGATCGTTCAACTCCAATCCTGCCACTTGCAAACTACGCACGAGCCGATCTGGCAACGGAGGTTCAGGAATAGGAAACTCCTCTAGGCAAAGGGCCTCTTGAAGAGAAGGTTCAGACTCTATAAAACGGACATCATCTAGAGGCACACAGCTTCCATCTGCGATTCTGAAAACAGATTCATCCGCGATCAACCGGAGGAAACACACCGAAAGTTTCTCAAACGGTTTCATGAAAGTTGCGTCAGTCAGAGGAAATAGACTGTAAAGCAAGAGCATGGAATGAGCGTCCGATATTTCAATCGATGCAATGACCCTAGACAACGCGGGTGCGATGGCATGGGTTACAAGTAACTCATTCCATTCAGCCCTTGCACTTGCGGCATCGAAAGAGCCCTCACGCTCCTTAGTGATCGCTGTTCGGGAACCATCTAAATCAAAAGCTCCGTTGATGCTGAAGCCGATTTCACTGCTTCCCAGTACACCTGACAATGGCAAAAAACAGCTAACTCGTCCTTCTATCTTGGGTAATTTGGTGCCATTTTTCTCCAGACAAATCGCTGCTCCTGCATACGGAACTGCTTTGTTGCGCGAACAATTAAGTCGTCTCGCACAATCCACCAATTCGCCATCACTGCCAGCGTAAATTCCAGAACAAACTTGCCATTGGAAACGATCCACTCTTTTCTTTCGGTGTTTCGTAATGTCGTGACGGTAGATGGTTTCATAGCAATTGTCATCCAAATCTGAAATCGCTTGGAGCAAATCATCCAACTCTTTGTATTGGTCGACGAACGAATTGACAACCCTACGTCCTGCGTCAACCTCATCGGGATTATTCGTGGAGATTTCAAGAAGAGGCGCAAGCATTCTACCATCTGGGTCGATCTCGTAGCAGCCGATGAATTTGATGTTTCTAAGGTATAGAAGAATCTGGTCCGCCAGTTTTTCCAATCCATCAACAAGCTTTGAAAACGTCTCTGGAGCAAACTTCTGCTCGGTAATGCGGTCTTTTGGGCTCGCTCCTTTCAGCTTTTGTCTGAGTGGAAAGCGAAAGATGGTGCCATTGTGACTTCTGCTGCCTTTTGTGTAACCTGCCGATTCGAAGATCGATAGAGCATCCGGAAACTGCTTGGTCCATGCCTTTTCCGTGAGTTGCCATCCCTTTCCTGACTCATTCTCACCTACATAAAAACGGCAAGGATCGAAGAGCATAAGCTTTGTACCGGTCAATAGAAGTGGAGTGTCTGTTAAATTGTAAACAGCATTGAATCCTCGTCCATATCGTCCAGTTTGTCCAGGACGGCTGATCTTATCGCTATCACTGATATGCTGGATATTCTCAAGATCAGCATCGGAAAAAGCACAATCATTACTAACGATCAATGCCTCGCGTGCGAAGTCAGACCATTCCAAAAGTGGACCTGCAATCTCGCGACGAATAGTGCGATCGAGAATGAAGCGGATCTCAGAGGCTCCTCCATCATCCGCATTCTGGATCAGTTCTTTGAGAATACCTTCGTCTTGGGGATAATCATGGATGAGCCCCCGTATTGCTATATGTATTGGCTGCTTCTGTCCAAATTCAAAGCTATCCATAAAAGTTTTATTCTGACCAAACTCTAACTTCTCATGCGAGAAGAGTCAATTTCTTTAAGATTTCGTGTATGAATTCATGCATCGGTGTGGAAAAGTGGGTATGTTCCAAAAAATCGGCTCACATGCTTCGTTATGATTGGGGTTTGTGGGCGTGGCATATCAACCAAGCTGATGCACAGCGCCCTCAAAGGAAAAAGCGCAAGGCACGATTCATAATCTCGGCAAGGCGGAGATCGCCGGACCAGAGGGCAGCTCACTGGGGCCGGGATGTTTTGTGGTGGATGGGTTTGGGCTGATGGGGGGGCAAGCATGCAAAGCGATCGGTCCGGTGTCGCTGACGCGACACGGTTGTCGTG
>RDYF01000114.1 GCA_004293285.1 Verrucomicrobiota bacterium | reverse complement strand
CTGGAAAAAAAACTCGCGCTTGCCAAGGCAAATGCCGTGATGGGCGAGAAGCGTGATGGCAAGGAAATCGCACGCGCCGCAAAGATCGCACTTGCGAGAAATCCCGCAGTAAACGATGCTAATGGCCGTTGAGCAGTAGGCAAGATTCCACGTCACCTCATCCACGCATTGCTTGGTGGATGTATCCGAACGTACTCAGTCTCGATGCGCCGCTTGTGGCGATTGTCTGGATGTACGTTTTTGCTTGGATGTGGAATGTGAATTACGTCGAACCCTTATTGCCCATTTCCTTGGGCTTGGTGGTGTGGATGGTCTATGCGCTCGATCGCTTGCTCGATTGGAAGATTGTTCAAGATCGCGACTTTCCTTTACGTCATTTGATTCATCAGCGCTATGCCAAACCCATCATTGCATTCATCGGAGTGTCGGCGTTGGGTTTGGTGGTGATGGCGCTCTTTTCCTTGCAATGGAGTATCGTGCAAACCGCCTTATTGCCTTTGTTCGCGACGGGCTTATTCTTCACGATCTCGCTTTTTTCTCCCAAGCACCAACGCGTTTCCTATTCGAAAAACTTGCTCGCGGGCTATGCCTTTGCGTGGGGTGTGGGATCGGGCTTAGTGGGTTTGATGGGTTTGCCGCAGCCGATCAATTTTCTCAAGCTCTGCGCTCCCGAGATGCTGATCTTTGGGTTGTTGTGCGTCATCAACATCACGGCCGTGGATTTGTGGGTGGATGGCAGTGAAGAGCTCGATGACGAAGCGGAAGAGTGGGCATTGACAATGCCCCTGATGGCACTGGCCTTGTTTTCCGTACTGATGATGCGTCGGGCCGGTCATGATCATCATCAGCCTTTTTATGTGAGCATGCTGATTGCTGCCGCGTTGATGTATGTGGTCAATCGCATGCGTCGAGAACTCTCCGCTGCTTTTTTGAGAATGGTGGCCGATTTGATTTTGTTGATCGCCGCGATGTTCTTTTTTCTGATGCACTAAACTCCCCTCATCATGCCATTTTTTCTCCAACGATTCGCGCTCTTCAGTGCATGGATTTTGTCGGCAACAGCCTTGCGTGCGGAATCGCGCATCTTGTGGCAGACGCTGCACGATTACACCACGATCGTCGAGCCCGCGCACAATGGTCGACAAGATCGCCATCAAGTGAATCCGTTTTTGTCTTATACAAACATAGGCACGGACTTCGGTTTTCTTGGTCCCGCGGAAGAAAAAATTGGATGGCAGAGTGGTCAGATTGGCGTGACCTTGGGACAGACGCTCGATGACTGGGCGGGGATGTGGCATTCATTATCACGACTCGCGAGAATGAAAGGATCCCACATGGATTTTTCTGCCTGTTATCCTGCAGCGATCCAAAAGCCTTTTCAGCCGACCATCAACGGCTTGCGTTTGTTGATTCGTGGCAAGGGATCGATCAAACTAGAATTGAGCGATGAATCGGGTCGTGTCCAGTGGTCGCAGAGTCGATCCTTGCATCACGATCAAATCACTGAAGAGATCTATGATCTTCCTGCGGCGGCACTGAAGAGCGTGAAGTTCCTCAACTGGGTGGCCGAGCCCGGTGCCGATTTCGATATCGATCGCATCGATCTGCGCATGGTCACGCCCGATCTTCCGTATGATCAATGGATCTTTCTTGCTTCGTATGCGAAAGCCTTGGCTTGTTGGTCAGAAAGTACAGGCACTGTGCGCGACCGTGCACATCTCGACGATGGTTCATTCGATTCCGTTTCAGCGACGGGTTTGTTTTGTCTCGCAACCGCTGCGGCGGCGAGAGAAGGCATGGTAAGTCAGGACTTTGCTCAATCCGTCTGGCACAAGACCAATGCGGTGATGCAAACCTTACGTGGGCCTCACGGTTTGTTGCCGCATTTCATTCGCAAAAATGCCGAGGGTCGTTTGGAAATTCATCCAGGCACCGAGTACTCTACCATCGATACCAGCCTCTTCGATCTGAGTGCCATCATCGCAGCAAAGATGCTCGATCAGCCAGCGCTCTGCGAGCAAGCCATCCGACAGGCGCGCCAAGTGAAAATGGATGCGCTGATCATCGGACAAAAATATGTTTCGCATGGAGTCATGCACGATGGAAAAACCATCATCCCATTTCATTGGCGCGACTGGGGAGGCGAAACAGCATTGGTTTTATTGATGCTCAAACTCAGCAATCCGATGGCCATCGCCAGCATGTCGGACATAGCGCGTCCGCATCAAGGCACAGGATTCATTGCTGAAATTCAGTCGCTGCTATTTGCCGATTTTGATCAATCCAGAAACGATGCCATCTCTGGAGCCAATTGGAGACAAGTGCGCGAGACCTTATTGCAAGAGCAACAAGAGTATCTCCAAAAAAATCAGATTCCCAGCGAGCTTTCGCGTTTGGGCATCTACGGATTGTCTGCGGGGGAACAACGACATGGCATTGGCTACTTGGTCAGTGGTGTTGATCTTCCGCATCAAACACTCATTCATCCGCATTACATGTTGATGTCGGCAACGATGGAAAAAGATCCACAAAAAATCCGCTCGGCGATGCAAGCAATGGAACAACGAAATCTTTTTGGAGCTTGGGGATTGGTCGAAAACATTCATGCAGCGGATATGAAATCATTGCCGATGCTAGGCTCACTCAATGCAACATTCGAAGCGCTCGGCGCTTATCACTTCGCCATGAAGAGCTTGCAAAAATCTAACGAAATTTATCGTGCAAGTCAATCGATCCCCGAGTTGCGCGATGCGATGCGAGCGTTTTATCCATGACAAAAGAGAGCATCTTTTTTGAGTGAAATTTTTTTTCATTCAATTCTAGAAACTTCGTACTTTCAACTTGACGCATGACATCACTTTCCATAAAAGTGTTTCATTGCTTTCACGCAAGGTAGTGATCACCATGTTCTCCGACATGCTAAAACCAAATAACATTCTTTTCTTTCCACAAGAAAAACATGGTAGCAATGGCGACACATGGGAATTGTTTTTCTCAACAAAGTTTTCTTTCGAGGCATCGTGCATGCTTCGCTTCTTCTCACTCGCATCGATGAATGATCGTGAGAGAAGTCACCAGCTTTCCACTGGCAGATGGTTGCCAGTCGGAAAATACAAAACCGAAACAACAACAACATACTAGTATGGCCGCAAAGAAAGCCGCAAAGAAAGCACCAGCGAAAAAAGCTGCTGTGAAAAAAGCACCAGCCAAAAAGGCCCCCGCCAAAAAAGCTGCCGTGAAGAAAGCACCAGCCAAGAAGGCTCCTGCCAAGAAAGCTGCTGTGAAAAAAGCACCAGCGAAAAAGGCACCTGCCAAGAAAGCTGCTGTGAAAAAAGCACCAGCCAAAAAGGCACCTGCCAAGAAAGCTGCTGCGAAAAAAGCATCAGCCAAAAAAGGCTAATTATCACTGATTGCTTTGTCTCTCCGTCCTATCGCACTCGGTTCTTGGTTCTGCTGAGAGTGGTGCGGTCCATGGACGTTTTCCACAAGCGGGAGTGGCGTAAGAGTTTCTTGCGCGCTCCCGCTTTTTTTTCGTGAAGCATCGCGAATCAGGGAGCGCACGATCGGATCGCGATGGGCTCGACGGATTGATCGCGTTTTATCTCAATAAAAAAAATCCCAGAGCCTTGCGGCTCGAACACCCACAGGTTTCCCTACTAGATCCTTAGTCTAGCGCGTCTACCAATTCCGCCATCCGAGCAATGATGTGGTGCGACTTGCGTCGCGGGGCGGCGATGAAAGTGAATTTTTCTCGTTTTGGCAAGATTTTCTTGCAAAAATTTTTGCTCTGTCCCGGATGTTTCTTTTCTTCTACCCGCACGAAGTTTATCGATCGTGCATGTCTGCGCTCGTGATTCGTTCTTTTGGCTCGCCCCTCTCCGTTTTGGAGTATCAGAGGACCGAGGAAATGTCGGACCTAGCCGATGGGGAACTTTGCTTAAAGATCCTTGCATCCCCCATCAATCCTGCGGACTTGAATTGGATTGAGGGCACTTACGGCAAAAAGCCCGAACTTCCTGCCACGCCGGGCACGGAGGCGGTGGCGGAGGTGGTGGCATCGCGCGATGCCGCTTTTCCTGTGGGGATGCGGGTGATTTTTCTCGATTATGCTCACGGCTGGCAGTCGCAGCGGGTGCTTCGTGCGCATGGATTGCTGCCCGTGCCCGCGGACCTGCCATGGGCGGAATTGGCCATGTTGAAGGTCAACCCCGCAACGGCTTGGCGCATGCTTCACGATTTCGCGGCACTCCAACCCGGCGATGTGGTGGTGCAAAATGCCGCCAATTCGGCGGTGGGTCGATGCGTGATTCAGCTCGCTCACGCACTCGGACTGCGGACTTTCAATTTCGTGCGAGATCCCGAACCTGCCGAGGAGCTTCGTGCGCTCGGGGCCGATGCGATTTTTCGTGATGACGCCGAGGGCCAGCAGCAGGCGCTGGAGGCATTGCGGGCGGAAGGTCGATGGGCGCAACTCGCGCTGAATGCGGTCGGCGGCGAAAGTGCGCTGCGGCAGTGCGACTTGCTTGCCGATGGTGCGATGCAGGTGACCTATGGCGCCATGAGTCGACGACCCCTTACCATCCCGAACAAGCATCTGATTTTTCGCGGCCTGCGCTTTTCCGGCTTTTGGTTGAGTCAATGGTTGGCGCATGCCGAAGCGGCGGAGGTGGAGAAGATGTATGGCACTTTGATCGACTTCATGCGCCGCGGCCAACTGCGCACAATGATCGATGGAATGTACTCGTTCGAAGATTTCCCAGCAGCAATCGCGCGTCTCACGGCTGCGGACCGTCGGGGAAAAATTCTTTTCGCCCCCGATCCTTGCCTACTCCGATGAGGCAGGCATTTTGCACTCGCCCAGTCGGAGCATTTGTCGCAGAGTCGGGCCGTGAGTTCTACTGCCATTGTTTCCGCTTCCGATGAAAATTACCAAGATGCCGTCAAAGCCGCGGTGCCATTGTTGCGAGCGGGTGAAGTGGTCGCCTTGCCGACGGAAACCGTGTATGGTCTTGCGGGAAATGCCTTTGATCCGCTTGCAGTCGCGAAAATTTTTAGCGCCAAGGAGCGACCCTCCTTCGATCCGCTGATCGTCCATGTGGCCCATCGTGCCGATCTCGAACGCGTTTGTGTCATCCCCGAGGACATCCAGCCGACCGTCGAAAAATTGCTCAATGCCTTTTGGCCGGGTCCGCTGACCATCGTTCTGCCCAAGCATCCCGACGTCCCCGATCTGGTCACCAGTGGCCTTGGCACGGTCGCCGTGCGTCAGAGTGCGAACAAAATTTTTCGCGCCATCAGCAAAGAACTTGGTCAACCGCTCGCAGCGCCGAGCGCGAATCGTTTTGGCCGCATTTCTCCGACATCGGCCGGGGCAGTGATGCGCGAGCTCGAAGGTCGCATCCCGCTCATCGTCGATGGCGGCGCTTGCTCGGAAGGCTTGGAAAGCACCATCATTCATCTTACCGCGGGGGAAAAGCGTCCGACCATTACCATCCTGCGACCTGGTCCGATTACCAAGGAAATGCTGCAAAACTTTGGTAAGGTCGAGCGCCCCAAACGTCCGCGCGATGGCTCCGCGCCGACGGCCCCCGGCATGCTGCCGAGTCACTACGCGCCGCGCACGCCCTTGTTGTTGATCGAAAACGCCGCCGATTTTCGCCCGCAACCGGGCAAGCGCTACGGGCTGCTTTCCTACACCGGCGAGCCTGGCAAAGGCTATGTCTCGCTTCACCGCTGGGCCGCGATGGAGACGCTGAGCCCTGGCAATGGCAAGTTGCCAGAAGCGGCTTTGCGCTTGTTCCATTTGCTGCGAAAACTCGATGAGGCAGAGCTCGACTACATCGTCGCCGAACCCGTCAGCGAAGTCGGTCTCGGCGTCGCGATCATGGACCGACTCCGTCGTGCGGCTGCCCCGATTTGAGGAAAAGAACGAGCCAAAAGATTTCCCCCAAGCTGCTCGGAAAATCATTGACGCCTGCAAACGACTCGGGCATTTTCACGTCGGTTGCAATGACCATCTTCTTATGACACTTCACATTCGTCAACTCTTCGCCGTGGCCGTGGCCACGCTGCTCATCGGTTCCGTTTCCGCTCAAGAGACGAAAATCAAAATTGCTACAGTCGATATGGCCTTGCTGTTCAAGGAGTATTACAAAACCGGCATCGCTCAGCAAGAAATCAACGTCGAGCGCGCTCGCATTCAAAAAGACAACAACGAGAAGTTGACGTCGATCCGCCAGATTGAAAGCGACATCCGCACTCTCAAGCAGCAGTCGGAAGATCCCTCGCTCTCGGACCAGAAGAAGTCGCAAATTTACAAAGATTATCAAGCGAAGTACCAAGAGGGCATTCAGCTCGACAAAGAGCGTCGCGAGTTTCTCGGCCGCAAGGACAAGGCGCTCAATGAGAAAATGGTGCAGCGCATGCGCGGCATTCTCGATGAGATTCGCAAGCTTGTCGAAGAGCGTGCTAAGGCAGAAAGCTACGACTACGTTTTCGACAAGTCGGGCATGAGCACTTCGCAAGTTCCTTTCTTGCTCTACACCAAAGACGCCACGGAAATCACTTCTTCGCTGTTGAAAGATCTCAACAAAGATGCTCCTGCCGATAGCGGTGACAAGGAAGAAGAAGCTCCTGCGAAAGCCGAGTAATCTCTGAGATCAAATCGTGGAAATCACTCTCTCTCAACTCGTTTCTCTGACCCAGGGTCGCCTCCGTTGTGGCGACCCTGACGCCGTTTTTACTGGCATGTCTTCACTGGACCTCGCTACTCCGGATGACGTCAGTTTCCTCGGCAATGCCAAGTATGCGCAGCAATTTTCGCGATCCCAAGCTGGGGCTTGTTTGATCTCGTCGGAGATCGACGAAGCGCCGCAGGGCATGGCGTTGATCGAGGTGGACAATCCAACGATGGCGTTTTCGGCAGTGATTTCTTATTTTGCCAAGCAGGATGATGCGTTTGTGCCGGGCATTGATTCGAAAGCGATCATCGATCCCAGTGCACAGCTGAATCCGGATCAAGTCCGCATTCACGCGGGTGCGGTCATCATGGCCGGAGCGGTGATTGGCGATGGCACGGAAATTTATCCCAACGTGGTGGTCGGACCTCATGTCCGCATCGGTCAACAGTGCCTGATTTACCAAAATGTTAGCATCCGCGAACGCTGCGTGATCGGTGATCGCGTGATTCTTCAGCCTGGTTGTGTGATTGGTGCCGATGGCTACGGCTATGAGTTCAGCGGCGGCAAGCATCAGAAAATTCCCCAAGTGGGCATTGTCGAAATCGGCAACGATGTCGAAGTCGGAGCCAACACCACCATCGACCGCGCGCGCTTTGGCAAAACGCTGATTGGTGAGGGTACGAAGATCGATAACCTCGTGCAGATTGGTCACAATGTGCAGATTGGCAAGCATTGTCTCATCATTGCCCTGAGTGGCATTGCGGGTAGCTCGAAGTTCGGCAACTACGTCACCTGCGCCGCCCAAGTGGGTGTCGCGGGGCATTTTGAAGTGGGCGACAAAGCTGTGCTCGCCGCGCGCTCGGGCGTGACCGGCAATCTCGAAGGGGGGCAAGTTTACCTCGGCAATCCGGCGCAACCGATGAAGCAAGAGCTCAAGGTGATGGCCATGCTGCGTCGCTTGCCGAAGTTGATCGAAGAAGTCAAAGCGCTGAAGAAGCAGCTCGATGCCCTGCGCTAAAAGTGCGCGGTCTCATTTCAAGATGGCTTGCAGTTCCCAGGTCGACTTCTCCCTCGGCGTGCCGGGGCCATTGTAGCCGAGCAGTCGATAGCTCGAAGCCTCGCGTTTTTCTGCGGCGAGTTTCTCTTCGAGCTTGGTCTTGGCGAGCTTCACTTTTTGGGCGCTATCGCCGCCTTGCCAAGCGTAGCTCAGCACCTCGGAGGCAGGGATGTCTTTGACTTCCACCGCACCACTGGTGCCTGGAGTGCCGACTTCGTCGTTCTGATAGAGAAACGCCATCGACGCCATTTGCATGTCATCGCCCTCGGCTTTCATCGCCATTTCCACGGGTGCGGTCATGGGGATATCGTTCTTTTTGATGTGCATGAACAAGGTCCAAAACGAGCCACCCCGCCCGCCCGCTGTGGTGAAAGCCGCACGATAGGCGGGGAGTTTTTTGCGCACGACCTCGCCATACGGTCCGGGCTCGGGCCAGCCCTTGGGCAAGGGTGCTTCGCTCACGTAGCCGCTGGGCTTGGTTACGGACTCTTGCGCCACGCCGCAGGACGCCAAACTCAAAGCCATTGCGGCGAGAAACACATTTCGTATCATGCCGCAATGAAGCACAGATTTTCCATTGTGCCATTTTTTCTTCTTCCCGCGCCTTTTCGCCAATTCCCGATTGCCGCTGTTGCGGACATCGTCTAGCATCGTCGCATGTCCGCGACCGCTCTCCGTCAGCTTTTGCTCGAAAAATCCGTCCGCACCGGCACCTTCACGCTCGCCTCGGGAAAAACCAGCGATCTTTACATCGATTGCCGCGTCACCACGCTCGACCCCGTGGGCGCGAACTGGGTTGGCGAGCTCGGCTGGCAAACCGTGCAAGCCTACCTTGCGGAAAAAGGTCTGCATGTCGACGCCATCGGCGGCATGACCATGGGCGCGGACCCGATTTCGCTCGCCGTCGGCATGACTTCGGCCCGACAAAATCCAGCGCAGCCACTGCAAGTGTTCACCGTGCGCAAGGAGCCCAAGGGGCACGGACGCGGCAAGCAGATCGAAGGCAATTTTCACGAAGGCAATACCGTGATTGTGGTCGATGACGTCATCACCACCGGCGGATCGACCCTCAAGGCCATCGATGCGATCGAAGCCGCGGGCGGGAAAATCGCTTTCGCTTTGGTCTTGGTCGATCGCGAAGAAGGCGGACGCGCTGCGATCGAAGCCCGCGGCATTCCCGTGGTTTCTTTGTTCACGCGCAGCACCTTGCTCAACGAATCCCCCAGCGCATGATTTCGCGCTGCAAAATCAAGTATCCGCCCTCCGCGTTGTTGCGGCAGTACTTGCATCGCTTTGCACGACAGCTCGAAATCCCCGTGGTCTATGACGACATGTTTCGTTTCCACGGTCTGATGCCCTACGAAGATCCTTTCGGCAATGAAACGCTGTGGATGACGGTGATGTATGATCCGGAAATGCGCGAGTCATTGCACCATCGATTGATCCGCATTTACACCGAACTCAAGATCGGCGGTGAAAGTGGTTTGCACGAACACTTGCGCGTCGATCGCATCGACTTTGGTGAATTTGGCAACTCCAAGCCTTTCCGCATTCGCATTACCAATCTTTACAACGACAACTCCGATTATTTCTACGTCAAGCAAGCCGATGCCTCGCGCATTTACGGGCTGGAGCTGGAGCACATCCTTTCGCCGAATCGCATCAATTATCTGATCAATGGCAATACCTTGATCGAAGAACACATCGCCGGCATTCCGGGCAATGTGTTTCAAAAAGTCCACCTGAAGAGCCCCGAGCTCAATCGCGTGCGGATTGCCAAGGAGTTCACGAAGTTCAATGAACGCTGCTTCATCCGCCTGCTCGGTGATATGCGCAGCATCAATTACGTGGTCGACATCACGCCCGACTTCGAAGAGGTGCAATACCGCGTTCGGCCCATCGACTTTGACCAGCAATCGTACGAAGGACCGGGTCGCACGTACTTGGCGTATCATTTCGATTCGAATCGTGATGTCACTCGTCTGGCGTTCGGCGAGTTGAATCGTCGGACCATCGAGCAATACGTCGAGGAAGAGCGCTCGCAAATGGCGCGTCGAGCGCGGGTGGAAAGCACGCGCCTGAAAGCTCTGCTCGGCATGATGCGTCGGGAAGAGCTGGCGCCGCGTGAACACGTGGTGCGTTTGGCCAAGGACTTAGCGATACGATGGGCGAGCTTACCGCGACACACATCACGCACATGCTCGGCATGGCGACGACCTAGAGTTGACCGACGCGCACACGCTCGTGACGCCGCAATTTGGCACTTGGTGAGACGGACTGCGATCGCGGGCCAACGCATTTCCATTTGATGATCTAGCAATGCCTGCTGCACCCTGGCGGCGTTTCCGAAGTGCTATGCCTATCACAATTCATTCATGGGCCTGGCGCTTGGAAAGACGCCGCCACGGAGGAGCAATCGATGAAAATGCGGACTGCGATGCTTTCTGATTGTCACCTTGGCTCATTTGTGCTATCGCTTTGTCATGAGAAGCTTTTTTGCGCCTGCTTTGGTGCTCGCTTGTGGCATGGCCGTCGCGGGATCGTTTATTGGCAAAGGGATTGCTGATCGACACAGTGGGCAACGTTTGATTTCGGTCAAAGGACTCGCGGAGCGCTCGGTTCCTGCCACGCTTGCGATTTGGAATATCGGCTATCAATGCAGCGCGAATGATCTGGCGCAGCTGAATGAAAAGCTGAAGAATGATACGCAGTCGGTGCGCGACTTTTTGATCAAGAAGCATGGATTTGCCGAATCGGAAATTGCCGTGCAACCGCCATCGGTCACGGACAAAAGTTTGATCGAGCGCGAGCGCGATGCACCAGCACCGGCGGAACGCTATGTCGGTTATCAATCGATCTTGCTGCGCAGTGCACGGGTCGATGCCGTGAAAACATGCCAGTCGGATATGTCGGAACTTCTCCAACGCGGTGTGATTCTCAACTACCGCACCGCTCCTACTTTTAGCTACCATGAACTGAATCAAATCAAGCCCGAGATGATTCAAGAAGCGACACGCAATGCGCGCATCGCGGCCGAACAATTTTCGAAAGACTCACAAACTTCGTTAGGAAAATTGCGCAATGCCTCGCAGGGCTGGTTCCAGGTGGAAGATCGCGATGAGGCGACGCCGGAACAGAAGGTCGTGCGCGTGGTGGTGGAAGTGCAATACGAAGTCGAATGAGCCATGGTTTTCGCACATGGCTACATCGGCGTCGCTTGACTCGCACTCGCGTTTCGCCATGGCTCGCCAGCGTCTTGGTGTTGTTGTGGTGCGTGGGCATTTCCCTGGGCTACCTGCTCGGCGGCATGGAGCAGGAAGGCGAAGATCCCGGAGGCGCGGCGCAGCAATCGACCCTCACCACATGGGACCGTGTCTATCAAGTCAATGCCGCACTGACGGGAAAGCCGGTTTGGTTGCAGTGGTTGCTTGCCTATGAGCCGCCGCGTGATTTGCGTGAGCAAGCCAAGGAAGAATTGC
>RDYF01000113.1 GCA_004293285.1 Verrucomicrobiota bacterium | reverse complement strand
GTAGTAACGGTATCCGTAGTAATACAGCGGGGTGGTGGCGATGGTTTCGTCGATGGGTTTGGTGCTGAAGCGATACTTGTTCGCTGCGGCTGCGGTGCCGGTGGCGGTTACGGTGTTGCCGAAGGCGTCGTAGGTGTATGTGGCTACGGTTTGGCCACTGGCGTTGGTCAGGTGGGTGACGTTGCCGTTGCCATCGTAATGGTGGTGCCAGGTGGTGTTGGTGGTGAGGTCTTCGGTGAAGAGCAGTCCGCCGACTCCACCAGCTCCTTGCATGCTACCGCTCAGGTCGAGTCCCCAAGTGAGAATAGTCTTAAGGTCGAAGGTCTGAAAGTTAGATGTCGAATACTCTTCAACGACGTTCCAGCCATCGTAGGCGTAGAGGGTGGTTTGGTTGTTGACGGTGCTGGAGATGCGGCGTCCCATGGAGTCGTATTGATAACTTACTGTGACGAATGCACCGTTGCTGTCAAGTCCGGAGACGGATTTGAGCTGGTTTTTCTGGTCGTAGGCGTAGGCGGCACCGTTGATGGTGAGGGTGTTGCCGCTGGCATCGTAGGTGGGGGCGGCGGAGTTGGTGAGGGCGGTGTATTGGTTGAGCGCATTGGCGGTGTAGCTCAAGGTTTGGCCAAATTGGGTGGCGCTGGTGCGGTTGCCTGCGGCATCGTAGGCGTAGCTGCGAGCAATGGCTCCGGTGCTGCCGATGACTTGGTCGGCGTTGTCGTAGGTGTAGTTGACGTTGTTATGCCCGGTGCGGCGGCCCGCGGTGTCGTGGGTGTAGGTGTGGACGCCGATGCCGGTGGGCTGGGTGGCTGTGCCGATGTTGATGGCGGTGAGCTGGCTAAGGGCATCGTATTGTCGGTGCTCGATGATGCCGTTTTCGTGCCATGCATGAGTGTGGCGGCCTGCTTTGTCGATGGTGTAGCTGACGAGGGGCGGTGGCCCATCGGAGACTACGCCGTTGATTTGGCCACGGGCGGAGGTGGAGTAGGTCACCACGCGTCCGCTGGGCTGAGTGAGGGAGTTGAGATGGCCATCGTCGTCGTAGCCACGGATGAAGGTGAGGGTTTTTCCAAAGAGGACTTGGGTCTCGCTGAGGTTTTCGCCCCGGGCGTTGTAGGTGAAGGTGTGGGTGGAACTGGTGGCACCTGTCTGGGTGATGCTAAGGAGGAGGCCTGCGGCATCGTAGTTGCGGGTGACGTTGATGGCGGGGAGGCTGCCAGCTGCGGCCCAGTTGGCGGTGAGTTGGCGATCACGGGCATCGTAAGTGTAGGTCTCGGTGTGGCCGTTGGCGGTGGTGTTGGTTGCCATACGGCCCAGCGTGTCGTAGGTGTGGGAGCTGCCGGGGGTGTTGCCGTGGAAGGTTTTGGCGATGCGTTGGCCACGCGCATTGTAGCTGAAGGTGGTGACGCTGTTGCGCGCATCGGTGATGGTGAGGATGTTGCTGGTATCGTGCCAATAGCTGTAGCTGGTGGTTTGGTTTTTGGGATCTGTCTCGCTGAGGAGTCGACCTAGGGCATCGTAGGCGCGGGTGGTGATGCGGCCATCGGGGGCGGTGGTGGAGATGGGGAGTCCGCGTTTGTTGTAGGCGGTGGTGGTGGTGCGGGTTTTGGCGGTGCCTACTCCGGTGGTTGTGGTGGTTTGGCGACCGAGGGCATCGTAGGTGAAGGCGCTGCGGAGGTTGAGCCCGCTGGGATCAACTGCGGTGAGGATGGTTTCGCCTTCGGCGTTGCGTGTTTGAACGACGACGCTGGGGTCGGCGGCGAGGCCGGATGTTGCGGATACTAAGCCACTGATTTGGGTGGAGGTCAGGCCGATGTGGATGGTCTCGGTGATGCGCCCTGCGGCGGTTACGCTGCGGGTGGCGTGATCGCCTCCGGCGATGGGGCCGGAGTAGGATTTGCTGACTTTTCCGAGAGGATCGGTGGTGGTCGCGGCAAATGTGGTCCATGAGTTGCCTGCGCTATCTGTCCATGTTTCGAGGGCATCGTTGCTGGTCCAGGTGTTGCCCGTCTCATTGGTGCGGGTGTGAATGGCTCCGCCGGGATGGTAAGTTTGGGAGGTGGTAGCACCGCCGGGGTGGGTCACGCTGATGACGCGATCAAGGAGATCGTAGGTATAGCTGGTGGTGGCCGCGAGGGCTGTGCCGTGGCCACGTGTCTGGGTAGCGGTGCGTCCGGCAGCATCGTAGGTTACGGCATTGATGAGGCCGAGAGGATCGGTGTTGGTGAGAGTGCGCCCTGCGGCATCATAGGTGATGCTGGTGGTGCGATTGCCGTGGGCGGTGGTGGTGAGGGTCTCACCGAAGGGGGTGTAGGTGGATGAAGTGGTGAGTGCCGAGTTCCCTGTGAGCTGTGTTGAAGAAGAGGTTCTGTTGCCGACGCTGTCGTAGGTGTAGCTTGTGACGATGCCATCGGGATCGGTGGTGCTCGTCGTTCGCCCGAGCGCATCATAGGTGGTGAGGGTGGTGGCAGCGGAAGCGGTGCCGAAGGCGCGGGTTTCTTGAGTAACGCGTCCATTTTTGTCGTAAAGACGCCGTGTTTTGCGTCCTGTGGGGCTGGTGATGAGGGTGGGAGCTCCTGCGCCGTAGCAGGTACAGGATGAGCCATTGAGACCGTAGTCGTAGCTCGTCACGCCGCCGTTTGGATCGGTATGGGTGAGCGGGCGGCGGAATGTATCGTAGGTCCAGTATTGAACCGATGTTCCGTTGAATTCGGTGACTTTGTTGCCAAAGAAATCATAATTGACCTGGGTGAAGGAGTTGTCGGGATAAGTGGTTTGAATCAGACGTCCTTGGGCATCGTAGCGGTAGCTGGTAACTCGTCCGCGCTCATCGGTCGCTGACTCTAGAAGGCGTGCGGGCACGCCGTAGGGCTCATTGGCACCAGTCCAAGTGAATGATTCTGTTTCCCCGCCGGTGGTGGAGGTGGCTGAGGCTAGGCCGCGGGTGGTGGAGAGGCGAAGACCCGCGGTGGGCGAGCCGATGGTGGTATCGTAGGCGTGGACGGTGAAAGAGCCATTTTTTTCGCGGACTGAGACGAGCAGCCCGAGCGCATTGTAGGTGTAGTTTTCAAAGGTGCCATCGGGGTAGGTCATTTTGGTGATTTTTCCCTGTGCATTGCGCGTGAACGTGGTGGTGCGCGTGGGGTAGCCGGGGGCTGAGAGTGCTTTGGTCAGCAAGCGACCTTGAACGTCATAGGTGCAGGACTCGGTGAGCCCGTTGGGGTGAGTGATGGTGAGTGGCTGCCCCATGTAGTTGTGGGTGTATTGAGTCGTGCCCGCAGCGGTGGTTTTTGAACTAAGAAAGTGGCTCTGATCCCATGTGTAGGTGGTCACATTTCCTTCGGCATCGGTGGAGGAACCGGGTAGGAAATAAGCGGCCGTATTGGCGATCGTCTGGATGCCACCATCGGCAAAATAGTAGCGGCGAGTGCTCTGATGTTCCATCAAGAAAAGGGAATTGCCCGTGGCGCCATCTTTAACGCGGAAGGGCATGCCCTTTGCGGGGGCGATGCTGATGGGTAGATATTCGAATGCCATGTCGGGATTGTTGCCGGTTTTGCGCGGCTCAATCATGCGTTCGATGTGTGGTGCGTATCCCTGGAGTGATGTCGTCCAAGTGATTTCAGCATCGGCGGTGAGATCATCCGTGCCATCGCCATTGGTGTCTTTGATGTAATCGATGTTCTTGAGCACGAGATGCTCTTGGTGAATCGACGGATCGGTGTAGCTGTCGTAGTTGTATTGCACGGTGTCACCGTGGGAGCTCGTCACTTGGGTGAGCGTGGTGATGATTTGTGGTGTGGAAATGCGACCGACAAATTGGTGGCCGATGTAGGAATTGAGTCGATTGGCGTTGTAGCTCGAAATGAAGTAGCGGATTTTGGCAACATGAGAAGCGTTGCCCGTGCCGAGATCGAGACCTGCAATGCCCATGCTGGGGCGGATGAAAGAGAAGCCCGTGGAGGTGTTCTGATCGAAAAGTTTGTCGAAGGTATGGTTGCTGTTGGAGCTGGCGGGACCATTGCCGTAGGGAGTGCCGTTCAACTTCACAGGTGGGCCGCCATTGATGCCGGGAGCATAAAACTCCAGTTCGCTCATGCTGAAAGTCAGACCTGGGGCGGAAATGCCCTGCACCCACTGAAAAGGCTGTGAGGTGGTGACGTTGATTTCATTCCAGCCGACGACGGGCGCGCTGGTGATGGTGGCGATGACGACGTTTTGCTTGCGATCGAGTGGCACGCCCGCATAAGTTATCTCGATCCAATTTCCGACTGCGTCGGTGACTTTGGTAATGCGCGCGGCGGCATCAGTGGTGTAGGTATGAAAATTGCCCTTACTGTCCCGTCGATTGCGCGGGAAAAAGCGCGTTGCGCCATCGGCACCAATGACGCTTTCAAATGTGTAGCGCTCGCCCCCTGGGACGAGAAGGTAATACATGGTGCCGACTTGGTAGAGTCGCTCGCCAAAACTTGCCTCGGGAATGTATTTGACGGAAGTTTGTCCTTCGAAGGCGATGGTGCCGGGGTGTGGCACGAAATCGAGCGTATTTCCGTCCGGCATGAGAATGCTGCGTGAGTTTCCGCCCGAGCCCGAGGCCCACATCGTCCAGGAGTGACTGTGGGTGAAAGTTCGCCCGTGCCCCATCAGATCGCCGTTTGCTGTGGTGTCGCGAGTTTGGTAGTAACGAGAAAAGGCCAGCGGCAAATCGCCCGTGGCGCAAGGTAATACGAGATCCGTGGTTTGAGTTACGACACCGCCGGTGGTGGTATTGATGTCATTGTTTGGGCTGACGATGGAACTCGTATGGCCCGCTGGTCCGGAGCTATGTCCCGGACCAAAAATCTGACTTGTTGCTTGTGGATTTGGCGTGGATGAATCCTCGGGCTTGTCGCAGCTTGTGGGCTTTTTCGAAGGAAAGTTGTTCGGAGGACCACAAACGTATGTGCCACTTGAAGGTGTCCGGGAATCGATTTGAGCAAGAATCGGCATCGTGTTGATTCCGCAGATGGCAAGATAAGCACAAGTAGAAAGGAGCGATGATTTCATGGTGAGAGTTTTTTGGAGCGATGGAACATCAATGATGTTTGCGAGGAATTTTTGTGGCATCCCATTTTCAGGATGTCGGGCGATTCGGGTCAGCGATTTCATCGCGCGGCGGGGGCAGTGGAGCGCCCACCCAGAGAGGCAGCGTGCGGGTATGTCCGGCTTGGCGAATCGAAATGGTGCAATGCCCGCGTAAGGCAGAGGCGTTGATGGTAAAGTTGATGGTTTTGTGATCACTGACGAGCAAAGTTTTTCCTCTAAGCTCTTGATCAGGAAAGGTGCCGCCATTCGGTAATTCCAAAAAGATGGTTTCACCAGGATGGCTATCGGGCATGCTCAACTTGACTTGCAGGGTTTCCTGAGTCTTGACATAAAGGCGCGGCATGATGCCCTGTTCGTTGGGTCGCAAGTTGACATAGCGAGTGTCAGAGCTTTCCACATCTACCATGAGACGCGGCCCCTCTGGCCAAGGCGATTGGATTTCCCACGAAGCAAGAATGTCTTTGATGGGCTTTTTGGCCGTGGGGATGATGCGCCGGGAAGAGGAGGTCTGCGGGAGAGTGGTGAGCTTCTGGGGAGTTTCTGCGGCATTGTCAGACGCTTCCTCTGGGGATCGCTTCGTCGCCGCGTGCGCATCCGCAGCATGGGCCGCCCCGGGATGTCGAGGTAGTGTGGATGCTGCTGGATGATTGTGTGCGGAATCATCTTGATTTCCTTTCATCCACTTGTGCGGAGATAGAAAAATCATCAGAAATACCAGAGCAAGAATCAAAAAAACGGAAAAGGCACGTTTTGACTTCATGGGGAATTTTTAGGTTTTTTGAGAGAGGGTAGAAAATCGTTTTAGCAAAACGATTGCGATGGTTTTGATAAGTAGCAAAATACGAAACTTCCCCAACGACAATTCCACATCTGACAGATTGAAAATTTTCGTCAACTCATTTCGACTATTTTTTTTACGGAAAAAACAAATTCTTCCATAAAGCGTTCAAAATCAGCAAATTTTTATGAGAAAAAAAAATCGCTTTATCAAATTGAATTGTTTGGACTAGCGAATCAATCGGCTGCTAAGAAAAAATCGATCAACCTCTGAGCGTGTGTGGAGGAGGGAGCTTTGATTGAGTGCACCTTTGCGGTTGCTTGCTTTCGCATCGCTGAACAGAAATCAATTCATCAAAAGCCACTGCCATCCACCGACAATCATGCCTGAATCCACTGGAATCCCCCACCTCAACGCCATGCGCGGTCGCCGCAAAGGCGGTAGCTCCTGCACCATCCCCACTGCGGCCCTCGGGCTCAGTGACTTCATCGACACTTTTCTCGCCACTCTCAGCCAGCGCTCGTATTCCCGCGCCTCCATCGACACCCATCGCTGGGCNCCACTTGGAGCGCAAGGATCTCCAAGCCTATCAGCAATTCCTTTTCCACTACCGCTCCCCGCGCGGTGGCAAAGCCCTGGGCATCAACACCCAAATCGCTCGACTCGGCTGCATCCGGCGCTTTTTCGCAGCACTTTGCCGCCAGAACCTCATTCCCGCTAACCCCGCCTCCGATCTCGACCTCCCGCGCAAGCAGGCACGCACACTGCCCAAAACCCTGAGCGCGCAAGAAATCGAAATCCTCCTCGCACAGCCCAATCCCGCCAATCTCTTCGGGCTGCGTGATCGCACCATTCTCGAAATCCTC
>RDYF01000229.1 GCA_004293285.1 Verrucomicrobiota bacterium | reverse complement strand
GTCCGACTATGCCAACGCAGCGAAAACAATTTTGGCATTTGGCGGAGCATACGAAACAGTCGTTCCAACTTTGAAAATGCTTGGTGACGTGAGCATGGGCAACGCAGAGCGCTTTTCATCGCTCGCCACAGCATTCGCCCAAACAACCGCAGCAGGTCGCCTAATGGGGCAAGAGGTACTGCAATTCGTGAACGCTGGATTCAACCCCTTGGCGCAGATCGCCAAGGACACAGGGCGCAGCATGGCGGATCTCAAGAAAGAGATGGAAGACGGTAAGATCAGCGTCGACATGGTGCGTCAAGCGTTCGTGAAAGCCACAAGCGAGGGTGGGTTATTCTTCAAGGCGATCGACAAAGGAAGCGCAACCACAAGCGCGAAAATCAACCAAGCAGGGGCGGCCGTCACACAACTCCAAGTCGCCTTCGGGACAGGCATGAACGAGGGGTTGAAGTCCGCCTTGGACGCGACCAGTAATTTCCTCCCGCAACTCCAAGAGCGATTCACGCAGGCAGGCAATACGCTTGGTGTCGCTATCAAGGACGCGGTTGAGGGTAATGTTGAGCTTTTAGGCGCAATAGGCGGGCTTGCTGGTGAAGCGTTATGGCTAGGCATGAAAGCCGCTGTGATCAACGGGCTTGATAGTCTCGCGCCAATCTTGGGCGATCAATTGGCAAAAGTCATTCCGCAAGCGATCACCCCATTAGCCCTCATGCCGATGGAAGTGCAAGACATGGTTTCAAGCGCGATCCGAGGCGCAACCAGGAGCCAAACCAACCTATCATCCGAAATGGGCAGGCAGTTCGGAAATCTGCCAACTGGCCCAAGCGCAACCCGCATCAATCAAATCATGGAAGCAAAGGCGCTTCAACAAGCGATTCAACAAGGCATTAAGACGGGGCTTATGCCAGACATGCCAGACGCGGTGCGCAAAGGCGTAGCAGAGGCGCTTTATGGAACGCGAACACTAGAGGCAAAATTCAGCAACTAACGAATCATGGCAGCAACAATCATAGGCATCGAAGACAACATCCCACAGCCGGAATTCCGCGCACGACGCGAGGAGAATGGT
>RDYF01000112.1 GCA_004293285.1 Verrucomicrobiota bacterium | reverse complement strand
GCTCATTTCTTTGTTTGATGGCAATCATCTTGTCGAGCAGCACGCTTCGAGCTGTGGACTACTATGTTGATCCAGCAGGGAATGACTCGAATCATGGCACGAGCCCCTCTGCGCCATGGCAGAGCTTGGGTAAGGTGAATGGGACGGTGTTCCAGCCGGGGGATCAGATTTTGTTCAAACGCGGAGGAACCTGGTTTGGCACTCTGAGCCCTCAAGGACAAGGGGACAGTTCCGCAACCATTCGTTTGAGCAGCTATGGTGAAGGGGCCAAACCGCTCATTCATGGCAATGGCAACTGGGCGGTCATTTCGCTTTCCTCGCAGAGTTATTGGACGATCGATGGTTTTGAGGTTACGAACTGGGCGGGTAATGATAGCAGTCGATCAGGCATCCGCATTGACGCCTCCGGAAGTGGAACTTTGCGCGGCATCAAGATTCTGAACAATGTGGTGCGCGATGTTCGCGGTATCAAAAATGTCAACGATGGTGGTCGGAATAACGGTGGTATCTTTTTTTGGATCAACGAACCCGGCAAAGCCGATGGCGTGTTGATCGAGGGCAATACAGTGAAGAACGTTTACGGTCAGGGCATCGCATTCAATGCCGAGGCGGAATACATGGGGGGCGGGATGAACTACGCGAACTGTAGTCCGAATGTGATCGCGCGTGGCAATACGGTTCTCACGACTTCTGGCGATGGCATCTTGATGTTAGGGACCGACAACGAACTAGTGGAATACAACGAGGTTGGTTACGTAGGGCATCTCAGCGATTGGTACAACAACATCGCTGCCGCATGGCCCACGCGCCATGTGGGTGGCTTGTGGCAATACAATCATGTGCACCATACTGCTGCTCTCAATGCCAATGATAGCACTGCATTTGACAATGATGGCTTCGTGCGTGGAGCTACGATTTTTCAATACAATTATACGCATGATAATGCGGGAGGATTTTTGATGGAATACACATGGGGGCATTCTGGCGACTAACCGCAATTCTGCGAGGATTTACAACAATGTGTTCTACAATCCAGGGGCTACTTTGGATGTGACGTGGACATCGAATCCGAGTTTTGTTTTGTTTACGAATAACATCTTTGTCGGAGCGGCGCGAAGTCCCGAGTTCACGCGTCAGCTCTTCATGACAAACACTTTTAGTGGTGGAGTCACTCGCCCTGTGACGATCGATGGAAATCGCACGGAGAATCCACTTTTCGTGGATCCTAATACGAATGGGAATCTCGCAGGTTTCCTTTTGCAGACATCATCGCTTGCGAGAAATTCCGGCTCTGTGATCGCGAGTAATGGCGGCAAGGATTTCTGGGGTGTGACTTTGCCCACAAGCGCACCACACCGAGGCGCTGCGCAAATCAATCGGATCAGCGACTTTACGGCCACTGCTTCTTTTTTGCGTCTCACAGGAAGCGATGCGGTCGAAATTCCGCAGTCGGGTAGCAATGCATCTTTGTTTGTTCCGATGGTGCGCGATCAGAATTTTCGACCTATGGCTTCTGCTGCGATCACTTGGTCGATTCGTCCCGCCGTTTCCGGTGTCTCGATGGATGCGGATGGCACGCTGCGTGTCGCATCGAACGCCGTACCACGACGAATCGCGGTGCAGGCTACCAGTGGTGGAGCGGTGGCAGAGTATTCGGTGGCTCTTTATGCCAATCACGGGATTGCTTACGAATGGGCTGGTGGAAATGGCAATTGGAACGATACCTCGTCATCGGGATGGAATGGTGGTCCTCCTGTCAATGGTGATCGCGCATGGATTGGTTTGGGCAGTGTCGCATCGACCGCCAACAACCAGCAAAGTGGCATAGCGATCACGGTGGCAGGCAGTGGGCTACTTCGCAGCGGCGGGCATTATCTCACACCCGGAAATCTGACTTTCACCGATGGAGGAACGGTTCAGTTAGAAAACACCGGCCACTATGCCAATTACGGCGGCGGTTTGTTGCCGCAGACGGTCGCTGTGCGTGGCAGTTCGACAACAGGCGCATTTCTTCTCGGCGGTGCGGATCATGCTTTTTGGAACATGAGTCAAGGCACGGTATTCGATGTTGATGATATCACTGGCGACATGAGTGCTGATCTTACGATATCGGCCGGTTTGAAGGACGCAGTGGGTTCACCCGATACGGCATGGAAACAGGGAAGGGAACGATGAAGCTCACCTCCGTTAATACCTACACGGGAGGAACAACCATTCGTGAAGGGACAGTGGAAATCCATGGCGGCAGCGGTGGGAGTGGCTTGGTGAGAGGATGGGTGACAGTGAATGCGGGAGGTACGCTAGCGATTACGGGTGGCGACGGAACGGGCTTCGGTTGGAACACACCGATTTCTCATTTGACCATCCATGGCGGTTCTGTTCAGGCACAAGGTGGCTCTCATATTGGTTTTGGATCCTTTACTCATGTGGGCTTGCATCAAGGCGGCACTATTTCGGGCAGTTGGCAATGGAATGGTGACAGCTTGTTGAGCTTCACTTCCTCGGGCGATAGCACAAATGAAATCAGTGGTTCGCTCACCTTGCGTTCGGACGCGGGAGCGAATCATACCTTCGACGTAGCCGACGGCGCCGCCGCGATCGATCTGCGAGTCAATGCGACACTATCTGATATCGATGTTTCATGGCTCGCCCCATCGCATTTGATCAAGGCGGGTAACGGCACCATGGCACTCACAGCGCGGAACAGTTATGATGGCAACACCATCATCCATGCTGGCAAGCTGATCCTTGGTGATGGAACTTCTCACAGCAACCTAGCAGATGGCGCGGCGGTTGTGGTGGCGAGTGGTGCGAAGCTTCATCTCGACTATTCGGGAACAGACACCGTATCGTCGTTGATCTTTGCTGGCATATCCCGACCTCCTGGAGTGTATACCTCTACCAACAGCCCGTTCATTACGGGTTCGGGATCACTTACCGTAACGAATGGTCCCTCCAATGTTTTTGCAGCATGGGCAAGCTTGCATCAAGTTGCGGGGAGCGCGAACGCTGACGATGATCATGATGGCGCGAGCAATTTTGCCGAATTTGCCTTCGGTCAAGATCCACAAAAAGGACCCTCGTTTCAACCCCTTACGGCAATTCCCGATCGAGCCACTGGAACATTCCACTATACTCGGCGCAACGCGACTTTGAGTGGCCTGACATTTCGAGTCTGGACATCGACGAATCTTGCCGATTGGACGGAGGACTTGGGCGCGGTTCAGACCGTGATTGAGCAGAATAGTGAGCTGCAAGAGGTGCAAGTCTCGCTATCGCAAACTCTTCTGAATCATCAAAAACTTTTTGTCCAGATCCGTGCTCAGGATAGGTGATGCTTTCTAGCAGGTCATAGGAAACCTGCATCTTTTAACGGCTGTTGCTTTTGGATCGATGGTTTATGCTGTTATGCGCATGTGGAACTTCTTTTCATCGCGAGGTGTCTTTCGAACTTATCTCACCAACCTTGTGAGGGATGGGTTACTGCCACTTTTATTGATCCCTGGCCTGCTGCTCGGTGAGTCGACTTTGCGACAAGCGGAAACAGCAAGCATGACTTCTGCTAATTGCAAGATATCCGAAAAATCTTGCCGTGTGTGGAAGCATGACGCGCACCATCGCATCAACTGTCGTCCGGGTTCGATTCCCGCCGCGACGATTCGGCCAGGGGTTGTTTGGAAAGATACCGATGGCAACCCCATCAATGCCCATGGTGGCGGGGTTCTGCATCATCAGGGTGTCTACTATTGGTATGGAATGGTTTTGGAAGGTCGCACGTATGTTCCTGCTTGCAATGCTAGCTGGGGAGGAACGCGCGTCGTGGCCAATGGGGTTTCTTGCTATCGATCGGTCGATCTCATTCATTGGCAAAATCTTGGCATCGTACTCTCCGCTGTGCCTGATCAACCTGATCATGACCTTCATTGCGATAAAGTCATCGAACGGCCTAAAGTCATTTATCATGCCAAAAACCGCAAATTTGTGATGTGGATGCATGTCGATAGCATCGACTACAAGGCAGCTAAATCGGGTGTTGCCATCGCCGACTCCCCTGCGGGGCCTTTTCAGTATCTAGGAAGTTTTCGGTCCAATGTCGGCATTTGGCCGACCAATGTGACCGACTCCGACAAGAAAGATCGCATTCTCGCCCGCGATTTTGTGGGAGGTCAGATGGCTCGTGACATGACCCTATTTGTTGATGACGACGGCAAGGCTTATCAATTTTATGCGTCAGAGGAAAACACGACGATGCATGTCTCCTTGCTCTCGGACGACTACCTCAAACCGGCAGGCAAGTTTGCGCGTGTCTTTGTGAATCGGAGCATGGAAGCGCCTGCTGTGTTCAAACGTGGCGGCAAGTACTACTTGATCGCCTCCGACTGCACTGGATGGAAGCCAAACGCTGCACGCTCCGCCGTAGCAGACCATCCTTTTGGGCCATGGAAAGAGTTGGGAAATCCTTGCGTGGGTGACGCAAGTGAGATCACTTTCGATGCGCAAGGGACTCATATTTTTCGCGTCCCAGGAAAAATGGATGCATTTGTGTTCATGGCAGATCGATGGAAACAATGGAACCTTGCCGATTCCCGTTACGTCTGGCTGCCCATGCAATTTGATGCGCAGGGCAAACCTGTGATTCGCTGGCGAGATGAATGGAGTCCTGGGTTGAAAAATCCTTGAAGAGTTTGCAAAGGACCTCGGAGATGCGACAATTCGCGAGAAGAAGCAATCGCAAATGGCGTCTCAGCGCTGCAAGAAAGGCAGCAAAAATTCCCGGTGATCTTCTGTAAAATGTTACCATGCGAGGACTGACCCCTAAGGGTGGGGCTATGACGTGGTTTTCCATTGCTGAATGTCTGAGATCGTGAATCTTAGACTAAACCCTATGACTTGTAGATCCATCCAATCGCATTGGTTTCTTGCTTTGCTGGGGATGTGCGTTGTTTTTTTCAACTTGCATGCTCAAGACATAGATCCCAGCAGTGGCAATGTTCAGCCGATAGCGGGTTCTGGTATTGTCGATCATAAGTTGGCGTGGTCGGACGAATTCAATGGTACGGCACTGGATACCGCTAAGTGGAATTATCGTTTGGACAATCGCTACTGGAGTGTGCAGAAAGCGGCCAATGTGGCTGTTGGCAATGGGCAATTGCAGTTGTTGCTCAAAAAAGAGGTGACGGGCACTTTCAATTACAGCGCGGGTGGTGTCATCAGCAAGCGTTTGATGCGCTATGGATACTATGAAGCGCGAATGAAAGTTCCGCCCGGTGCGGGGTGGCATACTTCGTTTTGGATGATGAAAGCCAATCGACCGGCTACGGATACGGTCGCGATCGAACTGGATGCGATCGAAAATGATTCGGTGACTCCGTTGAAGTATGGTGTCAACCTGCATCGCCACTTGCCTGCGCCGCACGTGACATTTGGATCAAAGTCCGTTACCACGGCATCGCTCAGTGCCAATTATCATGTGTTTGGTTGTGAGTTTACTCCTACTGTAGTGCGTTATTTTTACGATGGAGCCTTGGTTCAAAGCATCGATGCTCGGCAATTTCCGCACAATGATGTGAATGTTTGGCTCACTTCCATCGCCTCTTTTGATTATGTGAGATTCTTTGAGCCGCGAGCTACCGCATCCGTCAATATCATTTCTCCGCATGCAGCCGGTGTGACACTTACTTCTGTTAGTGACACATTGCGTGTGGCGGCCGAGGTCAGTAGTAGCGATCCCAATTTCACTCCTACAGTACAGTGGAGCAAATTCAGCGGACCGGGCGATGTGACTTTTGATCAACCCGATTCTGCAAATACCTGGGCTCGGTTTTCGCAGCGCGGCAGCTACTTATTGCAATGCTTGGCCAGTGTCGATGGAACCAATACCATGGCCTTCGTTCCTGTGGCGATCGATGCCCCGCTCGTTGCAACCTTTCGTCAGAGTTTCGATGCATATCAACATGTGGCAACATTCATCCGCGGCGATAGTGTTGACTGGAATTCGGGAGGTCGTGATCATTTGATTGTCGGTCGGTGGAATCAACAACCGATGCGTGGATTGTTATCATTCGATCTCAGTGCTTTGGCCAGCGATGCGACAATTGAGGATGTTTCTTTGGATCTATGGACCGACGTTACCAAAGGCACGGGAAGCGTGGGAGCCTTGACCTTGCATCAACTCACAAACACACCGATGGAGGGGAGTGGCGACGGAAGAAGCGCGAGCAATGGAGCGGGTACTGGAGCAACTTGGAAATCGCGTACGGGGGGATCGTTGACAACGGATCTTTGGGGTATCAATGGGGGCGACTATGCATCACCGACGATTTCCAGCGTTGCTGGGTTCGATGCGAGCGTTAGCGGTCGTGTTTTGCATTTTTCCTCTACGAGTGCATGGATCAACCAGGTCCGCACCGCTCATCAATCGCAGCGGCCACTCAACTTGTTGGTTCGCTCTCCGAGCACGGAAGCAGGGAACATCAATGCCATTTCACGCATCAGCTCGGATGATAGCGCTGACGTGGAACAACGTCCGATGCTAACAGTTTCTTATCGTGGGCATAGCGCGCCAAGCCTCGCTCTTTCATCCCCTGAGTTATTGATGACAGCCTTCAGTCAGCAGACGGTTACGGCGACGACAAGCAACGCCAATGTTCTGCGATGGCAACAAATGGCAGGTCCTGCTGAGCTTGTCATTACCAGTCCCGCGGATGCGAGCACCGGCATTCAAGCTCCTGCGCCAGGCATTTACACGATTGCATTAACAGCCCAGAACGCCCTTGCGGAAACGCGCATGACGGCCACGCTGGATGTCATGAGTGCGATGGAAGCATGGCGTCTGCAATGTTTTTCGCGTCGTGATAACACTTCCACTGCAGCCAACCTTGCTGATCCAGATGGAGATGGGATGGTGAACTTGCTTGAATATGCCACGGGAAATTCTCCGCTCTCGACTTCGCCGGCGATAGGAGCGGTACAGCGAGTCGATACGGCTCTTGTTTTCGAACATACGCGTCTCGCCGCTTCAGCGGATCCGAGCCTGGTTTATCATGTCGAATGGAGTGGAGATTTGCTCAGTTGGCACACCGACGGTGTGACCAATGCCGCCCAAGAGAGCAGCGATGGCGACAAGACCATTCGCTGGCGATCTAGCATACCGATAGAAACTGGAGCGAAATTTTTCCGCTTAAGGGTCAGCGCTCCGTAGAACGTGGCATTCATCGAATGGAACTGGTGGGGGCTCAGTGCTTCATCGATCAGTTTGATTTCGATGTTAGAGTTTCTGTTAGTAGAGGCAGTAGAGATAGCCATCGCGGCTGGCGATGTAGGCTTTTCCGTCCCAGACAATGGGGGTGGCATCGAACATTTTTTTGACGATGCGATCGAGCAACTGCAGCTTGCCTTGAGCGGTGACGCGATAGAGGTCGAGTCCGTTGTCGTAGCCGATGAGGATGCTGTCTTTGACAAAAATCGGGGTCGAGATCGTGCCCATGGGGAGGCGGATTTCATCGAGGACTTTCGGTTGTGGGAGATCGAGATCCAGCATCGGGCCTGGGTGGCGTTTTTCACTGAGTTGAGTGTGGTCGAAAAGCCGCAGTGTGCCATCGACGCTGACGGCGCAGGCGAGATGTCCCGCTCCAGCGGCGCTGGGGCCGTAGGCATCGTTGCAGGTGACGGAGCCGACGATTCCGCCTTGCCATTCATAAAAAGTTGCATCGTCCCAGGGCAGGAACCAGACCAAGGCGTCGCGCCCTTTGCGCTTGGGGTCGATTTTCAAGACTCCGCCCGGTCCGGGGATGAATTGTTTTTCGATTCCGAGCAGTAAGCAGCCGTCGTGCGTGAGTGGCATGGTGCTCTCCAGATCACCGCCGACATCGATCGTCGCGTGGGTGAAACGACTCTTCGTCGACTTGGCATAAATGCGTCCGCAGCCGGCGGCGACATAGGCGATGTCATTGATGAGAGTGGGCGATGATTCGCAGGATAGCTCCGCGCCGTGGCTGGCGAGATCCTTTTTTTGATAGAGCATGCTGGTGGCGTCGACCTGAGGCAAACGCCATTGCTCGAAAGGTCGGGATTTCAGAGGATCCGGCGACAATAGCAGAAACTTGCCATTTTCGAGAGGCACAGCGGCGCGTTGTCCGATGATGATCGCCGATGCATCGCAATCGCGGCTATTTGAATCCGTAAGGACGGTATTGTGCCGCCAAAACTCACGACCGTCATCAAAAGATAAGCCGCGCAGCGACCAGGCGGGATCGCGGCGCAGATCGATGCCGAAGCCGTGTCGAGAGCCAGTAATGAGCACGCGCCGTGTGGCTTCATCGCCATGTCCGCGATCGAAGTAAGTCGGCGTTCCCTTGATCGAGTCTCCGAGCTTCACTTGCCAAAGAACTGTACCATTGCTAGCATCGATCTTGCGCAAGTGGTGATCGAGCGACACCTGAATGAGCACCAGTTTGCCATTTTCGCGGAACAGCAGAGGTTGTCCTGTCCAGCCAGCGCCCGACATGCGATTGATGCGTTCTTTGAAAAACGTTTCCCCCGTGCCTAGCGGAGTGCGCCAGAGAATGCGCAGTTTTTCGGGTGCTTGATTGCCATAAAAATTGCGCTGGAAATTGCCGAGATAGGTAGGAATCAACGGGGTGACATCTGCCGCATGCACGAATGTCCCGAGACATAAACTCCAAGACCACAGAAAGCAACGAATGGGAAAAAGATTCATCGAGACATGGAAGAAATCATCGATTGCAAACGCGCGGGCAAGTGCGAAGTGTCGATGACAGAAATTTCTCGATAGTCCTTGTCCATGAAATGCCACCACTCGTGAGGCAGAGTGCCAAATCCAGCAGCCCACATGGCGCGCTGGAGTTTTTCCCTGTTTGCGCGGACTTGGGGGTCGGGATGAGGGAAATCGCTGGCGGCTTGGGCCGAAAAATCATCAAAGCCCGTGGCAACGGCAGCGGGTGAGCCATCGAGATGAACCAAGGTCACATCCACGGCGCAAGCATGGGTATGCAGCGATGGGTTCTTATGCGGATTGGCCACAAATGTTTCATTGTGTCCGCTGGCATGCCAGAGGGCCCACTGGGTTTCTTGTGGTCGATAGGCGTCCCAAACGACCAATCGCAGGCCTTGCTTGCGGAGGATGCGATGGGCTTTTTTTAGACGCTTCGCTGTGCCTTCGTGCAACAAAGCAGGAAAATCCGGATGATAGAGCGGGCGTCCGGCGAGGTTGTGCGAGTGCTTGTATTGCAGATCAATCACGAGTTCCGGATCATGCTGCGCGAGGTCGACTAAGCGCAGCAGTCGCAGCGACCGTTCTTCGGGCGGCTTCGACCACTGACATGCCGTCAGACTCAGTAGCACGGAGCCCAATAACCACAAGCGCATCAGGGAAGGTGAGTCAGAAGTCAAAAAACCACGCGATGCACGAGAACACCGCGTGGTGGATGGAGGAAGATTAAGCCAACTCTTGCGCGTGGAACGAATTCCAGTCATCAAGATTGTTCAGATTGATGGCATCGCGGATGCTGCCGTCGTCATCGCGACCGACCGCTTGGCAAATGGCCGCACGAGTTTCATCGGCGTGAATGTATCCGGTGATGGCGGCGTTCAGCGTGGCGATCGCTTCTGCGGTGAGCTTCGTAGCATTTGCCTGGACCCAGGCTTCGGTTTGCACATACGTGGGCTTCGTGGCGATGAAAGCGAGGAAAGCGCCGCGGTCTAGACCGAGGCCATCGAGCACCATTTGGTCATAGCCCATGCCACAGCCGGGGTAATCGGGATGAAGTTTGCCGGCGGCTTCCAGTGAGGCTTTTTGCCACAGGCGAGGAAGATGAAGAACTCCGAGAGGTCCGGCGGTGCCGCTGCTGATGGTAGGTACGATGATTTGGCTCATAAAAAGTGTCAATGATGCGCAGTCAAGTTACCCGAGATGAGAGAAAAGGCAAACTTTGCCATGGGGAAAGAAGAAAAAACCTAGCTCTTTGTCGATTTTTGTTGCGCCTCAGAGGAAATTCGCTATGTCTCATGTCCGAAGACCGTGTGTGACGCCGCTGGCGTGACTGGTCAAAGTTTTCTTCGATGATTCTGGTCCACTGTTCCAACTCCCCGCACGATGTCGCAGCCAAGATGGTTGCGATGAATTTTGTGTTATGACCCTGCCGACGCCAATGCCCGCAGCTGATGAACATCGATACGATTCTCGTCCCTACCGTTGTTTTTTACCGAACGACTCACGTGGACGCAGCATGAACCTACTGGAGGACTAAAGCCATAAGCAAGCAAACGAAAAACAACCAATCGAAGGGCGGACGCATGGGCAACCGCGATCAGACACGTGTCAACGACCGCATTCGTGCACCGAAGGTGCGCGTGGTGGGGCCCGATGGCCAGCAGCTCGGAGTGATGACGGCGCGTGATGCGCTCGCCAAAGCGCAATCGGTGGGGCTTGACCTCGTCGAAATCGCCGCTCAGGCGGATCCGCCCGTTTGCAAGATCATCGACTACGGCAAGTTCAAGTATGAACAAGCTAAGCTGAAGAAGCAGAAGTCGAAATCCGCGACACGGATGAAGGAGATCAAGCTTCGCGTGGGCACGGGTCAGCACGACTACAATATCAAGATGGGTCGTGTCGAGGGCTTCCTCGATACCGGTCACAAGGTGCGCGTGGTGATTCAGTTCAAAGGTCGGGAAAATGCGCACAAAGATCTCGGCTTCGTTGCAATGCAGCGCATCATCGAAGACCTCAAGACCATGTCGCACGTCGATCAGGCACCGCGTTTGGGTGGTCGAGTGATTGCCATGACCCTTTCGCCGCTGCCTCAAGGCCAGCGCAAGCGCAAGTTCCACTTGTTCCATGGTGAATTGTTGGAAGAAGATGATCACGATGACGAGGATGTGGATGACGAAGATTTCCACGACGAGGACGATCATGACTCCGCAGAACAAGAGCATGCTGAGCAAGACGCCGAACCGAGTTGAGATCATCGATGAGAATTCACGACTGCTCATTTGAGTTGGTGCTATACGACATCGACGGCACCCTCGTTGACACGGGTGGTGCTGGGATGGCGGCGCTCCAGCAGGCGGCAGAGGCGTACTTTGGTGCGCCTGCACCCACCTTGGATTTAGCGGGTAGCACCGACTTGGGCATTGTGAAACATTTGCTTGATCACTACGGTCATGCCTCTGAGCAGATGGATGTGATGGCATTTTTTGACTGCTACCATCAGCGTTTGCAGCAAAACTTAGCCTCGGATCAGTATCAAGGGAAAGTCTATGATGGCGTGCGCGAAAGTCTCGTCTATCTCGCCCAGCAACAGACAGCCATCGGTTTACTGACCGGAAACACCAAGCGTGGAGCAGAAATCAAAACCTGCCATTTTGGTCTTGATTCGTTTTTTCCTTATGGAGCGTATGGCGACGATTTTGCCGACCGCAATCGACTCGGTCCAGTGGCTCTCGCGCGTGCGCAGGCGCATCACGGCAAGTCTTTTTCTCCACAAGCAACCTTGGTGATCGGCGATACGCCCAAAGACATCGCCTGCGCTCATGCGATGGGGGCCAAGTGTCTGGCCGTGGCGACCGGTGCCTTTGATGTCGATGCGCTGCGCGCTCATGGAGCCGATTGGGTCTTGCCCTCATTGGTTGAGTGGATTTGAAACGAGTCGGACTCGCGCCTCACGGAATTGGCA
The DNA here is from genome assembly GCA_004293285.1 of Verrucomicrobiota bacterium. Taxonomy (GTDB): domain Bacteria; phylum Verrucomicrobiota; class Verrucomicrobiia; order Verrucomicrobiales; family Akkermansiaceae; genus UBA956. The sequence goes on along the minus strand of RDYF01000112.1, from coordinate 387 downwards.
AATTTGTTGGACAATCGCGGGTGCGGCGGCTACAAACCCTGCCGTTATGGCCAAGAAACCAGTGGTGTTGATCATTCGTGACGGATGGGGTGTGAATCCCGGAGGAAAAGAAACGGCAGAGCGCGATGGCAATGCCACCTTGCTTGCGAAGACGCCCTTTCATGATGCTCTCTACGAGCGCTATCCACAGAGTCGTTTGTCCGCCAGTGGCATGGACGTTGGCTTGCCTGAAGGGCAGATGGGAAATAGCGAGGTCGGTCACCTCAACCTCGGCGCGGGTCGCATCGTCTATCAAGATTTGACTCGCATCAACAAAGCCGTCGCGGAAGGAGAATTGGAGCGCAATGAGACGCTGCAGCAAGCCTTTGCCAAAGCCAAGACAGGACG